>JAYWBA010000042.1:0-41802 GCA_043781915.1 Saprospiraceae bacterium
TATCTATCGGCTATTATTCATTAGTAGATTTTCAAAAAGTGACTCCCTCGGTAGGCTTGTTTTTTGAGAGCAGCGAGTGGTTTGATATTAATAACCTCCCTAATTTAGTATTTGACCACCCCGAAATGATTGAAAAAGCCTTGGAAACCATGCGGCAATCGCTTGACTATCATCTCGTCGGCTTTAATCTTATGCCGCCAACTTTTACTATGAATACATTACAGCGCCTGTATGAAACGATATTAGGAGAGTCTTTAAAACGCAATACTTTTCAAGAAAAAATATTGAATTTAAATATTTTAGATCGTTTAGAAAAACAGTACAACGGTGGCGCACATAAAGCACCTTATTTATATAAATTCAAAAAATTATCGACATAAGCCAATGCTCTCACGCATATTCAACAATTTTTTTAACAGCGAAAAATCGGGCGGATTTATCCTCATTGTCTGCACCATTTTCTCGTTGCTCTTGGCAAATTCTCATTTCGGCACTTCCTACCAGAATATTTGGCACACGCAAGTATTTTCTCAACCTATAGAATTTTGGATCAATGATGGTTTAATGACCATTTTCTTTTTGCTCATTGGTTTAGAAATTGAACGCGAAATTTACGTTGGCGAGCTTTCCAGTGTAAAAAATGCTTTACTGCCCATTTCTGCTGCACTTGGTGGCATGATTGTTCCAGCATTAATTTACTTTTTTTTCAATCGTGGTACTGTTTTTCAAAGTGGTATCGCTATTCCAACTGCAACAGATATTGCATTTTCTCTTGGCATTTTATCGCTGTTTGGCAATAGAATTCCCAACACACTCAAAATTTTTTTAGCAGCACTCGCCATTGTCGATGATTTAGGTGCTATTATAATCATCGCACTGTTTTATGCTAAAGGATTTACAATCTTATATTTTGGAGTCGCCTTGCTAATTTTAGGATTGTTGATATTACTTAATCGCCTTAAAATAAAGTTCCTTTCTATTTATTTAATTCTGGGCTTGGCATTATGGTTTTGTTTTTTAAAATCGGGCATTCACCCAACTATTGCAGGCGTCATACTGGCGTTTACAATTCCATTTGAGCGCAATAATGAAGATGATTTCTCTTCGCGGTTAGAAAATTTACTTCACAAACCCGTAGCATTTTTTATTTTGCCACTTTTTGCGCTTGCCAATACTTGTATTTTAATTCCGAGCGATTGGTTTTCT
This sequence comes from Saprospiraceae bacterium, assembly GCA_043781915.1. Taxonomy (GTDB): domain Bacteria; phylum Bacteroidota; class Bacteroidia; order Chitinophagales; family Saprospiraceae; genus JAAFJT01. Next base: position 1,207 of record JAYWBA010000042.1, read on the forward strand.
GGATTAAGCTCGAGCAATAGTTTGGGAATTATTTTGGGCTTAGTGCTTGGCAAACCTATTGGAATTATTTCTTTTTCATTCTTGTCAGTGGCTTTAGGTTATTGTGCTTTGCCGAGTGATGTAAAAATGAAACAATTTTTCGGCGTTGCGATGTTGGCAGGAATCGGCTTTACGATGTCAATATTTATTACGCTCTTAGCTTTTTCAAACGATATCCATATAATTCAATCTAAAATTGCTATTTTAATATCATCTTTGCTTTCAGTTATTGGAAGTATAATTTTTCTTAGGAAAGAGAAATAAATAAACTCTGCCAGTAGGGTTAATTATTTTTTGGTCAGAACGACAATCTTTTAAGGCGAATATGGGGTAATATTTAACGAAAAAGATAAGCGTTATCACCGAAAAAGAATAAGTATACTGGTGGAGTTTATTTGTTTCTCTTTCCTTACATTCGATTCTAAAAAAACATGAAGCCCACATTCCTACAAACTTCGCGAAAAGAAAATTTCAGTACTTGGAAATTTCGTACTTTTCTGAACTGGTATCCGATGTATTTTGGTTCGGGTGGGAAAATATTATTTTGGGATGCACATTCACGAGAGGTGCACGTGCGCATAAAATTGAATATTTGGACGTATAATTACGTAGGTACTATTTTTGGTGGCTCTATGTTTTCAGCAACTGATCCGTTTTATATGCTCATGTTGCTGCGCATTTTTGGAAATGAATATGTCGTTTGGGATAAATCGGCAAGCATAAAATTTATTCGCCCTGCGCGAACAACTATTTATGCCAAATATCTTATTTCCGATGAACTCATAGAAGATATTCGCGCCGATGTTGCCCTTAATAATGAATGTACGCGCACATTAAAACTCGAACTCAAAGATGCCAATGAAAAAATATATGCCATTATCGACCGCATTGTTTATGTTGCTGATAAAAAACATTACGAACAAAAGAAAGGATTGACGCAAAAAGCGAAATTAGGAAAAAGATTTAATTCTTAATTATTGTCGTCCTCTTCCCCACCCCATTTTCATTCATCGGTTCAATACAAAAATAATAATCCGTATTTTTATCCATTGCTTTGAGGTTGTATTCATTTTTGCCGTAGAGCATGACGCTTTGATAGAGTTTATCGGGTGCAATGCCATACCAAATATTGTATGCGTAAGCGTGTGTGTTCGGATACCAACGCAACCACGCATTGCGCTTATCGCTCTCTTGTCGCAAAACAATAAAACCTTTAATGGAATCGGGAACAGTGCCATGACCTTTACCAAAAACGCGAAAACCACTCAGCGCAAATTTTCCCGTTGCCATTTTAACATTTTCCATTTTTAAAAAACGCGTTTCAGTCGGTTGAGTTAGTTCAATGTAATCGTGTGGCACATCAGTCGTGTTTTTGCTTTTGTCAATCAATAACGACCATCTTTTTCCATCGAGAGAAGAAAATATTTTGTACTGGTGGTTAATGCCATTCATTTTTCCAAGCGCAGAAGAATCTACATCATGGTCAGCATAATTTATCTGTATGGCATTGACAGTTGAAACTGCGCCTAAATCCGATTCAAACCACTCTCCTACTCGATTTGTTTTCGCTGCCCAATACGTTTTAATATCTTCATCAACGGCAAAATTAGGAGCGTAACTGCCATCAATTGATGAAGCGCGCACAGGTTTTTGATAATTCAAAAGCATCCAACCCGTGAATGGATTTTTTGTATGCTCAGAATTATTTGATGATAAAGAGGTTGGATAATCGCCAAAAGCAGTATTCGACCATAAAATGCCATCAGCATCGAAATTGGTCGGAAACAAACTTAATCGGCGTTCAAAATTATTTTTTACAGCAATGGTATTGGTTGTAACGTGCCAAAAATTATTATATCTATCGCTAAAAGTAGCGCCATGACCTGAACCGCGCGCAAATCCGCCAGGTTTAGAACAAAACGGGTTGTGTTTTTGATACTTAAATGGTCCTAAAGGTTTATCGGATACGTAAACGCCATCGGCATAACCCGAAAATTCAGTACCTGGTGCGCCGTATTGCAAATAATATTTGCCATTGTGTTTATTAACAAACGCACCTTCAATGAACGGATTAAGAAAATTATTGTCGTTATATTCGCCAAAACGCTCCCAACCATGTTCATCGTCGTGGAGTTTAATCAAATCAACGCGCTCGCTTTTGGGTTGCAAAGTTTTTCTATCGAGTTCGCGACCATATAAAGGAAACGAATTGCTCGAGCCATGGTATAAATACAGTTTTCCATCGTCATCGAGAAAAACGGATGGATCCCACGCGGCAGATTTCGATGAATCGCAAGCAATATGCCAATCATCTTTTGTTGGATTGGTGCTATACCAAATCGGAAAAGCATCGGTATAGGTTGAGCCAACAACGCACAATGAATCGCCCATCGCCCAAACAGCTGGTGCGCACAATTCGTCGTAAACTTTATTTCGTGGCAACAAAAACCTGCGACTGATAAAATGCCAATCATTCAAATCATCGCTCCACCAATAGCCCCATTGATTGGTTGAAAACAAAAAATATTTATCTTTGAAGAAAACAATGACTGGATCAGCAGTAGCGCGATGTCGCCCTGCCTCTGAAAAATTGGGAATGGGCGTAAAACCGTAATCCAAATTTAAAGGGTTGCAATAAGTTGAAGGTTTGAGATTGTAGCTTGTTTTTATTTGAGAAAACGCGAAAGAGTTTACTAAAAATAAAAAAAATAAAAGAAGTTTCGTGTAAAGCATAACATGGTTTAATTGTCATAAATCGCGCAAAGGCGCAAAAAATAGCTTTGCGCCTTTGCACGAAACTGATATTAAGCTTCTTTAAAATTCCAGATATTTAAAAAATTGGTAGTGAAATTACCCGCACGAAAATCTGGGTTTTGCATCAATTTTTGATGGAATGGGATGGTAGTTTTTATGCCTTCAACAATAAACTCGTCGAGTGCACGCTCCATTTTAGCCAAACATTCATCGCGCGTTTGCGCTCGCACAATGAGCTTTGCAATCATCGAATCGTAATACGGTGGAATATTATAACCCGCATACACGTGCGTATCCACACGGACACCATGTCCTTTAGGAGAGTGAAACGATGTTATTTTACCTGGCGATGGGCGGAAATCGTTGAAAGGATCTTCTGCATTGATCCGGCATTCCATGGCACACAATTTTGGCAAATAACTTCTGCCCGAAATTTTCTCGCCAGCCGCGATTTTTATTTGTTCTTTTATTAAATCGAAATCAAGAATTTCTTCAGTCACAGGGTGTTCAACTTGTATGCGCGTATTCATTTCCATGAAATAAAAATTGCGGTACTTATCTACTAAAAACTCAACCGTACCTACGCCTTCGTAATTTATGGCTTGAGCAGCTTTAATAGCAGCGTCTCCCATTCTTTCACGTAATTCATCGGTCATGAATGGCGAAGGTGCTTCTTCGACTAATTTTTGATGACGACGCTGTATAGAACAATCGCGCTCAGAGAGGTGACAAACGTTACCATATTGATCGCCCGCGATTTGAAATTCGATATGGCGCGGTTCTTCGATGTATTTTTCCATGTAAATGCCATCATTGCCGAACGAAGATTTCGCTTCCAAACGGGCAGTATTCCACATCGACTCAAAACTTTCTTCGTCGCGTATAATCCGCATTCCTTTTCCACCGCCGCCAGCAGTTGCTTTTATAATAACAGGATAACCTATTTTTTGTGCAATTTCTTTTCCCTCTTTCACATCTGCTATTAAGCCATCCGAACCTGGAACAACTGGAACGCCATTGGCAATCATTGTTTCTTTGGCAGTGATTTTATCGCCCATTTTGCGAATTTGTTCAGGCGTTGGACCAATAAATTTCACACCATATTCTGTACAAATTTCGCAAAAATCTGCATTTTCAGACAGAAAACCATAACCTGGGTGAATCGCATCGGCATTTGTAATTTCAACACAAGCCATAATACGTGTTACATTTAAATAACTTTCGCGCGAGGCAGGCGGACCAATACAAACTGCTTCATCCGCAAAACGAACGTGCAATGAATCGGCATCGGCAGTAGAATAAACTGCAACCGTTTTAATGCCCATTTCTTTGCAAGTACGGATAACACGCAAGGCAATTTCACCACGATTGGCTATTAAAACTTTTTTAAACATAGATTCTTTTTTGAGCCGTGAGCTATGAGCTTTGAGCTTTAAGCCTTTCTCATAACCTGATGAGGGCTCAAAGCTCATAGCTCATAGCTCATGGCTTACTTAGGTTTTACCATAAACAATACTTGGTCATACTCGACAGGTGAAGCATTTTTAACCAATATCTCAACAATTTCACCTTTCACTTCCGATTCAATCTCATTGAAAAGCTTCATGGCTTCAATCATACAAACAACTGTACCTTTATCTATCGTGTCACCAACTTTTACAAAAGCGGGTTTGTCGGGCGAAGCAGAAGTATAAAACGTACCAACAATCGGCGATTTTATAGCGACCAAGTTGCTCGCAACATCAGGCGTTTTTTCTACGGCGACTGGTGATTTAGGCGGAAGAGGTGCTAAATCAGCAACACTCAAGTTGGGTGTTGAGGGTGCAAAATTTGGCGTAGCAACTGTTGGTGAAGTTGCATAGTGAATTTGTGCAGCCCGTGAGCTGTTTTTGCTATATTTAGACGTTCGAATAACTATTTTCGAATCGCCATCTTTAAAGCGAAATTCTGATAACTCGCTTTTATTGACAATTTGTATGAGCGCTTTGATTTCCTCAAAAGTCATTGGATACTAATTTTGTAAAACAAAGTTAAATGTACTAATTAATTATTTATGTGCAAGTATTTGATGCAAATTAATTTAAGATTTTACGCGATCCATATAATCACGTGTCTCAGAATTAATTCTGATAACATCGCCCGTATTCACGAATAGTGGCACTTTAACTTCTGCACCGGTTTCTAATTTTGCGGGTTTGAGTGCGTTGGTTGCCGTATTACCTTTTTCACCTGGTTCAGTATATTCTACTGCTAAGGTAACAACGGTAGGCAAACTGGCACTTAAAGGCAAATCGTTTGCAGCATTGAAGCTAATATCAATCATTAAACCTTCTTTCATTAAATCGGCATTATCAATCAATCCTTCCGGCACAAAGAATTGCTCAAAATTTTCAGTATCCATAAAATTAAGCCCCATCTCGTCTTTAAACAAATATTGGGATTGGCGCATTTCAACACGTATTAATTCAATTTTATGCCCTGAAGGGAAATTGTTTTCTAAAACGTTGCCTCGAGTAACACTTTTCATTTTCACATAAACAAATGCAGCACCTTTACCTGGTTTTATGTGTTGAAAGTCGACAACTTTAAAAATATCGTTGTTGTGGACAAAACAAATGCCTTTTTTTATATCTCCTGTATCAGCCATAAAATGGTTTAATTAAATAACAATGTGTGATAGAATTAATTCTAAATTTTAAAATTGGGCGCAAAAGTAAGAATATTTTGGTAAAAAACTGTTTTCTTTCCAATTAAAGTTAAGAAATGATTGTTGCATTATGAGATTAACAAGACCACCGGGGGCAGAAAAATTAAGAGCAGCTAATTGTAGATACTAAACATCCCTCTAACTTTTTTCAATCCGCTGTTTTAAGTGTTCTATTTTTTCGAATAGGTGGTCAAAAAAATATTTTCTACTTTTTTTGTTTTGAGAACTGATTTGCGTACTTTTTGAAATAATGTCATCGAACCAATTTTGTGTATATTCTACAATCCGCTCATCTGTAGTTCTTAAATAATCGGGAATAACAAAATTGCAATACACAATATTAGCTGTGTCACATTCAATTAAAATGGTGTTATTAGTGAAATTAATTTCATTGTGATACAATTTAAAACTTTCATCTGATGCGTTTTCATTTGTCACTTTCTTGCCTTGTGTAACCATTGTCTCTAAATTACAAACCAAATCGAACAATGCTTTGCACAATATTAAGGCATCCGTTTGGTTTCGAATTACTTTAGTAGAAAAATAATACTCAATTTGATTGAGCGTACTATCTAAAATATTTAATGACCACATTTCAACTGTGTTCTGCGCTTCATAAATATCCCAAATTTGATGGGCTTTTTCTTGGGTTGATGGAGAAAGCAGATGGGGTGAAAATTTCTCTTTCTGTATGTGTTCAAAATTCCAAACAGAGCGCGCCCAAACAAACATTTTAAAAGAAAACAAGGCGGGTGAGGATAAAAAATAAAAGAGTGGTAATTCAGAACTGGCGCTGTGCAGCGTTAACCCTTCTAATTCGCTTAAAGGTTTTACGGCGTTATATAGTTCATTGACATAATCCTCAAAATTTTTTATGGTTTTTATGAATGGGTTAAACTGAAACAAAACAGAGTCGCTGTCCTTAAAAATATGCGCATCAATTGATATTTTATGCTTCGATGCAATAGCTTCGATTTGAGTGGGTGTTAAATTTGAATCACCACGCATTCGCTTATAAACACCATCTTGGTTAACACCTAATAATTTTTTTAGAGATGAAACAGCTTCCGAAGTCTTTGTAAATTTCGATGACAAGTTTTTAAAAAGATAAACTTGAAGTGTCGGTTTTTCTGCCATAGTTGCGATGAGATGTTATTTCTTATGTGAGAAAATTTTTGTTTTATAATAATTTCTAACAAATTAACTACTTCTCTCGAAACAACCAAATTTTTAATGGATATAGCATAAATAAAGTTTTATCTTTATGGAAATGAGATTCAAATATCCCAAAATTTACCTGCAACTTTGCTTTGCAACATTTAAAAAACTAAAAATTACATTTGTCAAACTCCATTTTTTAAATTTTACTTCACCTTAAATTTTGCCAATGGTTACAAAACATTTTAGCTCTTATTTCTTCACTTTTAATTAATTGTTTATGACAAAAAACTTTTTTATGTACTTCGCTTTTGCGCTCTGTACCAGCTTAACACAATGCAGCAAAACTACGGTTGACCCTAACGGTTTACCACCTGAAACACAAACAGGTGCAGGCACTTTTGCTTGCAAAATTAATGGGGTGGTTTGGCAATACAAAAATGCCGACAATTTTTTTACAACACCTAAAACGCGATGGGAATTTGACCCAAATTATTTAGGAGGCTATTTATATATCGGTGGTGCTCGTTATTCAGATGGTACGTTTGAGAATGATGCTTTGCTATTAGCATCTGATTCTCTAAATTTCATAAAAGAGAAAAACATTAATTCTTCTCATTTCGAGTTTTCAATTAGATACATCGACTATACTCAAAATAATAGAATTTGTGGAACAATTGATTCTTATCCCGCCGATAGTACTATAAAAGCTTCAAGTTCTGGCAAACTAAATATTACTAGACTTGACCAGACTTCACGAATTATATCAGGCACTTTTTATTGTTCAATCAAGCAAGCTGGATGCGACACTTTAAAAATTACTGAAGGGCGATTTGATATTAAATACCAGTAAAACTTACTTATTTTTCAACAAACTTATTCAAAACAACTTGCAAACCTCAACTTAAAAAAATATTAAAACGGCTTTTGCAAAACCCTCAATTTTAAAATATTTTTTCATCCTTTTAATTATAGCTCATGGTTCAAAATTTGTTTTCTATTTCTTCACACAAAAACTTTAATTATGGTTAAACAGAATTTTTGGGTGCTTATCCTCTTTTGCTTTTTGAGTTTGCATTGCAAAAAAACAGCGGTTGATGCAGAACTGCCACCCGAAACACAAACAGGTGCAGGCACTTTTGCTTGCCTAATTAATGGCGCAGTTTGGCAATATAAAAATGCCGATAATTTTTTTACAACACCTAAAACGCGGTGGGAGTTTGACCCTTCAATGTATGGAGGTTATCTCTATATTGGAGGTATTCGTTATGTAGATGGGGTTAATTCAACAGATTTACTCTCTCTTGTTTCCGATTCCCTTCTATTTAAAAAAGAAAAAATTATTAACAAGCCAAACTTAGAATTTGGCGTACGATTTATTAGAAATGATTCCAATGTTAATGAATGCAAAGATTATAGTACCGCAGCAATCAACGACACAACTAGGAATTTTTATAGCTCAGGTAAATTGACAATTAGTAAACTCGATCAAACTGCTAAAATTATTGCAGGCACTTTTTATTGTACCATCAAACAAAATGGTTGTGATAGCTTGAAAATTACGGACGGGCGATTTGACATAAAGTACCAATAAAATTTATTTTTTTTAACAACAAACTTATTCAAAACAACTTTCAAACCTCAACTTAAAAAATATTAAAACGGCATTTGTTAAAACCTCTAATTCAAAATATTTCCAAAATTTTTAAAAATGCCATATATGGTTCTAACCAGTTTTTCACTCTCTATTTCTTCACACAAAAACTTTAATTATGGTTAAGTATCTTTTTTATGCCGTGCTTTTTATTTTAAGTACTACAACAACACAATGTACTAAAACGAGTACAACACCCGACGACTCAAACACGCTTCCACCTGAAACACAAACGGGTACAGGCACTTTTGCTTGCAAAATTAATGGCGTAGTTTGGCGGTACAAAGACCCGAATTATGAGTTTTTGAGCACTAAGCCTGTTACTCATTGGGATTTTGATAATAATTCTTATGGAGGAATACTGTATTTGAACGGGCTTAGATATTTAGATGGAATAAATGAAAATGACTTCCTAAATATTGGTTTAGACTCCTTAAATTTTAAAAAAGAAGCGATTGTATTTCCTAAAACAGGTGATTTTAGTGTCAGCTATATTATCTATAAGCCAGCATTACAAAATTGCAGCCAATATTCATCAAATCCTAATTACGATACTTCTAATAACTTTAGCAGTAGTGGAAAACTTAACGTAACGAGGTTTGATAAAGTAGCCAAAATTATTTCTGGTAATTTTTATTGTACCATCAAACAGTCTGGTTGTGACACTTTGAAAATTACAGATGGCCGTTTTGATATTAAGTACCAATAACCTCATTTATTTAAAACAAAATTTTTTTATCTCACTTTTAATCCTTATTTTTATGAAAATTTTTCATGTTACTCTTCTTTTCTTCTTTTCTTCTTTTCTTCTCCATGCACCATCCATTTTAGCACAAGATGCGTATCGAACTAAAATGAATTCCGTTTTTCAAAACGTTGATAAAACCCAAGCCTCTACAAAGTATATCAAAGAGTATGGCTACCCATTTTTAGCGATGGATAATTTTAATGGAACGCTTTTAGACAGTAACCTATTAGATATGAATGCTTGGCGAATGCTTTATGGTGCATTTGCAACAAGCTATGTTGGCACTACTACACCGACAATTCCGGCATTAAGTAATATAAACACTACGGTTGCGAATTACGTCACATCGGGCGTTATTCCCGTTTCATTGGTTTATGCCAATTATAATGATTTACGACCCGATGCGATTTCTGCCAATTTATTGACTTACACAAATGGACAAATATTTGATGTTGCTGGGCGCTCACAAAATCCGTATAGAACCCAAACTTTGTTCGCATCTGCTCCGTCAATAAGTTATTCTTCAACACCCGTTACACAATTTATGTTTAACTGCGATTTAATCTATACGAATCTGCCAGGGACATTTTGTAGTGCATCACCACTAACTTATTCAATTGCTGTTGATTTTGCGGATGGTTTAGGCTATCGCGCTGTAACTTTAGGTACAGCAATGAATGTGAGTTGGGCATTAACAGGAGATTATAGAATTAAAGTGAAAGCAACTTCTTCAACGGGTACTGTTGTCCAAAGTTGGTTTTATTTCTCCGTGCGTTCCGTTCCTTGTACCAATTGTTACGTAATTGATAATAAGCAAGAATTAATTGATCCCTCTTTTCTCACAACGCCTACCCATAATTTAACTTCCGACCCACTCGGTCATTCAGGTGGGAGAGTATTTTATATTTTAAGCAAAAAAAACACCACAGGTAAAATCAGGAAACCACTTATTATTGCAGAAGGTTTCGATTTGAGTTTATTAGCACCTGAATTACAAGCCAATAATTACAGTCTTATAGATTTCTTACAAGAAATGGATCAATCAAATAATCTTTACGGTCCTAACGATAAGTCTTTAAACCTTCATTTAGACGGTATTATTGGAGACGGAGAACCCAACAATGGCTACGATTTAGTTTTTATAGATTACAATTATGGTGTTGATGATATTCGACGCAATGCCAATTTATTTCAAAATGTTTTACGCCGCGTTAATTCTGAAAAAGCATCTGTTGGAAGTACTGAGCAAAATGTTGTTTGGGGTTCGAGTATGGGCGGTTTGGTTACGCGGTATGGTTTAGCCAGCATCGTAAAAAATGGTTACTATCAAGATACGCGTTTACCAATTTTAACAAGCCACGATCCACAAACACGCTTACTGATTACGCACGATTCACCACATCGTGGAGCAAATATCCCCGTTGCAGTTCAATTACTTTTACAATATCTCCATGCTTCACCCTCCATTAACGTTGGTATTTTTTGGAGCCTCAGTTTTAAAGATTTATCACCTGCAATTGAGCAAGGTTATAATGTTATATCCAATGGAGTAGCAGCTAAACAAATGTTACTTTACAGGGCAACCGATGCGTATAATGTCGTAACCAATGATTTTTTAATGGATGGTGGAGATTACAGAACTATGGTTGATTTTCCAATTGGTTCAACCTATACACCGCAATATCAAATATCAGCATTGAGCAATGGCTCTCAATGCGCTCAAAAAACATTCGAACCAAATTCAACCCTTCTAACTGGTGCTGCTTCTGGAGGAGGTACGTTATTACTTGGTTACATTGCTGGAGGAAATGCAAATGCAACTTTACGCTCCGCACCAATTTACGGAACAACCAATTTACCGATTGTTGATTTCCATTTTTCTTTAAAACAAATTTATCTTGGTTTTATCTCTTACACAACTATCTTAGATTACGTTGTAAATTCACCAAATATAATTTCTCCAACACCCCTCCAATACTTGGTATCTTATGATGGATCTCCAGGAGGGCTTTCTCAATTACCTTCAAGTTACAATAATTTTGTTGTTAATGTTGGATTTGATTCTAAAAACTTAGACAGAGACGGTAATTTTGGGAAAGCATTAAAATTCCTATTTGCACCTCATGCTTACGGCTATGGATTCACAACACCATATACTGGTTTTTGCTTTGTACCAACAGGAAGTGCTTTAGATGCAAATGGTTTTATGTATAGTCCAACAGCAATCAATCAAGTCTATTCTAATAATCTCAATGTTTCAAGTAATAATTCCAGTTTCCCTAAATTTTTAGCGCAATCTCAAATTTCGTCTATAACTTTCGTAAAACATGATGTTATAAAGAACAGTACTGTTTCAGGTAATTTTTATAGCACACCGCATATTAGTTTTGCCACACGAAATAGTATTTGGCTATACGAAAGAATCACTAACGCGGCAACGAGTGGTCAAGAATGTACTTCAGAGTGTAATCCTTACAATATTACTGGGTCAAAATTATTATGCAGTTATGAATATTATTCTATTAATTCAGGCGGTGCGCCGGTTACTTGGGTGGCAAATCCATCCAACGCGGCTTATATGTACATAACAGGTGCCGGAACAGTTATACTGGCAAGAAATAACCTAATCAATGCTTATTTTACATTAACTGCCTCATTTCAATCGGGCGCGTGTACAATCACTTCAAATCCTCTCAATATTGAAGCAGGTACTGTACCGATGCCATTCTTTTCTTTATTAGGACCTTACTCACCCGTTTGTCCAGGTGGTACAGCTAATTTTACAGCATCTGTTGTCGATCCAAATATTGAATATACTTGGAGTTGTATTAGTGGCAATTGTGGGGCTGTGCAGAGTAGTTCTTATGGCATTGGTCACTCATCTAATACTTATTCCGTTTCATCTTATGCAACAACTGGCACTTCGTTTACTATTCAAGCTACTGGTATTCGCTCCAATGTTTGTGGCACAAGCGCTGTACCCATTAGCTCAACTTTTACGGTTCAAATTGGTGGCAATTGCTTTGCATTTTTCAGTGTTGCATTAAGCCCGAACCCTGCATCGAATGTTTTAAATGTAAGCATTACAGATAAAAGCCCCAATGCAAAAGATGATGACGAATTTGAAGTAACCATAGCAGATTTAGTAGGTAATGTTAAACACAATAAGAAATATAAAACGAAAGATAATCAGATTGACATTACGAGTTTGAAAACGGGTAATTATTCGCTTCGGTTAATTAAAACTTCTGGAACGGATGTGGTAACCAAATCGTTTTCGGTAGTGAAATAAAAGAATGCAGTAAATAAAAAATCCGTTCGACTAACTCACAAATAGTTAGTTTGAACGGATTTTCACTTTTTTTGCCGCTATGCAATTATTTAAAAATTTCCTGTTTTTTATTTGCCTTCAACGCATTTAAGTCGAAACATTTCCATGAGGCAGTTCTTGAAATACTTTGTCGTTTACCTCTTAACTGAAGTAGCCTAATTTTTTTTCGCTATAATAATTTATTAAAACACAGATTACATCACTACCAACCTATTTTACAATGGAAAATGAAATTCCAAATATCGAAGAGTTTGCGCACTTAATTAAAAATTCCATGTTGCTTTCTGAGATGAGATCTTTATATGGCTTGGGTGAAAAATCATTTCGGCGCAAATTAAAAATTTATGGCATTGTTTTAACAGGCGGCCCACTTTTGCCAAACGAGCAAATTGAGATTTTTAGAAAATTTGGCAACCCATTACCACACAAAAAAAAGTAAAAATTGGCGAGACGAAAAGTGACCGTTTCTGACCGTTTCACGCCGTTAGCGAAGTAATTTACCCTAAATCTTCGCTTGCGAAAAAGTAAGTTTGTTCTGACCTTTTTACCATGTTAAATGCATGGTATAAAGCTATTTTCGTTTGAAAGATTAACATTTAAAAACAAAATTTCATGCAATTACAAAAATTTCTGGCAAGCAAAAAGGCACATTTTTTATGCGCTGCTTTAGCTATTTTTCCTTTTAGTTTTGAGCTTAAAGCTCAAAACCCTACAACCATTTGGGCTAAAACATTTGGTGGGAGTGGTACTGAATATCCGAATTCAATAGTTGTTACTAACGATAATAAATACTTGATCGCTGGTGTAACTAATTCCTTCGATGGAGATGTAGATACAATAAATAGAAATCTTTCATCCTGTGGTTGGGTCATTAAGCTTGATGAAGATGGTAATATTATTTGGAAAAAGAATTATGGAGGTAGCGGTGGGGATGCTTTTTCTTCGATTTTTCAAACACTTGATAATGGCTTTATATTAGTGGGTGGCACCAACTCTATTGATGGGGATTTAAAAAATACACCTGGAAAACACGGTTGGGGTTTAAAAATTGATAGCTTAGGGGTAGTTCAATGGTCTAAAACGTATGGTGGTTCAGGTAGTGATGCTTTCAAATCAGTTTTTCAGAATAAAAATGGAGATTATTATATAGGTGCATATTCTAATTCAAATGATGGTGATTTTAATGAAAATGCTGGTAAATATGATATATGGATAGTGAAGCTAAATATGAAAGGAGATTTGGTTTGGAAAAAAAGAATAGGGGGTTCTGAAGATGACCTTTTGAATCAACTCACAAATATTGACGATAGAACATTTGCATTAGTAGGTTCAACAAATTCTCAAGATGGCGATATGAAAGAATCCTTGGGAGATGTCATTATTAAAATGGATAGTACAGGAAAAATTATTTGGGATAAATCACCAGTTGATTCAACTGCTTACCTCAGAGAATTGCACACTGTAACAATGAGTGGAAAAAATTTAGTTTCTGCGGGTATGCAGATTATTGGACAATTAGGGGTTTCAACACAATATCCCTATTCTTGGTATTTTAAAGTATCAAAATCAGATACTTCGGGTAAAACGCAATGGACAAAATTTTATGGCGGGTTACAATCTGATGTAGCAAATTCAGTAAATACTTTTCCAAATGGCGACTTAGTGATAAGCGGATTTACACAATCTAATAATTCAGGAGATGTAAGAAATAATCACAGTTTAGCCAATTATACTGACTTTTGGGTAATTAGAATCGATAGCCTTGGCAAACTTAAAAACGCGACTTGTTTCGGTGGTCTTAACAACGACGAAGCTTATACTAGCGCAATTGATAAAAAAGGCAATATAATCGTTGCAGGTTTTTCGCAATCCTCAAATGGTACGTTTTCAGAAAATAAAGGTGGAATTGACTGGGGTATAATAAAAATAGTTTATGACCTTACAAGCACGATTGAAACGCAAAATGGTGTTGTAGATATTTCAGAATTTCCTAACCCTGTAGAAAATAGTTTAACAATTCGAATAACAAATGGTTTTGAACCTTCTATCCGAATATCAGGCATTACTGGTAAAATTTACTTTAATAAAGCGCGAATAAAAGACGGAACTCAAATTGATATGACTGAATTTCCATCAGGTTTTTATTTTATAACCTATCAAATTGAAAACCAAATATTGACAAAAAAAATAGTAAAAATGTAATTTTTCAAACCCTTATTCCATCCAAAGTAAAAGCTAATGCAGATGTTGACGATATTTTAAAAGCATTAAACCTTGACGACCAGATTTTGAAAAATGAGTTTCACGATGCCAAAGGTAATCTTGTACAAATGGATTTAGAATGGACTGATGATGATGGCGAAATAGAAGTTGAAAAACCTATTTCTGCTACGGCTTATCCAAATCCTTTCACAAATGTCTTAACTTTCGATGTTACTTCTAAAGTAGCTGGAGAATCGACACTTACAATCACGAATGTTATAACTAAACAAAGTCAAGTTGTTAAACAGCAATTGAGTATTGGTTTAAATACTATCAGTTTAAACAATACCAATAGTTTGAGTGCTGGTGCATTGACATACAGCATTGTTATTGGTTCAAATATTTTCAACGGTACAATTACGAAAGTAAAATAGGAATTTAATTAATTTTTTTACAGTTACGCCATCCAATTTGGGTGGCGTTTTGTTTTATGAATTCGGCGTATCATACGCCCATTTCACATACACCGCACCCCACGTATAACCACCACCAAAAGCAGTTAAAATGAGGTTATCGCCTTTTTTAAGTTGATTTTCGTATTCCCACAAACACAACGGAATAGTCGCTGCGGTGGTATTGCCATATTTCTGAATCGTCACCATGACTTTTTCTTCAGGAACGTTTAACATACCGCCGACAGAAGCAATGATGCGTTTGTTTGCCTGGTGTGGCACAAGCCAATCAATTTTTTTTATGGTTAAATTATTGCGCTGCATAACTTCTTCGGTTGTGCTCACCATGCCTTTAACCGCTGCTTTAAAAACAGGTTGTCCATTCTGCCAAAGGGTGTGTTCTTTATTGTCAATCGTTTCGTACGTCGGCGGGAACAAAGAGCCGCCCGCTTTCATGCGTAAAAAATCTCTACCCGCGCCATCCGAACACAGAATAGAATCTATAACACCTTCTTTTTTTGTTGTAGGCTCTAACAAAACCGCTCCCGCACCATCGCCAAATAATATGCACGATGTTCGGTCTGTATAATCGGTTATGCGCGACATAATATCAGCGCCTACAACAATAACTTTTTTGTGCGCACCCGTTTCAATAAATTTAGAACCCGTTGTTAAAGCGTATAAAAAACCTGAACACGCTGCACTCAAATCGAAACCCCAGGCATTTTTTGCACCAATTTTATCTGAAATGATATTGGCTGTTGCTGGAAAGTGCATATCGGCAGTAACAGTGGCACAAATAATTAAATCAATGTCTAAGGGGTCAGTATTGGTTTTTTCTAACAGACCCAAAATTGCCTCAGCACCCATGTCGGAAGTTGCTTTGGTTAAATCTTTCAGAATACGCCGTTCTTTAATGCCCGTGCGCGTGGTTATCCATTCGTCGCTGGTATCAACCATTGTGGCAAGCTCATCGTTCGTTAATATATAGTCGGGCACATAACCGTGAACGCCAGTAATGGCAGCATGAAATTTAGGCATAAGTATAAACTAAAATAAGTGGTTGAGTTTGCAGAACTATCTAAGAGCTGCAAAGTTAAGAATTAAAAATGAAAATCTTATTTCCCCAATTTATCAAAAAACAAAGAAGTTAAAATGAGTAATGCTTATACATGAGTTTCGTCTGTGTTTGGTATTGTTTTTGGATAGCTTTATCCAATCTCACGAACTTATTTACAATTTTACCGCTGCTTACGAATTTTTTTTTATTAAAAATTTTTCGTAATGTTAAAGCATACTATTTTAATCCTCTGCACATTTTGCTTTTTAACAGCTTCTATACAAGCTGAAAATGTTGTTTTCCTTAAAGACAATTTAAAATTAGCCCTCAAAAAAGCCAATACTGAAGGCAAACTTATTTTCGTCGATTTCTACGCCGATTATTGCGCGCCCTGCAAACTCATGGATGAGCACACTTTCACACAGCCCGAAGTATGCAGCAAACTTTCTGCTAATTATATTCCTTTAAAAGTCAATATTGAAAACTTTGACGGTTACGATTTAAAAAATCAGTACAGTGTTACTGTTTTGCCAACACTGCTCATTTTAGATGCGAAGGGTAAATTGATTGCCCGTTTCGAAGAGTCGATGGGAGGTGCTGCACTTATCAGAATTTTAGATAAATATAATTTGCCTGATTACAAAACGCATAAAAGTACCAACACTGTAGCATACAATAAACAAACGCAGTTCAGTAATTCTGCACCGTTCGTAAGTTTGGGTAGCATGAAACCTTCTACTGAAAATGCGATTTACAAGACTGATGATGCACCAAAAGCTGAAACCAATAATTCGAGAAAACCTAAACCCTTAAAACCGTACGAACAGCCTGAGCTATCATCGGAAGAATTTGTAGAGAGGAAGCCTAATGCAAAATATGAATCACCCGCAGCTACTCAGTCTGATAACGGCATCAAGAGTTATTCGAATGCATCTAAGCCAAAACATCCTGTAGCACATTTTTCAGCACCTGCGAAAAATAATATCAATACTACGCCTCCCGCTTCTAAACCGCAGAGTTATACTAATACAGCGCCTGCAAAACCCGAACAGCCAATAACTGCGAGTAACACACCGCTTTTGAAAAAAATTAGCAATGTTACAGATGGCTATACAATAAAAATTGGCGCCTTTTCAAATGAACTCAATGCGCAAAAAGCAGCCGATGAAGCAAAACAAAAATTGGGTAGCAATAAAGTCCGCATCATTGTTCAGAAAAAAATGCTTAGTACAGGTGCTATAAATCGCGTTTTAGTTGGTAAGTTTGCGAGCAACGAAGAAGCCACAAGTTTTAAAAATAAATTTAAAGTGGAAGGCACCGTTGTTTCGTTTCAACAACTGAAATAAGATTTATGGAGTTTAGTTTCATGCCGCTGGGTATTTCTGCCGCTATCCCATTCGATAATCGGCATTTATCGGCGCATGTATTGCAAATCCACAATCATTTGTGCCTCATTGATTGTGGAGAAGGAACAATCTTTCAGTTGCAAAAATTTAAAGTCAAGTACAACAATATCAACCATGTGTGTATCAGTCATTTACATGGCGATCATTTTTTTGGATTGCCAGGGTTGCTCACAACTCTGGCAATGAATGGCAGGAAAGAAACTTTAAACGTTTATTCACCCGAAGGTTTAGAAGAAATTATCCATACGGTTTTTAAATTTTCGAACTATCGTTCTCCCTATCCGATTGTCTTTCATTCTGTTAATGCGAATCAAGCCAGTTTAATTGTTGAAAACAAAATTTTTTCTGTGAAAAGTTTTCCCTTATTTCACCGCATACCCACTATCGGATTTTATTTCGAAGAAAAACCTTTGCCACTCAATTTACGGATTGAAGCCATTGATAAATATGCTATTCCAATCAATCTGCTTAAAAGTATTAAATTGGGTGCTGATTATTTTGATGAAACTACACAAACAATTATCCCGAATGCGCAATTAACATTACCACCTTTTAAGCAGCGCAGTTTTGCTTATTGCAGCGATACAAGTTTTGAACCTAACCTAATTAAAAACTTTCTCAACGTCGATGTACTTTATCACGAAAGCACTTTTTTGAACGAAATGGCAGAACATGCTTTAGAAGTTGGACATTCAACTTCATTGCAAGCAGCGCAAGTAGCGCAATCTGCTAATGCAAAAAAACTTATTCTTGGTCATTTTTCAGCGCGCTATACCGATTTAACCGTTTTAAAAAACGAAGCAAGAACTATTTTTGAAAATACTGAAATTGCAGAAGAAGGTAAAGTTTTTTCAGTGGCTTTGGAACGATAAAGATCTTCTGTTTAGATTAATTCTATCTATTCCTAAAATCTATACTTATAACAACAATAATGACTCACTAAGCATTTAAACAGCATCACTACCGACTTGTTGTATGAATGCTTTAAAATCGAGAATTAGCCTTACAAATCTACGTAAATATTTTATGGGTGTTTTGGTGGTTGCTTTTTTGGCTTCCATTTATTTTGTCTCAACGCTCAAATTTTCGTTCGATTTCGAGCAATATTTCCCACAAGGCGATCCGGATTTGGAATTTTTTCAAACTTTCATCAAGCAGTTTGAGTCGGATGATAATTTTATGTTGGTTGGAATTCAACGCACGGCAGGAATTTTCGATCAAAACTTTCTTTCCAAACTCGATTCACTCAGCAACAAAGTTTTAGATGTACCCTACGTGCGCGAAAGTCAATCGCTCACAAAAACTTTGCTGCCTGTTAAATCTGCATTTGGCGTTATACCGATGCCGATTTTTGATATAAACGATTCGACGCAATACCAAGAAGCCAAAGGACGCTTAACTCACGACCCACGATTTGTAAAAAATCTCATCTCCGAAGATGCAACAGCAACGGTTATTTTTGTAAAAACCAAAGACAGGCTTTCGCTTGATGAATCGGAAGTGATGATGCGCAGCATGGATTCGCTCATTAAACCCATGGGATTTGAAAGTTATCATTATCTCGGTCGCGCCAATTTTCAAAAAGAATTAGTGGCGATGGAAAAACGCGAAGTAGCTGTTTCAACGGGTGTTGCTGCCATTTTGGTGGCTATAATTATGACCATTTTGTTTCGTCGTTGGCAAACAACCATGCTTGCAATGATGAGTATTGGTCTCTCGTTGTTACTTTTTATGGGTGTTCTTGGCGCGTGGGGGCGTTCACTCAGTGCCATTTCTGCTTTGTATCCTGTTTTAATGGTGATAATCGGCACATCCGATTTTATCCACATGCTCTCTAAATACATCGACGAGTTGCGACTTGGTCACACCAAACGCGAAGCGATTTGGCTGACTATGAAAGAAATTGGTCTCGCAACTTTTATGACAGCCATCACAACCGCTATTGGATTTGCTACTTTAACGAGTCGCGTTATTCCAATTCAAGAATTTGGAATGAACGCAGCAGTCGGTGTGATGGTAGCTTACGTGACCGTTTTGCTTTTCACCACATCGTTTTTGCCATTTTTCTCTGCCGATCAATTAGAAAAAGCCCGTAGTGGCTCAACTTATGTGCATCAGTTGATGGATTGGGTTTATAGAACTACAAAAACACGTGCTACAACTATTGGTGTCGTGATTTTGTGCATTTCGTTTATTAGTTGTATTGGCATTTCTAAAATAACGACCAACTACAATATTGCGCACAATATGCCGCGAGGCGAAAAAGTCACAGCCGATTTTGCTTTCTTTGAAAAAATGTTCGCTGGTTTCCGACCATTGGAATTTGCTGTTTTTGCTCAGAACAATCACAAAGTGGATGACTTCGTCGTTGTTCAACAAATAGAAAAAGTCGAAAATCATTTGCGGTCGCAACCTGCTATTCGTTCCGTTATCTCACCATTGATGATGATTCGAAGTCTCAATCAAATGAATAATGGAGATAGAGCTGATGCTTACGCCATTCCAAAAGATTCGGCTGAATATGCTTCTGTGCACGATATTGCCAAAACATTACCACGCGCAACATCCCAAATTTTGATTTCGAAAGATAATACCAAAGCGCGCATTGCAACGCGCATTCTCGATCTTGGTGCCGATTCAGTGATGGATGTGGGCAACAAAATAGAAACTTGGATTGCTGCTAATACGGATAAAAATATCGCTACTTTCCGTCGAACGGGAACAGGATTCATTATTGACAAAAATGCAATTTATGTGCGCTCCGATATGCTTACAGGTATTTTGTGGGAAGTCGGCATCATCGCCATTCTCATGGGATTGATGCTACGCAATGTACGCATGATAATCATTTTCTTGATTCCGAATTTGTTTCCTTTGCTGTTCGCAGGTGCGCTCGTTGGATTTCTCCACGTTCCACTCGATGCTGGTATTTCTATGATTTTCACCGTCATTTTTGGTATTTCTATTGACGACACGATTCACTTTTTGAGCAGTTTCAATATAAACAGAAAGAAAAATGGTGGCGTAACGGTTGAAGAGGCGCTCCACACCACCCTATTAGAAACAGGCAAACCCGTGTGCCTTACCACCGTCATTTTATTTTTCGGTTTTTTAGTAATGATTTTCTCCATACACCCGCCGAGCGTTACGATTGGAAAATTGATTGCCGTAACGTTGGTTTCTGCTTTAGCGAGCGATTTGTTTATTAATCCGATTTTATTGAGAATGTGGATTAAAGATAAGAAAATTAAAAAGAAGCCAATAACACAATTAGAAATCGCTTAAAATAATCGTTCAACTTATTAGGAGCTGCGCACCTAATAGGTTAATAGGCTGAACGAATTTATTTTCACGGTAATTGCTCTTTCAATTCCCTCAAATTTATAATTCCCTCCTCCAATTTACCATCTTTTGCATCGTAAATACGCCACGACATCTCTTGTTTGTGCAGCGTAGGCGATTCAACAAAAATGCAGCGCAAATTGCCCGATGGAAAATTGCAGCGTTTTTGTATGGAAGCTAAAAGTGTTTCTGAATGTAAATGACCATCGCCGAAATTCCAACCCACAACTTCACCTGCAATGAATTCGCCATCCATCCAGACATAATCATCTAAATGAGTTATGGCTTTATGCAACAAACTGTGCAAAGCGCGACCTGGCAAGTGCATAGTTCTAAATGCAATGATGCGCGAAAGGAGCGCTTCTGCCGTTTTTTTATCGTAAAGAAACAGAAGTTGTTTGAGTAGTGCGGGTGAAGTTTTGGTAATTTTCTTTTCTAAAGTATCGAGTGCTTCGGGTTTGAAAAACCAAACACTGTACGCCCAAGTACCTGCGTAATAACGCATGCTCATCAGGAATGAAATGTATTTTGGAAAAAAATTTCCGAGTAGTGGTACGAGAAATAAAAGTACAACGAACAAACTTATTAAAAATGGATTGCTCAAACTCAAAATTGGAATTGCTTGAAAATTCCAAAATAATACAAATGCGCCAAACACGGTAATAATATTCCATTCAATCGGCACACCCATAGGTACATTGAGCGTTATAAAAGTATGAAAAATAGCAATTCCGATGAGCGCAAAAAATATCACGGAGGGATTGGAAGATGTAATTAATAAAAATGGCAGAACGAACTCAACCACCGTTCCGAAATGAGAAATGTAGGTGGCGGGTTTGCAAGGTCGTAAATCGTCGGGGTAATTGTGAAACAGTTTTTTTCGCAACCACTTGCTTTGAAATACGGGACTGTTGCTTATCATAACACATACAACAGAAGTAAAACTGGGCGTGAGTTTTGAAAATGCTGCCCAAAACCAAATGGCATACCAAAGAATTTTCAATGCTGGAATCGTGTCACTCGGGATTAAGAAACAACACGCCGCAGGAAAATAAATATCGCCGCGTGCTGAAAGAAATATGGTTCTATCTAAAACACCAAGCAAGGGGAACAAAATGACAATCGGCAATACATTTTCAACTTCAATGTGCGGTGCTATACAATTGCGGACTAAATAAAATAAAAATGCAGCGTACAGCGCCATATCAATAACATTTCGAGAATCGCCGCCAACAATTGGAGCATTTGGAAACAAAGGAATTTTAATCGTTTTTGGTCGTAAAAAATATAAAATACCACCCATCGGTGGAATATATCGCCCAGTTAGTGGTCCGCTCGCGCCACCGAGACCAATGCTTTCAATCAAAATTGTCCAGAAAATAGCTTTGTAAAGCGCATCGAGTTTAAACCACCAAGTCTCTATATTGGCAAAAGTTCCGAGATTGGTTGAAAAGCTACAAAAGAAAAACCAGACGTAAATGTAGAAAGCAATTTTCAGAATATAAAAAGCATAAACTGCCATTGGTGCACCGAAGCCTTGTGTTGCCCAAACCTGGCAAATTTGACGTGCTCGATCAGTGAACGGCAATTTTTTCCAGTCGTCAAAATCGTACGGCAATTCTGCCGGTTTTAGTAATTTTCGGAATGTATTCATAAAGCAAACTTTTTTGCTAAAGTAGGAATTTTCGCGCAAAGACGCAAAGAAAATCGCAAAGACGCAAAGAAAATTTGGAAACTTGCGTCTTTGCGAACTTCTTTGCGCCTTGCGCGAAAGTTAGTTACGATTTTTTCTCACGTTCTGTTTTATTCGGCGAACGAATTTCGAAATTAAAACCTGACTCTACATAACGATTGTATTTTTGCTCATCGAAAGCATACAAAACGGCTGGACGATGTGCTTTTCCGCGTTGAATTTCATGGGCTTGCAAAATATCCATTTTCAATATCTTTGTCCTGAAATTACGTTTATTGAGCGTCGTATCTAAAATTGATTCGTACAGTTTCTGTAATTGGCTGAGCGTAAATTTAGGCGGTAGTAGTTCAAAACCGATAGGTTGATAGCGCACTTTACCACGCAAGCGGTCGATAGCTGTTTTTAAAATCTCTTTATGGTCGAAAGCTAAGGATGGCAGTTTATCGAGCGAAAACCAATTGACATCTTTAGAAGTCGTTTCAGAACCGATTTGGTGCTCTTCTAAATTAATGAGTGCGTAATAAGCCACAGTTACAACATGCCCGCGTGGGTCGCGTTTGGGTGTACCAAAAGTAAAAAGTTGTTCAATAAAAATATCGATCACACCCGTTTTTGCTTCCAGTTCACGCAATGCAGCATCCTCGAGTGTTTCTGTTTCGTTTACAAAACCGCCAGGTAAAGCCCAATGATTTAAAAAAGGTTCATGATCTCGTTGGACAAGTAAAACTTTCAGGCGACTTGATGCATCTAAACCAAAAATAACACTGTCAACCGTGAGCGTTGGTCTCGGTAATTCGTAGGTATAAGCCATTTAAAAATAAAATTTCGCTTATTTTTTGTTGTTAGCAAGCGTTTTAGAAAAAAAATAAGTTTATTATGTTGAGTAGAGACGTAATATTTCACCTCTCAACCCAGCCAATAGTATGCAAATATAAATTTTGTGAGCATTATCTTCTCAATATTAGATTTAAAATCTGTTTTTTATCGTTATTAATAAAATTATATCATGTTTAATCGTTCAAAGGTTTATTTTCTTTCTTCTTTTTTAATTTTTAGCCTGAATTTGCCATGGCAACAATACAAAAATGAATTCGGTAAATTTACGGTTTTATTACCTGGCGCTGTAAAAGAAACATCTTCAAAGGTAAAAACGGTTACGGGCGAATTGGTGTATCACCAATTTGTATGCAGAACGATGTCTAAATCAGATGGTAAAATCCTTTACACGGTTAATTATTGCGATTATCCTGCTGGCACTTTTCCTAAGGATTCCACAGAATTACGAGAAGAGTTTTATAAAGCTACTATAGAATCATCGACAGAAGCCATAAAAGGTACAGTTGCTTATCAAGATAATATTTTACAACAAGATTATAATGGCAAGATTTGGCGCGTTGATTTCAATAAGGAGACAGCACATATTAAAAGCAAATGTTTCTTAATTGGCGATAGATTCTATCTCTTACAAATTATAGTTGCCAATAACGAAAAAAATGACCCAAACGCCGATAAATTTTTCGATACATTCTTGGTGCAGTTATAATTTAATCTCACTTTTGCAGACAATTGTTAGTTTTTAAATTCTGAAAATTTTTGGATGTGAGGTATGCGGATTGTGATTTATAGAATTTGCAAAATACGAAAACAGAAAAACAAATTTTTCATTTCAAAATTTATTCGATTTGCATTTCAAACATAACTATAATTGTTACTTTTGCGCAATGCAATTTTGGAATTTAAACATAACTACAATTGTTACTTTTGCGCAATGCAATTTTGAAATTCACAATTTAAAATTTTTTTTGCGTGGCATCTGTTTTTAATTAAAATTTTTGCAATGAAAATTTGCGTTTTCCCAGGCTCTTTCGATCCTATTACTTCTGGTCATGTTGATTTAGTGCGGCGGGCAATTCCACTTTTCGATAGCGTTATTATTGCCATTGGCGAGAATTCAGAGAAAAAATACTTATTCAGTTTAAACCAACGCAAGGAATGGATTCGCAAAGTTTTTGAAAATGAACCCAAAGTATCTGTCGATTCATTCGAAAAACTTACGGCAGAGTATTGCAAAAAGGTTAAAGCCCAATGGATTTTACGCGGTTTACGCAACGCCAGTGATTTTGATTACGAAAAAACTATCTCACAACTCAACTTTATTGTCGGTGATGGTGTTGAAACAGTGTTTTTAATATCGCAGCCGCAATTTTCGCATATTTCATCAACTATTGTGCGCGAAATAATTCGTGGTGGTGGCGATGTTACACCTTTTGTACCAGATATTCTTGAAATGAAAGAATTAA
This sequence comes from Saprospiraceae bacterium, assembly GCA_043781915.1. GTDB lineage: Bacteria > Bacteroidota > Bacteroidia > Chitinophagales > Saprospiraceae > JAAFJT01. The sequence continues at coordinate 26,053 of JAYWBA010000042.1, forward strand.
AGAATTGAGGAATTAAGGAATGTTTCGTCGTTTATTTATCATTTATCACTTATCACTTAATTTATGAGCGATGCTATTTTCAGAATCCCAACGGCGGTAAATGAACCTTTATTGAGTTACGCGCCTGGTACGCCTGAAAGAAAACTTTTAAAAGAGGCAATTGATGCCATGCAATCGGAGTGTATTGAATTACCAATGATTATTGGTGCGGAACGCATGCACACAAACGATAGACGCGCACTCACTCAACCACACAAACATGCGCATGCTTTAGGTTATTTTCACAGCGGTGAAAAAAAACACGTTGAACTCGCCATTGAAACAGCTTTAGCAGCCAAACACAAATGGGAACGCATGCCGTGGCATCAGCGCGCAGCCATATTTTTAAAAGCAGCTGATTTGATTTCTACGAAGTACCGTTATAAAATGATGGCAGCAACTATGCTCGGTCAGTCAAAAAATGTGTATCAAGCAGAAATTGATTGCATTGCTGAATTAGTCGATTTCTTGCGTTTTAACGTGCAATTCGCGAATGAAATTTATGCGCAACAACCCATCAGTAGCACAGGAATATGGAATAAAGTAGAATATCGTCCGCTCGAAGGATTTGTTTTTGCCGTTACACCGTTCAATTTCACAGCTATTGCAGGAAATTTATGTACAGCGCCGGCAATGCTCGGAAATGTGGTTGTTTGGAAACCATCCGATACACAAATATATTCGGCGCATCTCATCATGGAAATTTTGCTCGAAGCTGGTTTGCCTGCGGGTGTTATCAATCTCATTTATGGCGATGGACCAACAATGGGCGATGTCGTTTTTAATCATAAAGATTTTGCTGGTTTGCACTTTACCGGAAGTACAGGTGCTTTTCAGAGTATGTATAAAACAATCGGCGCTAATATTGCGAATTACAAAACGTATCCACGCATTGTAGGCGAAACGGGTGGTAAAGATTTTATCGTAGTTCATAATTCCGCCGATGTTGATGCCGTTGTAACGGGCATGATACGCGGTGCTTTTGAATATCAAGGACAGAAATGTTCGGCGGCTTCGCGTGCTTACGTGCCGCAATCTTTATGGTCTCGAATTAAAACAGGGCTGATTCGCGATTTCAAAACGATAAGAATGGGAAGCACTACTGATTTTTCTAATTTCGTCAATGCTGTTATTGATGCGCGCTCGTTCAATAAAATTAAAGGTTACCTCGATTATATAAAATCATCTTCAGAAGCAGAAATCATTTGCGGTGGGAATGCAGACGACTCTGTCGGTTATTTTGTGGAGCCAACAGTTGTAGTTACAACAAATCCGAGATTTAAAACGATGGAAGAAGAAATTTTCGGACCTGTTTTGACTATTTATGTCTATGAAGATGCGCAATTTGAGCATATTTTAGAATTGACTGACACAACTTCCAATTATGCTTTAACGGGTGCCGTTTTTGCTACATCGCGCGAAGTAATCACACACGTTACCGAGCGTTTGCGCCACAGTGCGGGCAATTTTTATATCAACGATAAACCAACAGGTGCTGTCGTTGGTCAGCAACCTTTTGGAGGTGCACGCGCATCAGGTACGAATGATAAAGCGGGTTCTATTTTAAATTTGTATCGTTGGGTTTCGGCGCGGACTATAAAAGAAACTTTGGTTTCGCCAACAAATTATCGCTATCCATTTTTGACCACTGATTAGCCGATTAAATTAACGTTCGAACTTTTTTCACCACAAAAGGCACAAAAGAATAGACAAAAGAACACAAAAGATTTATTAATCGAACTTCTGTGCTCCCTTGTCTATTCTTTTGTGCCTTTTGTGGTGAAAAATTAAAATACTTCTCCTAAAAATGAAAGTAGCAGGCTTCACATTCATTCGCAATGCTATCAAATACGATTACCCGATTGTAGAAGCCATACAATCTATTCTACCACTGTGCGATTACATGGTTGTTGCAATTGGAGACTCCGAAGATGGGACAGAAGCACTCATCCAAAGCATCAATAATCCAAAAATAAAAATTATACACACAGTTTGGGATGATACTATTAAAGACGGTGGTGTTTTAGCCGTTGTAACTAATAAAGCGTTTGATGCTATTGGTTATGATGCAGATTGGTGTTTTTATATTCAAGGCGATGAAGTTTTCAATTCAGAGCAAATAGATATTGTTCGCGAAGCGATGATTAAATATAAAGACGATTCCAAAACGGAAGGTTTACTTTTCCATTATCGACACTTCTACGGTTCTTACGATTTTATCGGTTCTGCTCGCGGTTGGTATCGACATGAAATACGCATCATCAAAAATAACAAAAAAATTCGCTCTTATCGCGACGCGCAAGGATTTAGAATAGAAGGTAGAAAACTGAATGTGCGATTGGTCAATGCGTATATTCATCATTATGGTTGGGTTAGAAATCCAGAAGCGCAGCAGCGAAAGCAACTCAATTTTAATAAATATTGGCGAACAGATGAATGGATAGCTGAAAATGTACCAGATGTTGAATCGTTCGATTACAGCCAAGTAGATGGTTTAACGCGCTATACTGGCACACATCCAGAAGTTATTCAACCACGCATAGAAAAACTTAATTGGAAATTTTCTTTCGACCCAACACGCAAATCACCTTTTTTGCGCAAACGCATTTTGATGTGGATTGAAGAAAAAACGGGTTGGCGAATTGGGGAGTATAAAAATTATAAACTACTTTCTTGAATTTACCTCCCAGAATAAACCAATAACACAGAAATATCACTCGGCGAAATACCGCTGATGCGACTCGCTTGACCAATTGAGCGGGGTTTAATTTTGGTGAGTTTTACGCGCGCTTCCATACTCAATGAAGGCATGCTGTGATAATCGAATGAATCGCTGAGGTGTAGATCTTCGAGACGCAACATTTTTTCAGCCATTTCTTGCTCTTTACCGATATAACTTTCGTATTTCAACCCTGTTTCAGCCAATAAAAGTGATTCAGAATGATAGCTGTCCGTAAATTCTTTCACCGATGGTATAGCGTTTTGCAGACCTTCGATGTTCACAAATGGGCGCAACAAAATTTTATTTAAGCGTACGCGCTTGTCTATTGGTTCACTACTGACGCTTTCTAAATATCCGTTTATCACATCGGGTGTAATAGACGTATTTCCCAACCATTCAGTAATTTTAACCACATCTTCTTTGCGTTTTTCAACACGTTCCATGCGTTCAGTTGCTCCGCGCATTCCGAGTTTTTCAGCAAGCGGTGTTAATCGAATATCAGCATTATCTTGGCGCAATAAAATTCTGTACTCTGCACGACTCGTAAACATACGATAAGGCTCTTCAGTACCTTTCGTTATTAAATCGTCTATAAGTACACCAATATAAGCTTCACTGCGTTGCAAAATAAATGGCGCTTCTTCTTTGTGCGCTAAATGCGCATTAACTCCAGCCATTAAACCTTGACCTGCTGCTTCTTCATAACCTGTTGTACCGTTAATTTGTCCAGCAAAAAACAGATTTTTAACCAAGCGTGTTTCTAAATTAGCTTGTAGTTGTTGCGGTGGGAAATAATCGTACTCAATCGCATAACCTGGTCGAAACATTTTAACATCTTCAAAACCTGGAATAAGTTTCAATGCTTTAAACTGCACGTCTTCGGGTAAAGAAGATGAAAATCCATTCACATAAATTTCGCACGTTTCCCAACCTTCGGGTTCAACAAAAAGTTGATGACGTTCTTTATCGGCAAAACGATTAATTTTATCTTCTATACTCGGGCAATATCTCGGACCGAGACCTTGAATTCTGCCATTGAACATCGGAGAGCGCGAAAAACCTGTTTTGAGCATTTCGTGAACCGCATCATTCGTATATGTAATATGACAAGGCAATTGCTTTTTAAGTTGTGGCGTATCAGTGTAAGAAAATTTAGAAGGATTCACATCGCCTTCCTGAACTTCCATTCTGTCGTAATGTAACGAACGTCCATCAATTCGCGGGGGTGTTCCTGTCTTCATTCTACCAGCTTCAAAACCTAAACTGACTAATTGTTCTGTAATTCCTTTAGCAGCAGATTCACCTGCACGACCTCCGCCAATTTGTTTTTCACCAATGTGTATGATGCCATTCAAAAATGTGCCATTGGTTAAAACAACCGCTTTCGATTTAATCTCTACACCCATTCCTGTTTGAATACCGCACACGCGACCATCTTTCACCAAAAGCGCATTACACATGTCTTGCCAGAAATCAATATTCGGGTGTTGTTCCAACATCATTCGCCATTTGTGCGCAAATAACATTCTATCGCTTTGTGCACGTGGCGACCACATGGCAGGTCCTTTCGATAAATTCAACATTCTAAATTGCACCATCGTATGGTCGGTAACAATTCCTGAATAACCGCACAGTGCGTCAATCTCACGCACAATTTGTCCTTTCGCCACACCACCCATCGCGGGATTGCAACTCATTTGTGCAATGGTTTGCATGTTCATCGTCACCAATAAAACTTTTGAACCCATGTTAGCAGCACCCACAGCAGCTTCACAACCTGCATGACCTGCACCAACAACAATGACATCGTATTCTGGAAAAATCATTTTAGACCAAGATTAAACAGATTTAAGGATTTTCAGGATTTCTGACAATTGAAGCAAAAATCATTCATCGCTTAAAAAATGCAAAATTACATTATTAAAGGCTTATTTAACCGAAAAAGTTTAAACCATTTAAATAGGACGTTTTTTAGGGTCTTGGCGTGCATCAAAAAAATCAGAAATGTACAGTGTTTTACCTTGCACTCTAAAATAGATTTGATAATGCTTGCCAAAATTAAGCATTTTCAAAGATTTTGCACCTTGGACTTGACGACCAACAAATGGATATTTGACGATATAATTTATTTTACTATAAACAGAAGCGGCAAAATTTTCAGCCGATTGAAGGGAATAGTTGTCAACTAAAAAACCTGCAATATTGTCAAAAGTTTTAGAAGCAGCTTTGTTCCAAATTATTTTTGTAACCATTTGGCGTGCTTTTTTAACATCTCTTCATGGCTTATCCAATTTTTAGGGTCAAAACTTTCTTTATACGATTTTAGGATGCGTTTTTTTTGTAGCAATGGGATTTCATCCCACCAACTTTCGTCAGTTACATCTTCAACTTGAGAATTCATCTCATTCTCAATAGCTTCTTGAATTTTGACATAAATCCGATTAATAGTTTTCTCGTCGTATGTCTGAGAGATAATCTCAACCATTTCCATTTTTAATGCTGCTACATTCATTGATTCAAAAGTTTAAATTATCCTACAAAAATAACTCGAATTAATCGAAATGGTTGAATTTTCTGAATTCACAGTCAAAAAATTCCACAAATTCCAAAAATTCGCTGAATTCGAGTTTTATTCGTACCGCAACGATTCAATCGGATCTAAACTTGCTGCTTTTTTGGCGGGATAGAAACCAGAAGAAATACCAACGAGTAAACAGAGGAAAACGCCGAGAGAAATCCATAACCATGGCATAACGAAACTGCCACCAGCTGCAGCTGAAACGCCAACGCCTGCCATCACACCAAAAAAGATACCTACCAAACCACCTAATTGACTAATAATAATAGCTTCTAATAAAAATTGCAACATAATTGCGCGCGGCGTTGCGCCGAGCGATTTGCGAATACCGATTTCACGCGTGCGCTCGGTAACACTCACCAACATAATATTCATTAACCCAATAGATGCGCCGAGCAAAGTGATTAACCCAATGGCAATTGTCGCAGAGCGTATATAAACAGTATTGGTTTTCAAAATTTCGAGGATACTGTTCGATTTAAAAATTTCGAAATCATCTTCTTTACCCACTGGTAATTTGCGCACTTGACGGAATAATCCCGATGCGACATCGCCCGCATTATCGAGCTCCAATGCATTTTGCAAACCGACAATGATGGAATAATCGCTGCCTTTAGTATCGTAAATACGTTTTGAATTGAGCAATGGAATCAAAACCGTTTTATCTCCGCCTTGCGAACCACCGCCCGATCCTTTTTTTGCTAAGATACCGATAACCGTATAGCGTTGATTACCTACTAAAATATCAGCATTGAGTGCTTTTGTAATGTCGTCGTCGAATAAACTCTTTATCAAATCGCTACCGATAATCGCTTTTGGTGCGCCAGTACTTATTTCTCCATCCGAAAAATTTCTACCAATGGCTAAATCTTTTCCTTTTACACTTAGATAATTTTCATCTACGCCTGTTACTGGAATATTCGGATTTGTTTTTTTATCGCCGAAAGCCACTACTGCACCACCCGTTGCACCAATACTTAGTGATACTTTAGATGGATATGAAAAACGCTCTTTAAATTCAGCAGCTTGGTCGTAATTGATTGCGACACCTTGTTTTCTGCGTCTGCCAGGTCCGCCGCCACCTAAATCAACGTTTTTGCGTTCTATAGTGAACGAATTACTACCCAAATCGGAAAAACTATCGTTGAGCGAATACAATAAACTATCTAAAGCCGTAAGGATTCCGACCAAAGCCATTAAACCAAAAGCAATAATGAGAAGTGTGAGTACCGAGCGCAATTTATTCGCACTAATGCTCTCTAAAGCCATCTTAAATATTTCTGTAATGCCCATAATTTACCGATTAAATTTCTGACCGAGTAAAAATACAAAATTGGTTCGGAATTGTTTGTTTTTTTAGACGAATGTGGTGAATTTTGTGATGAATGGTGGAATTTGAGATAATTTGTTTTCTGTCATAGTTGTTAGTTTAGGAATATTTTGTAAAAAATTGGTTAATCTCAAAATGTCAAAGGTTTATTAATCCGAGTCTCGCGTTGCCACTTAAGAGGGTCGCCATAACTTGAAACTTTTATTTTTGAAGCTAAAAAATTGAGCTCTTTTAAAAAATCTCCGCGTATTGAATTATCTGCTATCTTTTCCTTGAAATTTTCTTTTGTGTCTATCGAAACTGCATACGCTAAGGCACAGTTTCTAATTCAGCAAGATCAGTATGGTTTTTATATTCAACTACTAATTCCATAGAAATTAATTTTAGTGTATAAAGTTAAGGTGCAATTTTGAATGTTGCAAATTGAGTTTTAAAATTCTCTCCCGCCTTTTGGAAATTATCTTGCCGTTAACTCATAAAAACAAACCGATAAATAAGTTTAGAATAAAAAAATGATATAATAGCATACATTGGTTTAAAATAATGGAATTTTAGATATATTTTTGAAGATTAAATATATTTTAAACCATAGATGCTATTTTATTTCAAACCATATGATCTGATTCATCAATAAAAAAATAAATGCGTTCACTTAACTAAATTATTATTTAAAAAAATGGAAAGACAAGAAAAGTATGATAGAATCCAAAATATAGAAAAAGAAACTGATTTACACGAAATATTGTTAGAACTTTTGCCCAAAATGGGATACCAAGATGTTACTTTGACTCATGAAAGAGGAAATAACCCTGAGTTAGGTAAAGATATAGTTTGTTCATTGTTTGATATTGTTGAAAATAAGAAGGAATGGACAGCTTTTGTAATCAAGAAAGGCGATGTAAGAGGTACTTCTATTGGAACTCAGGAGATTAAAGCACAAATAGACGAATGCTTTACTTTTGCTTGGAATTCTATCTCTAAAGGCAAAAATAATATGATAAGTAAAGTCAAAGTCGTAACAAGTGGCAAATATAATACTGGTGCTACACAAAAAATATTGATAGACAATTTTTACAATAACCCCAATATAAGCCTTTGGAGTTGTACAGAAATAGTTGACTATATTGACAAGTTTTTTCCAAGATATTGGCTTAAAGGTGATAAAGTTTACAAACATTATATTGAAGTCTTCCAACAAAAAAACAAAGAAGACGACTTCACTAAAACGCTTGGTATAAACAACAAGAAAATACAAAAAATAATAGATCTTGCTATCAAACCCAAATTATTAGAGTTGCAAATTGATGAAGAAGGTGAACTTAGGCGAAAATGGTTTGAAACCCATGATGTTGGTAAAATGAATGATTGTGCTTTGATTGTTGGCGAGTCAGGCTCAGGAAAAACTACCTTTTTTAAGCAGTTAGCAAATGATATAATTTATGAAAACGCACTCCGAAATAATTATGAATATTACCCCTTTATCTTAAAATTTTGCGAGTTTAAGGATTGTGGGTTTGATGTAATTCAACTTTTAAAAAAATATTTACTTCAAGATGGTATCAAAGAAATTATGGTCAATTTGGAAGAAATTCTTGAGAAGAGAAATTTCGTCCTTTTTATAGACGCTTTAGATGAATTAGGTTCGAAAGATTTAAAAGAAGATGCGTTACAATCAATCCAAAAATTTAGAAAAGAGTACCCAGAAATTAAGATATATTGTTCTTCACGACCATCTGACTCACTTTTAGGGAGTTGCCAAGAACTTAAATTTAAGTATCTTGAAATTTCAAACGTATCCATACAACAAGCAGAACAATTTATTGGAAGATATTTTAATGAAGATCAAATTAAATGTAAAAGGTTATTGAAATCACTCCGAGATTCAAATATTTTAGACAAATTGCCAAAAACTCCACTAACTTTGGCTTTAATAACAGCCATTTTTGATGAAACAGAAATGGAGATACCTGCCACAATTTCTGACCTATATAAAAACTTTGTTGATCTTTTGCTGAATAAAGTTATAGGAAATTCTACAATTGATTTGCTTAAAGTTGGAATTCATAGGAGTGTTTTATCGTTTTTAGGAGAATATTTACACAATCTAAGGAAAAGAAATATTCCAAAAAATGAACTTTTGAATATACTTAAAAAATTTGCCTCTGAAAGAGGTCATAAATACTTAGTTGAAAATCTAATTGATGATCTAATTCAAAATATTGGTTTATTAGTTGAAAACGAGCACGGAGAAATTGAATTTAAACATTTGTCTTTCCAAGAATATTTTACGGCATATCAATTTTACAATCATAGTATTAATGGTAAAGATATATTCATAGAAAATTTCAATGATATATGGTGGCAAAATGTAGCAATATTTTATGCTGGTATGACTAAAGATTCCCCCATGCTGATTAATGAAATCCTTGAAAAATCTGAACCTAAAAATTTCCAAGAATATTTGATAAATTTAAGTGGTATTGGATATTTAATGCAAGCACTTTATAATACGCCAATTTCATCTCGAATAGAAGGGCTTAAACGAAATTTAATTAATTCAAAAAAAGCTGTTGATTTTCTTATAAGTACGAATGACTCAGAATATGACATACTAAAATTATTTTTCAATACACACTATGGTGTTTATAAAATTATTTCATATTGGTACGAGTTTCATCATAATTCAATAACTTTAAAAGAACCTTTGATTCAATTATTTAGTGAATTAAGCGAAATAATTACAAACGAAAAAACAAGTAGAGAAAATAGATTAATTGCTGAGTATTCTGCATATTTGGTTGGTTCAACATTACAAGGGATAGATAATTTTCAAATAGACTACCTTAAAAATCTTTTGAATATTACTGATAAAAAAAACTACTTTGTAATAGGTTTAATCGATTCGAACTATAACCACCATATAAAAAAATTATCTAAAGAAGAGAAAAGAAATAAAGAATTAAGAAAATTTAAACAAAAATTAGATTTTAATAATAGAGAAAAAATATTGGAGAACGTAAATATTAAATTAGTTGGGCAAAAGAAATCCAAGAGATGAAAGTTCAAAAAAAACGTTATTTCGTTTAGCAGAAACAAAAATTCATGCAAATCCACTACACCATAGAACAAAACCTGCAACCCACTGAGTTCGTAGATTTACTTATACGCAGCACACTCAGTCATCGCCGACCTATAGACGATTCTCAGCGCATTGAAATGATGTTAAAACACGCGAATTTAATTGTAACAGCACGTTTAGAAGGCAAACTCATAGGTGTTTCGCGCGCTTTAACCGATTTTACTTTTTGTACTTATCTTTCAGATTTAGCGGTTGATATTGAGTATCAGAATGCAGGCATTGGCAAGCGATTAATTGATGCCACACATCGCGCAGCCCCACAAGCTTTGCTCATTTTATTGGCTGCACCTGCTGCTCAAAACTATTATGGCAAAATTGGAATGGAAAAATTCGAGCATTGTTTCTTATTGCCCGTTGGAAAAAAATTGGATTTGTAATTTTATTTTAAAAATTCGGTTTAGAATTACAAAACCAAACGTCAGAATATTGTTAAACCTTAAAATTTATACGAAATTTCTATATTTAAACTAATACTTTTCAACAAAATGCACATTAACACGATTTTTTTTCGTAAAAAGTTTGCAAAAGAATTATTAATTAATAATTTTGTAAACGCGAAGGAAAATTTTCTGTTCTCACCGTTCATTTTTTTTCTATTTCGTGCAAAGAAACAGCTATAATTTAAACCATTCTGGGTGATTTTTTCATTTTTTCGACCAAGAAATGAAGGAGTTAACTGGTAATATCCACAAAACGTCTATGATAGACTCAAGTGTAGCCTTATCAAACGATTTAGTAGTAGCCCTTGATATCGGCACTACAAAAGTCTGTGCCATTGCCGGCAGGTTAAATGAACACGGAAAACTGGAAATTTTAGGTATTGGTAAAGTTGACAGCCTCGGCGTAATGCGTGGTGTAGTTACCAATATTGAAAAAACGGTGAACGCCATTCAAGAAGCTTTAGCCGGCGCTGAGCGCATGGCAAAGCAAAAATTTCAACGCGTACACGTCGGCATTGCAGGTCAGCATATTAAAAGTTTGCAACATCGCGGGCTTCTAACGCGCGATAATTTGCATACCGAAATCAGCATTACTGATATTCGCCGTTTGGTGAGCGATATGTTCAAATTGGTATTGCCTCCAGGCGATAAAATTTTGCACGTCATTCCACAAGAATTTACGGTTGATAGCGAACAAGGTATTGTCGATCCCATCGGCATGAGTGGTGTGCGCCTTGAAGCGAATTTTCATATCATAACTGGACAGATTTCAGCGACTAACAATATTCAGAAATGTGTTGAACGCACAGGTTTAAAAGTAGAAAGTCTAACTTTAGAGCCTATTGCTTCCGCACACGCTGTATTAAGCGATGAAGAAAAAGAAGCAGGTGTTGCTCTGGTTGATATTGGCGGCGGAACAACAGACATCACTATTTTTTACGAAGGCATTATTCGCCACACAGCGGTTATTCCTTTCGGTGGCAATGTCATCACTGCCGATATAAAAGAAGGTTGTGCTGTTATGCAACATCAGGCGGAACAATTAAAAGTAAAATTTGGAAGTGCATTAACGGAAGAAGTGTTCGACAACAGAATTGTAACCATCCCAGGCATTAAAGGTCGCGATTATAAAGAAATTAGCGAAAAGAATTTATCGCGCATTATTCAAGCGCGTATGGAAGAAATTTTCGATTTCGTCATCTGGGAAATTCGTCGTTCGGGCTATGAGCGCAAACTCATTGGTGGTATAGTTTTAACAGGCGGTGGTGCGTTAATGCGCGATATTGAAAAATTGTGCTCTTTCCATACAGGTATGAGTACGCGCATCGGAATGCCCGTTGAGAAATTGGCACATGGCTATTCAGAAGCAGTGGCAAGCCCAATTTATGCTACAGCTATTGGCTTGTTAATCAACGGTATCAAAAATGAATCTGATAAAGTTGTTACAACCACTGAACCTATTCGCAATCAATCAACTTCCAATTCTACAACGTCTGATAAAAAATTTGAAGAAACTTTAACTGTAGAAGAAGCAAAGGCTGCTGCGAAATCAAATAATAATAAATGGTTGGAAGGAATTTTCAAGAAAACCAAAGAATGGTTTGAAGCGGAACCCGATGTTGATTTAAAATAAATAGGTGTCAGTAATCAGGTGTCAGGTGTCAGGTAAAATATTACAGCCTGAAACCTGATTCCTGACTCCTGATTCCTGATAGCTCAAATATAAAAACAGCAAAAAACATGCTACTAAATTTCGAACAAGGTGGTCCAAACATAATTAAATTGATTGGCGTTGGCGGCGGCGGATCGAATGCTGTAACGCACATGTACAAACAAGGTATTGTAGGTGTTGATTTCGCTATATGCAATACCGATTTGCAATCAATGGTGCAAAGTCCTGTGCCGACACGTATTCAATTAGGAAAAGAAGTTTCTAAAGGTTTAGGTGCTGGCTCACAACCTCAACGTGGAAAGCAAGCCTGCTTAGAAAGCCTCGACGAAATTAAAGAATATTTGCAAAACGGTACGCGCATGCTGTTCATCACTGCTGGTATGGGCGGAGGAACGGGTACAGGGGCTGCACCAATCATTGCTAAATGTGCGCAAGAAATGGGCATTCTCACTGTTGCAATCGTGACTTTACCTTTTACTTTTGAAGGTAGAAAGCGCGTTTCGCAAGGCATGGAAGGTCTGGAAGAATTAAAAAATAACGTCGATACAATAATAGTTATCTCTAACGATAAATTGCGCCAAATTTTTGGAAATTTATCTGTTACAAATGCTTTTGCTCAAGCCGATAATATTTTAACAACGGCTGCAAAAGGTATTGCCGAAATAATCACTGTTTCGGGTCATGTAAACGTTGATTTTGAAGACGTGAGCACAGTTATGCGCGGAAGTGGCGTTGCTATTATGGGAACGGGTATCGCTGAAGGCGAAAAACGTGCTTTGAAAGCAACCGATGCCGCACTTTCCTCACCGCTTTTAGAAGAAACTAATATTTCTGGCGCAAAACAAATTTTAGTGAATATAACATCGGGCACGAAAGAAGTAACGATGGATGAAATTTTTGCTATCACAGAGTTTGTACAAGAAGAAGCGGGTGAAAACGCCAATTTGATTTGGGGTAATTGCTACGATGATACTTTAGGAGATAAATTGGCAGTAACTGTTATTGCTACTGGTTTCGAAGCGCGCTCTTATGTGCCTAAACCTCAAGATTTAAATAAGAAAATTGTCGTCAGTCTTGAAGATGAAGTTAAAAAGACACCAAGTCACACTTCTTCGTCTTCTTTCGATATGTTCAGTGGCGAAAGTTCGGCTGAAAGAAATAATGTGATTGAGTTCGATGCACAACGTTTCATGAAAGGCAGACCGAATGCAGCGGTTAAAAATGTTTTAGATTATTCCGAAACACCTGAAAGTCGCGAGCAAAACGAAGAAGAACGCCGTAAACGTTTGGCTGCAGAAGCTTCACGCCGTGAAAAATTGCGCACTAATTCCAATACTATTAAATTGAATAATCCACAAACAATAGTAGAGTTAGAAAATGAACCTGCTTATTTGCGACGCGGCGTTAAACTCGATGCTGTGCAACATTCATCGCAAGCAGCAGCTCAAACAGCTTCTTCCTTTTGGGCTATTGACGAAAATAACGATTTGCGTAGCAACAGTGGTAATAGTTTTTTGCACGATAACGTAGATTAATGGTTAATGGTTAATGTTAAAACAAGGCTCAATTCAAAATTCTTAATTTGAATTTGAGCCTTACTTGTTTAATTTTAGGATTCATTTTTAAATTCCTTCATTTAATCGCTTAGGCATTACTCATTCTCAACAAATTTTACCTATAATTCAAAAATTAATGACACCTAAACTAAAGTTCACACTTTTCATTTTTTACTTTTCATTTTTTACTTTTATAGCTTGTAATCAACCGAGCACTACAGCTACTACTTCTACCCCGCCCAAAACATCGACAGAAGCAGTTGCAACCCAGCCGAATGCAGCTTCGGAAGACGCTACGAAGCAGATGTTGGGCAATTTAGCCGATAAAAAAACGGATGCTGCTACATCGCATGATGGAAATTCGTCTCCCGAAAATTTAAATAATACTAAGGACAGTGAAGATGATTTGCAAACTGTTACTAATGCCGATGGAACAACAACAACCCATAAAAAAAGACATCGCCACCATCATAAAAAAATGTACGATAGAAGTCCGACAGGTGTATTACCTGGCGAAGGACCAAGTTCTTCTGAAGGTACTGCTCAAAGCGATAATCAACAAGTTGGCATGCCCAATGGTACTGTTAAACAAATTCCTGCTAAAGTTTATACGGTCTTGGCTTATGTTTTAAAAAACCATCAAGCACCAGCAGGTTATGTAGGAGGTCGGGTATTCACAAACGTTGAAAAAGTTTTACCTGTTAACGACGCCAAAGGTAAAAGAATTAATTATCAAGAATGGGACGTAAATCCGCACGTGAATGGTGTTAACAGAGGCACAGAAAGACTTTGCACAGGCGACGACAAACGGTATTGGTACACCAACGATCATTACTTAACTTTTACCCAAGTTATTCCAAAATAAAAAACTATGTCTAATTTCACTTTTTTAAAAACGGGTTTGAAACCAGAGACAGTTGGAGCATCTGTCATTTTAGACGGTGCACAAATTACTAATTTTGCCATTTTCCATAAAACTATTGCGTCATTATTGCACTTTCCTGATTATTATGGAAATAACTTAGATGCACTTGATGAAGTTTTAAACGATATGGAATTTTCGCCTCTCAAAAATATCCAAATCGTATTTCGCAATTACGATAAACTTTTAAGCGATGAACCCCACGAAAAAAAAATTGCGCTGCTGCAGGTTTTAAATGGTGCTATTGCGTACTGGAAAAAAGAAGGTTCGCGCAAGTTTACCGTTTCAATTGAGCCTTGTAAAACAATAAAAGTGGACATAAAATCACTTTTATAATTTTATTACCTTTTTAAGTTTAAAAATAAAAATTCTTTCAATAAAATCCATTTTTAATGGGAAAATTTGTTATTTTTGCATATCTATTAAATTTTTAAATTCCGAAAGGGTTTACGACCTAACATAAAAGAGAAAGCCGCCCTCACATCTCTCATTAGGAAGTAATTCATTCTCTCGAATTTAACATTTAATTTTAATTTCTTAATTTCTTAAAATTCTTTAAAATGAAAAAAATTTCGTATTTCTCGTTAGTTCTTCTTTTTGCATTTCTTGGCACAAATTCTAAATTAAATGCCCAATACTCTGGATCTATTGGCTTGCGTTTAGGTGCTTACAATGGTGTCACTTACAAAGGCTTTATCAATGATAATGCTGCTATAGAAGTTTATGGCACATTTCGTTCTTATTCCTCATTGTATTCATTTTTAACCGCTACTGGTTTATATGAAATTCATAACCAAATTCCAAATGCAGAGGGCTTGAAATGGTATTATGGCGGTGGTGTTACTGCAGGTTTCTATTCTTTCGATAAAACCTATACAGGATTGAATAATACCTCAACAATTTTTGGTATTACAGGTATTTTAGGGTTGGAGTATGTTTTTAAAGACATTCCCATTAATGTCAGTGTAGATTGGTCGCCAACTTATTATTTCTCAAGTGGTTATGGTTTTTCTGGCGATTATATTGCACTTTCAGGACGTTATATCTTTGGAAGAAAATAAATTAGTTGTTCGTTGATAGTTGTTCGTTGATAGTAAGCCAACCTATCAACGAACAACTCTATTTTCTCCACTTTTTATACGCATTAATCAAACCATTTGTAGAAGCATCATGCGAGGAAATTTTACTATCGTTTTTAAGTTCTGGTAAAACCTTATTAGCCAATTGTTTTCCAAGCTCCACGCCCCACTGATCGAAACTAAAAACATTCCAAATTATCCCTTGTACAAAAATTTTATGCTCGTATAAAGCAATCAATGAACCTAAAGTATAGGGCGTAATTTTCTTAATGA
>JAYWBA010000043.1:0-18332 GCA_043781915.1 Saprospiraceae bacterium
AACACGCGCCATGCGATGCTGAAAGATGGCGTAGCATTGGCTAAAGCGTTTGTTTGGTTTGAAAAGACTTTGGAACATCGCACAGTGAGCGAATACGAATTTGCTTCGATGATAGCACAATATCGGAGCGAACAAGCACACTATTACGGCGAAAGTTTCGACGCCATTGTTGGTTATAAAAGCAACGGTGCGATTGTTCATTACAGACCGGATAATAAAAATTCGGCAGTGATTGCGAATGAGGGCATGCTTTTGATTGATTCTGGCGGACAATACGCCGACGGAACAACCGATATTACGCGCACTATTTGTTTGAGCGCACCTACGTCAGAGCAAAAACTGCATTATACTTTGGTTTTAAAAGGGCATATTGCGTTAGCAACTGCCATTTTTTTACAAGGTACGCGGGGCATTCAACTCGATATGTTAGCGCGCCACCCACTCTGGCAAAACGGATTAAATTACGGTCATGGAACGGGTCATGGTGTTGGTTTTTTTCTCAATGTGCACGAACCACCGCAAGGTTTTGCACCTGCGATGGGTACACGCGGAACGGCACCGCATGAACTCGGCATGATAACGAGTAACGAACCTGGGTTCTATAAAGAAGGCTCGCATGGTATCAGAATCGAAAATTTACTTTTGTGTGTCCCTCATGCGGTTAATAATTTCGGAACGTGGTATGCCTTCGAAACGCTCACACTTTTCCCGATTGCGACTAATCTCATCGATAAATCGCTTATGACAACGCAAGAATGTTTGTGGTTGAATAATTACAATGCGCGTGTCTATAACGCACTTTCCGATTATTTAACAGGAGATGAGAAAGAGTGGTTGAAGAAAGCGTGTGTATCAATTTAACCAAGTAACTACTCCGTAGTTTGATTTCCCGCAGAAATTCGCAGAAATACTCGCAGAAATCTGCAGAAACGTATGTTTAAATTTCTGCGGATTTCTGCGAGTATTTCTGCGAATTTCTGCGGGAAACTGATTAACATTTAGCTTTAGCTAAATATATACTTAACCAATATACATTGCAAAAGCAACGTTTCAGCATTAAGAAGTCTCTCGCAAAAATACTTCTTAAAAAATATTGTAATGAATAGATTAGAATTTCTTCAAAAAGGAATCGGTTTTATCGGAATTCCTTCAGTACTATTAGCAGCTTGTAGAAAAGATACAACTACGGTTGATGGCACTTCAACAGGAAACAACAATTGTACTTCAACACAGAGTGAAACCGAAGGTCCGTTTCCAACAAAATCGCCAGCAAAATTTGTTTTAACCGATATACGTTCTGACAGAACGGGTGTACCTTTGACCATTAAAATTAATATTCAGAACAAAAACGCCAGTTGTGTGGGTTTAGTAGGTGCTATTGTCGATATTTGGCATTGTGATAAAGACGGATATTATTCAGAATACGGTGGTTCGGGCATACAAGCAAAAGATTTCACTTCGGTCGATTTTTTGCGCGGCAGACAAACAACAGACGCCAACGGCACTGTAGGATTTACGTCAATTTATCCTGGTTGGTACAGTGGTAGAGCGCCCCACTTACACGTGCATGTTTATAATGCTGCGGGTGTATCGTTATTGGTAACGCAGATTGTATTCCCAACTGAAACGAGCAATACGGTTTACACGACGGCGACTAATTTTTATACCAAAGGCACCCAAGATACCTCGAACGCGAGCGATAATGTTTTTGCAGGAAACTTGACAACTTTAACGCCTGTTGTAACTGGTAGCGTAGCGGCAGGTTATGTTTTAACACATAATGTGGTTGTGAGTGGTTAATTAAACGAAACGCATGCAATTTTCAATTATTATTCCAACTTGGAACAATTTACACATGTTGCAATTGTGCATTCGTGCGCTGAAAATACACTCGCACTTCGAACACCAAATTATTTTGCACATTAACGAAGGTAATGATGGTACGCGCGCATGGGCAAAATCAGAAAATATTGATTTTAGCGATTCAGTCGAAAACATTGGCATTTGTTGGGCAGTCAATAAAGCCGCTGAGCTTGTTAAACATCAGCACATCGTTTACTTAAATGACGATATGTATGTCCTGCCCGATTGGGATGTGCATTTAGTAAACGCCTATAATGCACTTCCCAATAAAGATTTATTCATGATTTCGGCGACAATGATTGAGCCTTATTTAAAAAATCATGCGTGCCAAATCACAGGCGATTACGGCAGAACTATCGAAAGTTTTCAAGAGCAAAAACTTTTAACCGAATACAAGCATTTTGAGAAAAAAGATTGGAATGGTGCTTCTTGGCCACCTTTTTTGTTACCGACTCAATTATGGCGTGACGTTGGCGGATTCAGTACCGAGTTTTCGCCGGGCATGTACAGCGATCCCGATTTTTCGATGAAATTATGGCAGCAAGGTTGCAGAACTTTTTTGGGTGTGGGTGAAAGTCGGGTGTATCATTTTCAAGCGCGCTCGACGGGTAGAGTGAAAAAGAACGATGGTCGGAAACAATTTATGCAAAAGTGGGGTATTTCAGCAAAAGCATTTTATGCACTCTATTTAAAAATGGGTACACCTGCAAAATTCTTTTTAATGTCCCCTTCAAAATTTTCTTTGAATATTTTACAAGCAAGATTACTGACGCGAGCTAAATTATTTTTTAAACCTCGTAGGTTTTAAAAACCTACGAGGTTTATTTTGCGTTCAGTAAAATATTTCCACAATTTAAACGATTTATAGAATAGACTGTTTAGGTAAGATATATCACCCACATTTTTTATGAAAGCCATAACGTACTCGTTAGATTTAGCCACTGTAGAAAATCAGAATAAACAACTCAACGCTGCTGTATTAAGTGAGCGCGTGAAATTGCGTGCGTTTATTCGAAAGCGCGTAGCGCGAACGGAAGATGCCGAAGATATTTTTCAGGATGTACTGATTGAATTGACTGAAATGCAGCGCCTCATGAAACCCGTTGAGCACATTGCTTCGTGGTTATTTACGGTAGCGCGCAATAAAATTACGGATTTATATAGAAAAAAGAAACCTGAATTTTTAGAAGATACACTTTTAGGGTTTAGAAAAGGCGATGAAAATCGGTACGTTCTCGACGATTTATTGCCACAAGATTCTGCTTTCACAGCTGAAGACGAAGTGATGCGCGAAACAATAATGAAAGCATTAATGAAATCGCTTGATGAAATGCCTGAAGAGCAGCGCGACGTATTTGTTTGGCACGAATTAGAAGATTTAAGTTTTAAAGATATTGTAGAAAAAACAGGATTACCATTAAATACTTTGCTTTCCCGCAAAAGGTATGCGGTTTTGTTTTTGCGCGAACGTTTAGCCAATTTATACAACGATATAAAAAATTAATTTCACCGTTTTCAGAAAAGTTTATAGTCAACTTTTATGTCGTCAAAGAAAGGTCCCTTTATTGCAAAAATTATTCTGATTGCTATCCTTTACCTTTTAGTAGTAGCAACAGTTTTCCAATTACTCTGGAATTGGCTCATGCCCACCATTTTTGGAATATCCACTATCCATTTAGGTCAATCTATAGGTTTATTGATTTTAGGCAGATTGTTTTTTGGCAAATCTGCGCGCCCCAATTTCAGCAAGTTAAAAAAATTTGGCATTTCATCGGATACCATCGAAGATGACCCCAACGATGCCCAGCGCGAAAAATGGCGCAATGAATGGCGCAAAATGTGCCATAAAGACGATGAAGATGATAAGATTTTGTAAGAAAAAGAATAATTTCAACCCATCAAAAAATTCCGTAAATTCGTAAATTCCGTAAATTCGAGTTATTTTTGCCGATTATTTAAATGCTTTAAATATACCCGAAATATTTGTCATCAGTTTAGATTTTCTGCCAAAAAAATCGTATTTTTGTGATTATGGAAAATGAATTAGAAGAATTAGAATTACCTGTTGAGGTAAGAAAAGAATATGGCGCCGATAGTATCACAGCACTCGAAGGATTAGAGGCTGTGCGTATGCGCCCGAGTATGTATATTGGTGGCACTGATATAAAAGGTTTGCACCATTTAGTTTGGGAAGTTATCGATAACTCTATTGACGAACACCTTGCAGGTTATTGTAATCGCGTTGAAGTTACGATACTTGAAGACAATTCTATTAAGGTTAAAGATGATGGTCGCGGTATTCCGACGGGTATCAATACGAAATTACAAAAATCGGCTTTAGAAGTTGTTCTAACGGTTTTACACGCAGGTGGTAAATTCGATAAAGATACGTATAAAGTATCTGGTGGTTTGCACGGTGTGGGTGTGAGTTGTGTGAATGCTCTCTCAACGCATTTACGCGCAGAGGTAAATCGCGAAGGCAAAACTTTTGTACAGGAGTTTTCTATTGGAAAACCTTTGTACGATGTGAAAATCATTGGCGATTCAGAATTAACGGGTACAACCATTACTTTCAAACCCGACGATACGATTTTTGAAGAAACGGTTTACAGCCACACAACCATTGCACACCGTTTGCGCGAATTGGCATTTTTGAACAGTGGTTTGGTTTTAACTTTAAATGATGAGCGCCTCGATTCGCATGCACAACCTTACGTAGAAGAAGTTTATTTTTCTGAAACAGGTTTGAAAGGTTTTGTGGAATATCTTGACGAATCGCGCACACCTATTTTGCGCGAGCCTGTTTTAATTAAAGGCAAAAAAGACGACGTTGAGGTCGAAGTATCGTTTTCATACAATACGGATTACAAAGAAAATATTTTCTCATACGTCAATAATATCTCTACCCGCGAAGGTGGTACACACGTGAACGGTTTCCGCCGCGCGATGGCGCGTGAATTTAAAAACTATGGCGATGTGAATGGTTTCTTCAAAAAAATGAAAGAAACAATCACGGGTGATGATTTTAAAGAAGGTATGACAGCCGTAGTGAGTGTAAAAGTGCAAGAGCCACAGTTTAAAGGTCAAACAAAAGGCGAACTCGGCAACTCGGAAGTAACGGCAATTGTTTCTCAATTGGTGGGCGATTTCTTAAAATACTGGCTTGAAGAGAATCAAGTAGAAGCTAAAAAAATTGTAGATAAAGTTATTTTAGCAGCATCAGCTCGACACGCAGCACAACGCGCACGCGAATTGGTGCAACGCAAAAATGTTTTAGCAGGTGGTGGTTTGCCTGGTAAATTGGCGGATTGCTCATCCAAAAATCCGAACGAGTGCGAAATATTTTTAGTCGAAGGAGATTCGGCGGGTGGAACGGCTAAACAAGGTCGCGACAGACACATTCAAGCCATTTTACCGCTGCGTGGAAAAATTTTAAACGTCGAAAAAGCGCTCGAGCATAGAATTTATGAGAACGAAGAGATAAAAAATATCTTTACAGCACTTGGCGTGCGTATTGCAGAAAACGAAAACGGCGAGCGTTTTTTAAACGTCGAAAAACTGCGTTATAGCAAAGTCGTCATCATGTGTGATGCGGATATTGACGGCAGTCACATCACAACTTTAATACTCACTTTCTTCTATCGCTATATGACGGTTTTGATTGAACGCGGGCATATTTATGTTGCTGCGCCACCACTCTATCGCGTTGCAAAAGGCAAACAATTCAGATATTGCTGGACGGAAGAAGAACGCACCGATGCGATTGCTACTTATGGAACAGAAGACAGTGTTAAAACACAACGCTATAAAGGTTTGGGTGAAATGAACGCAGAGCAACTCTGGGAAACAACAATGGATCCATCGTCGCGCACATTAAAGCGCGTTAACATCGACGATGCCATTGAAGCCGATCGCATTTTCTCTATGTTAATGGGCGATGAAGTTCCGCCACGTAGAGCATTTATTGAAGCGAATGCGCGGTATGCGAATGTAGATGCGTAAAATGCAAAGGGCAAAATGCAAAGGGCAAAATGCAAAATTAATCTTTGCTTTTTGCCCTTTGCATTTTAATTAGTCTTGCTTAAATTTGAAAAAATATCTTATGGTTAATCAAGATTTGCTAAAAAGAATCAGTGTAATCCAAATATATGCTTTGGCAAACCATAAATAAAAAATTTTCTAATTTTATCTTTTGTCATTTCTCACCAAAAAATCTTCAATAACTCTATTGTAAGCCTCTGCTTTAGCCAGATAAGGGAAATGACCTTCATTGTGCAAAGTCACGACCTTTGCTTGTGGGTAAGTTGATTTAAGTTGATCGCGTAAATTTTTATTAACTAATGGGTCGTTATCCGATTCTACAATTTGTAGTGAAATATTCGGTGAAATTTTGGCTGTGAAAGTATCAACCACACAATAATAGCGGGCGATGAAAACTTCGCGTGTAACGCCTTTGCCAAGCAATTCGTTTAAAAAAGCATTTACAATGGGCGAATTACCTGAAGCTGGAATAACCTCGTTGTTATATTTTTTACGAATATTTTTAATTACAAACCATTCAGGCAACCATTTCATTGCTTTAACGAGCGATTCATTGGTTGCTTTATTTTCTGTATTCGGCGCAAAAGTATTACCCATCATCGCTTTAATAATTTTATCTGGATGATTCACCGCTAAATATTGCGCCAAATATCCGCCTAAAGAACTACCAATGACTACAATTTTTGAGATTTTTTCTTTAGCTAAAATAGCTAAAACACCTGCCGATAAATCTTTTAAATTTGTTACCGGTGTATAAGTTGGGCTTATAATTTTGTAACGCGATTTGAAATAATTGATTTGTTGCCACCAAATATCGTAAGAGCCTCCCATGCCATGCAAAAATAAAATAGTCGTATCGCCATTGCCAGTGGTGTAATATTTCCAATCGTAGTCGCCAACTTTAATAGTATTCGTTCCTTCTTTTCTGAAGTTTTGCAAAGAAGTCAGTATGTTATCTTGTTGTGGATAGAGTTCTTCAAACGTAAATTTTTGAGAGGGATATAAATAAAGAATTGCAATCAGAATGGCTAACCCAAGAAGTATTTTTTTTAGCATTTAAAATTTAATTTTATAGTAAATGTCTTCAAGAGAGATTTCAATCCCAAGCGAAGGTAAAAGAATAGATTTTTTCAAATCTGTTTCAATACTCGTCTCTAATTTTTTTTCGGTCACTATCAATCGCGATTCAACTTGTGGTTTAGATTGCTCGACTAAAATATATTCCTTAAAGCTCGGTATTGTTTTATAATGTTCAAACTTTTCATCGCGATCAAAACTTCTTGTACTTTTCGATGCTACTTCTATTATCAGAGCCGGATTCAGAAGTAATTTATTATTTCCTTCCCAAAATGACTTTCCATCAACAACAACAAGTCCATCAGCATAATAAACCTTGTCAAATTCTGGCAAATAAATTCCCATTTCACTGTTACAGACTGTAAATGGTTTTTGGTTTTGTTTTAGCGCAAACCAAATAGCAGAACAAATATTTGCTCCAATCATGCTATGAAAATCGGTTCCTCCTGCCATAAGTTTTATTTCTCCGTTGTGAAATTCATGTTTGCGTCTGCTGCGTTCTTCTCGCACAAGGTATTCTTCCAAAGTGTAACGCTTTGGGGCATTAAATTTCTTTTTTAAAGGTATTGAAGCTACAGCAGTTGACATAGAAATGAAATTTGATTCAAAACTACGACAAAAATTTTATTTCTTAAATGTAATTATTTAGCTAAAGCTAAAATGTGGGCAAAATTTCCCGCAGATTTCGTAGACTTTCGCAGATTTTTAATAGCTTTTCTGCGAAAATCTGCGAAGTCTGCGGGAAAATAAAATAAGAAAGTAGTTATTCTCAAAATAAATTTGGAAATAATAAACACTGTTCAGTACATTTGCATCGTTCATTAAAATAATTAATGTCAGCATTACAAAATAGACGCGAACGCGAAATTGTAGAGATGCGCCAACTGATTGTTGATGCAGCGATAAAACTTTTCATGGATGAAGGCTATGAAAAAGTTTCAATTCGAAGCATTGCGCAGCGCATTGAATACGCGCCTGGAACTATTTACCTTTATTTTAAAGATCGCGATGCGCTTTTTTTTGCTATGCACGAGTGGGCGTTTACAAAGCTCATGAATGTTTTCGAAGCGAATTTAAAAGGCATTAAAAACCCCATCGAAAAATTGCGTGCAATGAGCGGATCGTATATCAATTTCGCTTTCAAAAATCCTGAACTTTACGATTTGATGTTTATTCTGAAAGAGCCTATGTGTGCGGATGAAAATGCCGAAAATTGGGAATGCGGGTTGAGAGTTTACAGAATTCTTCAGGAAATAATTGATGAGAGTTTAGAACAACAGCTCTTGAAAGGTGAAAGTGCGCCGATGATTTCATTCATGTTTTGGAGTTCGTTGCATGGCATGGTTTCGTTGCACTTGAGAAATCGTTTGCGAATGTACGATGGCTTAGATTTAGAAAATTTAATAAATCTTACAGCTGAAACGATATTAGCTCAATTTGTGATAAATTAGTAACTGTTTAGCTAAAGCTAAAGAATTAAAAAAATTAATTGTTCAGAAAATAAAGCCATTTTTAGTTCGTCTGAAAATATTAAGAAGCAGAAAATGCTTTTTTTATTTCAATTTTAATGAACAGTGTATATATTATGATATTCGTTTAATAAATTAAAAAATATGACTCGCACTTTAAAAAAAACCAATCTAATTCGCCTTCTGATTTTCGATTTTTGGATTATTTCAAGCAATTCTTTCGCACAGCAAAGCACCATTTTAGACGCTTATATTAAAGAAGCATTTACGAACAATGCCACTTTAAAAACACAACAATTTGACCTCGAACACAGCGTAACGGCGTTGGAGGAAGCAAAGACTCTGTTTTTGCCGCGTGTCAATTTTCAGTTTCAATATACTTTAGCTGCGGGAGGTAGGTCAACGTCATTACCTGTTGGCGATTTACTCAATCCCGTTTATTCAACGCTTAACAAATTAACGAACAGCAATAATTTTTCGAGCATTGAAAACTCACAAATTAACTTCTTGCCGAATAATTTTCAAGATTCAAAAATTCATACTGTTTATCCCATTCTGAATAAAGAAATTTATTACAATCGCGAAATTAAAAAAGAACTCATCACTATTGAGCAAGCTAAAATTAATGTTTATAAACGAGAATTGGCGAAAAATATAAAAATGGCTTACGTCCAATTATTGCAAGCGCAACAAGCAGTTCAAATTTACAAAAACGCTTTAGTTTTAGTGACTGACAATGTGCGCGTGAATGAAAAATTGGTGAAAAACGATGTCGGTACTAATGCGCAAGTTTTAAAAGCTAAATCTGAAGTCGCTAAAGTTGAAAACAGTATTGTTGAATACGAAAACAATGCTAAAAATGCCGCTGCTTATTTTAATTTTTTGTGTAATAAACCGCTCGATGCAGAAATACAAATTGATTCGACTTTACGAGAAACAAACCTCGTAGGTTTTGAAAACCTACGAGGATTAACAACCGATCGCGAAGAATTTGCGCAACTCAAAGGTGGTGAGCGTGCTTTATTGCTTCAGAAAAAAATGAATGAAAGTTACAATATTCCTAAAATTGGCGCATCACTCGATTTAGGTTTTCAAGGGTATGGTTTTCAAATTTGGGATAAACAAGCGTATGGTTTATTGGGTGTGCAATTGGATTTACCGTTATACACAGCTAAATCGAACGATTTAAAAATCAGGCAAAACGAGATTGATTTGAAGAAAAATCAAGCGCAAAATGCAGAGGTGTTACAGCAAATACAATTGCAAATTCAGATGGCAAAAACCAATTTAGCCACTGCCCAAGAAGCGTTCAAAGTAAACGATGCCGAATTGGTTTTCGCTGATGAATATTACAGATTAACAGACAGGAGATACGCAGCAGGTTCAGCTTTGCAAATTGAATTAGTGGATGCGCGCACACAAAAAACTGCTGCTGAATTAAAACGTAGCCTCGCTCATTTTACAGTTTTGCAACGCCTCATCGAGCTTGAACGTGCGGAAGCGACGTATTCAATTAAAAATTAAAAATTAAAAATTAAAAAAAATAGAAGATTTTTCTTGAATCGAATCATTGAAAGGTAACAATAATTTTTACGTTTCAATAGTTCAAAAGTGTTTTAGAAAGGTAACATAAATTGTTATGTTTCAATTTTTAAAAAGCAAATTTTAAAAAATAAAAAAAATAAAAACATGAAACAGCTTTTTCATTCAACAACTCTTACCACGCCTTTGACTGGGCTTGCTTTATTAATTTTGCCTTTTGCCTTTTGCCTTTTGCTTATTGCAGCTTGCGGAAAAAAGAAAGACGATTCAAAAATCGTTATTGCACCCGCTGCTGATGAATCGGAAATAATTGCCGTTAAAACTGTGCCTGTTGAAACGCGCAACATCACGCACGATGTGGTTGGCACGGGCATGCTGATGTCTAAATCTGAATCGCGCCTTTCGTTCAAAACGGGCGGCATCATTTCAAAAATTTACGTCAAAGAAGGCGATAATGTGAGTGCAGGTCAGTTGTTGGCAACTTTAGATTTAACCGAAATCAATTCGCAAGTGGCGCAAGCTGATCTTGGTGTGCAAAAAGCGGAACGCGATTTACAACGCGCCAAAAATCTCTATGCCGATACCGTTGCAACTTTAGAAACAGTTCAAAACGCTACAACAGGTGCTGATGTAGCGCGCAAAACGCGCGATATTGCCAAATTCAACCAACAGTTTTCTGAAATTCGCGCACCACGTTCAGGTAAAGTTTTGAAAAAACTGATGAGTGAAGGCGAATTGGCGGGTCCAGGCACACCCATTTTTTTCATCAATGAAGCAACAGCAAATCCAAACGATTGGGTTGTTCGCGTTGGCGTGAGCGATCGCGACTGGGCAGCTTTGCGTGTGGGGAACTCAGCCAATATTTCTTTCGATGCTTATCCGAATGAAACTTTCTCAGGTAAAGTAACCAAACTCGCCGATTTTGTCGATGCCAACAGCGGCACTTACGAAGTTGAAATTTCGCTCAACACTAAAGGTAAACGCATGGCAACGGGTTTATTCGCGCATACTAAAATGCAACCAAGCGCGAGTTCGCCGATGCAAGTAATTCCAATTGAAGCACTCGTTGAAGGCAATGGAACAACGGGTTTTGTGTATGTGCTTGGTGCAGATAATACTTCGGTTAAAAAACAGCCTATTAAAATTATCCAAATTTTAGACAAAGAAGTGGGCGTTTCAGGCATAACAAGTAATGCAGTGATTACCGATGGTTCTGCTTTTTTAACTGAAAAAACTAAAGTCAAATTAGTTGTTCGTTGATAGTTGTTAGTTGATAGTTTGAGGTTAAGAATATGAACTTTTACTATCAACCTACATCTAACAACGAACAACTATCAACTAACAACTAATAAAATGAAACTAACAGAGTTTGCAGTAAAAAATTATGCTTTCACGCTCATTGTGTTTGTAGCGTTGATGGCGATAGGCTTGAGTTCACTCTTCAATATGCCACGTGGTGAAGACCCAGATATTCTGGCACCAGAGTTTGCTGTCGTCGTAGTTTATCCAGGAACTGGTCCATCGGACATGGAAAAACTCGTCGTAAATCCGATTGAGAAAAAAGCGAATGAACTCGACGATATCAAAAGTATCGTCTCAACAATCAATGATGGCGTAGCGGTTATTCGCGTCAATTTTAAATTTGGCACCAATCCTGATACTAAATATCAAGATTTAGTGCGCGAAATTACCGCACTCAAAAATGAATTACCGTCTGAAATTCTAAGTACTAATATCTTGAAATTCACACCAAGCGATGTGAATATATTTCAAGTGGCGTTAATTTCTGATGTAGCAACTGATAAAGAACTTGAAGATCAAACTTTCAGACTTAAAAAAGAACTTGAAAAAGTTAAATCGCTCAAAAAAGTAGAACATGTTGGTTATCAAAAACAACAAGTACGTGTATCTGTCGATTTGATGCGCTTGGCTGCCAACAAAGTGCCAATTAATAATGTATTGGGTGCCATCCAAAGCGAAAATACTAATATTCCCGGAGGCTCAATCGATATGGCGACAAAAAAATTGAATGTAAAAACGAGTGGCGAATACAAAAGTTTAGAAGAAATTAGAAATACGGTAGTTAAAAGCACTGGCTTGAACATAGTACAACTTAAAGATGTAGCTGATGTGAATTTTAACGAAGATGAAGAGAGCTATAAAGTACGCATGAACGGTAAACGCGCTGTTTGGGTGAATGGTGCGCGCAAAATGGGGACTAATATTTTTGCCGTCGATGAACAGGTAAAACCTATTCTCGAAAATTTTAAGAAAATTTTACCGTCGTATATTCAATTTGAAAAGAGTTTCGACAATGCTGATTCTGTTCGTACCCGTTTATCGCATTTTGCCCGCGATTTCGGTATTGCCATTTTTTTGGTGTTACTCACGCTTATTCCATTAGGTTGGCGCGCTTCATTGGTTGTAATGATTTCAATTCCGACTTCTCTACTCATTGGTTTATTCATGCTCGATAAATTTGGAATTTCAATCAATCAGTTGAGCATTGTCGGTTTTATTGTCGCGCTGGGTTTATTGGTTGATGATTCGATTGTAGTTGTAGAAAACATTGAACGCTTTTTG
This sequence comes from Saprospiraceae bacterium, assembly GCA_043781915.1. Lineage (GTDB taxonomy): Bacteria > Bacteroidota > Bacteroidia > Chitinophagales > Saprospiraceae > JAAFJT01. Next base: position 12,576 of record JAYWBA010000043.1, read on the forward strand.
CGTAAAGGTTTTTCGCGCTTCGATGCCAGTATAAAAGCAACAAGTCAAATTTCATTGGCAGTTTTAGGTTGTACTGCAACGCTCATTTTCGCATTTTTACCTTTACTCTTTTTACCAGAAGCATCAGGCGATTTTATTCGCGGATTACCATTGGCTGTTGTACTCACCATTTTAGCAAGTTTATTAGTATCGCTCACTTTAGTGCCATTTCTTTCTTCCAAAATTTTAAGCAAAAACCATCATCCGGAAGGAAATATTTTCTTGCGCGGTTTAAATTGGGTAATTAAAGGTTCTTATCATAGATTACTAATGGTTGCAATGCTCAGACCTATTATAACCCTTTTTATTTCTGTTTTAATTTTTGCTGGCGCAATCGCCTTAATTCCAACTGTTGGATTTAGTATTTTTCCTGCATCCGAAAAACCGATGTTTCTCGTCAATATTGAAACACCCCTTGGGACAAATATTTCTGAAACGGACCGCGTTGCGAGGGATGTTGAACGCACAATTCAAAAAGTGCCACATCTAAAAAACTTTTCGACCAATATTGGCAAAGGAAATCCGCGTATTTACTATAACGTTATTCAGCGCAATGAATCGCCAAATTTTGCACAAATGTTTGTTCAGTTGCAAAAAGAAGTGCGTCCTGAAGAAAAAGTGAAAATTATAGACGCTTTGCGCGTACAGTTTATTCAATATCCGAATGCTAAAATTCAAGTAAAAGATTTTGAACAAGGTCCGCCCGTTGAAGCACCCATTGCTATCAGATTGTTCGGAGAAAATTTAGACACTTTACGCAGTCTCAGTTCTAAAGTACAGGAAGTATTAGAAAATACGGACGGAACGATTTATGTCAATAACGAACTCGAATCGCAGTCACAAGAGTTAAAAGTTCAAATCGACCACGAAAAAGCGGCGACTTATGGCGTACAAATGTCGGATATCGATCGCACTATCCGTTTAGCTATTACGGGTTTACCGATTGGAAAATTCAGAGTAGAAAACAGCGACGACGATTATGCTATCAACGTCACTATCCCGCGTGGTAACAAACAAGCTTTCGACGTTTTCGATAAAATTTACGTCAATTCTGTCACTGGCGCGAGTATTCCGTTGAAGCAGTTAGCGCATGTCGAGTTTCAAACCACACCCAATACTATAAAACACTACGACAAAGATAGGTTTACTACAGTAACGAGTTTTTTAAAAACGGGATTCAATACCCAAAAAGTTACAGTGGGTTTGTTAAAGAACTTGGATAAAATACAGTTTCCGAAAGGTTATAAATACTTAGCTGCGGGAGATGTAGAAGCACAAAAAGAAAGTTTTGGAGGTTTGGGAACCATTATTATCATTACCGTTTTTGGTTTGCTGGGTATTCTTATTTTAGAATTCGGCAATTTCAAAAGCACAATTGTAGTGCTTTCGGTAATTCCTCTCGGCATTGTTGGCGCAATACTCGCGCTGTATTTTACTGGTTATACACTTTCATTTGTAGCCATCGTTGGTATTATTGCGCTCGCAGGCATAGAAGTTAAAAACTCTATTCTGCTCGTCGATTATACCGAACAGCTCCGAGCAGGCGGCATGAGTCTCAACGACGCGATTCAAGAAGCGGGTGAAACGCGTTTTGTGCCGATTATTTTAACAACACTCACTGCCATCGGTGGTTTAATGCCCTTAGCGATTGAATTTAATCCATTGTATTCGCCACTCGCATGGGTTCTCATCGGCGGATTAATCAGCTCTACTTTGTTGACGCGCATAGTTACGCCTGTTTTGTACGAGTTGTTGGCGCCGAAAGTGAAAGTTAATTCGTGATTAACACCCTGCGTCCTTTGCGATTCCTTTGCATCTCTTCGTTTTACAATCTTAACGAAGAGTCGCAGAGGAATCGCAGAGATCAAGGGATGTAGAATGACAACAAAAAAGTCTTTCAAGCGTAATATAGTTAAAGGTTTTTAATTTTAACTTTACATGAAAAATATCGCTCTGTTCTTATTATTCTTCACTACAACTTCGCTTTTCGCTCAACAAAAAATAGATTCTAAAATTGAACACGTTACGGTGTTTTTAAGCGGCGCGCAAGTACAGCGCTCGGCTTCGGCGTTTGCGCCGAGTGGAAAATCGGACATTATTTTTAAAGGATTAACGCCCAATTTAGATGTGAATAGTTTGGTGGTTTCGGGTGAAGGCGATTTTACGATTATGTCTGTTAAACACGCTATGAATTTTCTGGAAGAAAAAAAACGCACTGATACGATTGTTAATTTAGAAGCGCAGCGCGATGCACTCACCGAAAAACGTGCACGATTAAGCCTCGATAAAGGAGTGATTGAAAATGAAATAGAGATTTTAAAAAATAATAACCGACAAGTTATTGGCATTTCAAACACAACTTTAAGCACAAAAGATGTAAAAGAATTAATGGATTTGCAAAGCAAAAGTCTGACTGAAAATTACAATAAAAGGTTAGACATCGAAAATGCTTTAGAAAAAATGCGCATCGAGCAAAATAAAATCAGTAATCAACTCAACGACCTCAATGCGCGAAAAAATACAGCCACAGCGGAAGTAATTGTAACGGTGTATAATAAAACAGCAGCTTCTGTTTCTGCCAAATTAAAATTGGAATACATTGTACCCAACACAAGTTGGTACACAGAATACGATTTGCGCGTGAAAGATTTAACCGCACCCGTTTTAACTCAAATGAAAGCCAAAGTGCGCCAAAACAGCGGCGAAGATTGGAACAATGTGCAACTCACGCTTTCAACAGGTGAGCCACAACGCAGTGGCATAAAACCTGAATTGGGAACGTGGTTTATTGGTGCAAATGGAAGTTCAAGTTATGAGGGAAGAAAATTGAGTGTTTTAGATGATTACCAGATACAAAAACAAAATAATAGTAGTGACATTCTTCAAGGAATTGTTTATGACAAAAATGGAAGAGATCCATTGATTGGTGCCTCAGTTATAATAGCTGGAACTAATCGTGGAGCTGTAACTGACGAGAATGGAAGATATCAAATTAAAATCCAACCTAACGAAAATAATCTTAAATTGGTTGTGAGTTTTGTAGGATATAATACCGAAAATATTGCCGTAGGTAATAATAGAAACCTAAATGTACAACTTAATGAAGGTGCTTCATTGAGCGATGTTGTAGTTACTGGTTTGGCAGGGGTAGCGAATAATTCTGATGCAAGTTATAAAAGAATACAAAAATCAGATGCTTCAGGAAACTTCAGTATGTCACTTTTAACTGGAGCAAATTATACCGCACGGGCTTCTAAAGCTAAAGAAGAATCCAAACCCACAACAACCTCTTTCGATATCGAATTACCGTACACCATTCCAACCGATAATAAAGAAAATGCCGTAGAAATTAAAGAAGTGACGATGCCAGCGTTTTATAAATATGCGAGTGCACCACAACTCGATCCAACGGCTTTTTTGGCAGCGTATATTACGAATTGGGAGCAATACAACCTCATTGAAGGCGAAGCGAATTTGTATTTTGAAGGAACGTATTTGGGTAAAACTTTGATTGGTGCCAACACAACGGACGATACCTTGAAAATTTCACTCGGCAGAGATAAAAGCGTAGTGATTAAACGCACAAAACTCAAAGAATTTAGCAAAGGAACTTTCCTTTCGGATAAAAAAATTGATGCGCGCAGCTACGAAATTGCTGTGAAAAATAAAAAAACCGTGCCAGTGAGCATCAGCATTGAAGATCAAATTCCTGTTTCTACGGATAAATCGATTGAAGTGGAGTTTGAAGCGAAGGATGCAGAATTTGATAAAGTTAAAGGCAGATTGACTTGGAAACTCGAGCTGAAACCGAACGAAGAGCGCAAATTTAATTTCAAATTTACGGTTAAACATCCGTCCTCAGTACGGTTTCAGTTAGATTAATACTCTGCGACCTCTGCGATTCCTCTGCGACTCTGCGTTTATAGTCTTAACGCAGAGTCGCAGAGGAATCGCAGAGGTCGCAGGGTGTTTACTTAAGTTCTAACACCACCACCGAAAACGGCGGAATCGTCAAACTCAAATTGTCGCCAGAAAGTTTCGCACCAGAAAACACAGCAGGTACAATTTTATTCGGGCTTTCAAACGAATTGTAATTTTGCAATTTATCGGAAGTGAGTACGCGTCCAGAAACGTTTTTCAAAACATTTCCAGTTAAACTAATTGAAACGGTTTGTACTTTTTGTGCGTCAATATTCACCAACGAAATATGTACCACACCTGCTTTATCTTTCGATGCAGACGCTGAAACAGCCGTCAATTTTTCTGCACCAAGCATATAATCATTCGAAATCATTTTTATCGGAATGCGTTGCGCATCTTGGTGCACGTTGTACATTTCCATCACATGATACGTTGGCGTGAGAATTATTTTCTCGTCTTTCGTCAAAATAACAGATTGCAAAACATTAATCGCTTGCGCCAAATTTGCCATTTTAACGCGGTCGCAATGGTTATTAAATGTATTGAGCGTTGTGCCTGCAATCATAGCATCGCGCATCGTATTTTGTTGGTATAAAAACGCACCGTTTGTGCCGGGCTCGACATCGTACCAACCACCCCATTCATCAACAACCAATGCAATTTTTTTTTTTGGGTCGTATTTATTCATTATTTCAGCGTGTTTCGTCACCATTTCTTCCATTTGCAAAGCTTTTTGCATGGTTTTAAAATAGGTCGATTCGTCAAAATCAGTGGCAGAACTTTTTTTATTCCAATCAATCACAGAATAATGGTGCATGGCAACTCCTGCAAGCATATTGTGCGGAATATTTTTCATCAGCGTTTCTGTCCAAGCGTAATTATCATCCGAAGCGCCTGAAGCAATTTTATAAACACCATCTTTATTAGACATAAAAGTTGCATACTGCCGATACACATTCGCGTAATATTCAGCCGTCATATTGCCGCCGCAACCCCACGCTTCGTTGCCAATTCCCCAAAATTTCACTTTCCAAGGCGTTGCTCTGCCGTTTTTCTCGCGGGCATCGGGCATCGGACTGCTCCCGTTCGGATGCGTTGTGTATTTCACCCAATCAGAAAGTTCGCTTGGCGTTCCACTGCCCACATTGCCACTCAAATACGGCTCAGTGTTCAGAAGTTCACACATGTTCAAGAACTCGTTTGTGCCGAAACTATTATCTTCTTTTACATTTCCCCACCACACATTGAGCATGGATGGGCGCGATTTTTTGTCACCAATACCATCTTTCCAATGGTAGGTATCGGCAAAACAACCGCCGGGCCAGCGCAAATTCGGGATTTTTAATTTTTTGAGCGCATCGACCACATCTTTTCTAACGCCGTTAATGTTCGGAATTTTGCTGCTGTCGCCGACATAAAATCCGCCGTAAATACAACGCCCGAGGTGTTCGGCAAAATGCCCATAAATATGTTTGCTAATGGTGTCGCTGCCTTCATTTAGATTGAGCGTAATAAAATTTTGTGCCCGTAGCGAGTGCAGTGCTACAACAAAAACGGCTAAAATTATTAGTTTTTTCATAAAAAAATTGGTTTGTAGAGACCCATGTTGGCGTCTCATAGTTGGTATTAAAATTCAAAGGTAATGAAGTTTTTTTAAATTTAGCTAAAGCTAAAATGTTTATCAATGGAAACGCGGATGACACGGATTTAGCGGATTTAAAACGGATTTTTTATTGTCTTTACTAAAATTTCAAAAGAAATCTGTGAAAATCCGCTAAATCCGTGTCGTCCGCGTTT
>JAYWBA010000044.1:0-2433 GCA_043781915.1 Saprospiraceae bacterium
ACCGATTACATGGTGCCGAACGATACCGTTTGTTTAGATACTGTTAAAAAATTGGTTGCACAATCAGGGCATGAAATCAAGAATCAATTCGATAGGATAGAAGCGGCACAGCCGAAATTAGATGAAAAAAACATTCTCGACATTTTTCCTTTCGAAAATTCTTCAAAACCTTACGACACGCTTGAAATTTTAAAACGTATTGTTGATAATTCTGAACTTTTAGAATACAAAGAAAATTTTGGCAAGACTATAATTTGCGCTTACGCACGCATTGATGGTTGGTCGGTAGGTATTGTAGCCAATCAGCGCAAAGTAGTGAAATCAGGAAAAGGTGAAATGCAATTTGGCGGTGTTATTTATTCTGACTCAGCCGATAAAGCCACTCGATTTATACTCAATTGTAATCAGAAAAAAATACCACTCGTGTTTTTTCAAGATGTCACAGGTTTTATGGTGGGTACGCGCAGCGAACATGGCGGCATTATAAAAGATGGCGCAAAAATGGTGAATGCGGTTGCTAATTCAACTGTCCCAAAATTTACGATTATAACGGGTAATTCGTATGGTGCAGGTAATTACGCTATGTGTGGCAAAGCCTTCGACCCGCGATTGATTGTAGCTTGGCCCACAGCAAAAATTGCCGTTATGGGTGGTGCACAAGCAGCGAAAGTATTGATGCAAATTCAAATCGCTTCGCAAAAGAATAAAGGTATTGAAGTCAATGCCGAAAAAGAACAAATTTTGTATGATATCACCAAAAATAAATACGACGAACAAACCACTCCTCAATATGCCGCCGCGCGTTTGTGGGTTGATGAAATTATCCATCCATTAGAAACCAGAAAATGGATAAGTATGGGTATTGAAGCAGCGAATTATGCGCCTATTGAAAAGTTTAATGTGGGGGTGATACAGACTTAATCCTTAAACTGGTAAATCGGATTATCCCAATTAGTATTTGCATCAATTTCACATACCGGGTCGATGATGCCATCGAGCAAATCATATACCCAACCATGAATCGAAATATTATTCCCGCGAGACCACGCTTTTTGAACAATGGTTGTTTTAGCCAGATTGAGTGATTGCTCGTACAGATTCAACCGCACCAATTCGTTGAATCTACTTTTTTCTGGTAGGGCTTCAATTTTATCTTGGTGAATGCGGTAAACGTCTTTTATATTGCGCAGCCAATTGTCTATGAGTCCGTAATTTTTAGTGCTCAATGCTGCTTTTACGCCACCGCAACCATAATGTCCACAAACAATGATGTGCTGAATATGCAAAACCTCAATCGCATATTGTAAAACAGAAAGCATGTTCATGTCGGTATGCACCACCAAATTAGCGACATTGCGATGAATGAACACCTCACCAGGTTCGGTTTGTGTAATTTCGTTGGGAGGTACGCGACTATCTGAACAGCCAATCCATAAAAAAGTTGGCTTTTGAATATTTGCTAAACGCACAAAATATTCAGGATCGATATTCACTTTTTGTGCTGCCCAGCGTTTGTTATTGTGTAGCAGATTTTCGTAAACGGTCATTTAAAATAAAATTGTTGGCTTATTTTCTTAAATTTAAATTGGGCTTTATATTTGCATTGGCAAGGCAATCTTACAAAATTTTGTATTAAAATACAACAAAGATAACTATTTGATTTCCATTTTAGAGTAAAAATTGTTAGTTTAAGTAAAAAATTAAAAATATGGATCCCGTTATTCTTTTTTTTTTATTAGGTTTTATCGCATGTTTGGTTAAATCAGATTTGCGGATTCCGCAAAGTTTTTATAACGTGTTGAGTATTTATCTCTTACTTTCTATCGGTATTAAAGGTGGAATCGAGTTATATAAAACAGAATTCAGTAAAGTTATTATGCCTATTTTAGGAACATTACTTTTAGGAATAGTTATAACTCTAATCGCTTTCATGATTTTGCAAAAAATCTTAAAATTTAATTTAGACGATGCTGCTGCAATTGCTATGCACTATGGTTCAGTTAGTGCTGTTACTTTTGCAGTCGTAACAAGTTACATGAATTCAAAACAAATTCCTTATGAGGATTTTATGACTGTCCTTTTAGTCATGCTCGAAATACCAGCTATTGCAGTTGCACTTATTATTTTTAATTATTCAAGAAAAACTAATGAGTCAAAATTTGCAGATATATTCCATGAAATTATTTTTGGTAAAAGTATGATGCTTTTACTAGGTGGGTTAATTATAGGTGTCTTTATTTCTTACAGTGGGAATAAGCAACTGAATTTTTTCTTCCTTGATTTATTTAAAGGTTTTCTCGCCATTTTTATGCTAGAAATGGGAATTGTTACTGCTGAGAAATTTTCTGATTTGAAAAAGATTGGTATTAAACTTATTGGTTTTGGCTTGATTATGCCTTTCATCTCTTTTGGTATCGGAATGTTTATAGCTAA
>JAYWBA010000045.1:0-2429 GCA_043781915.1 Saprospiraceae bacterium
ATAACGTTTTTTGTGCGCTTAATGCTCATTTCATAAGGGAATGAGTCGCGTTTACCAAAACCGTAATCGACTGTAAATGTTCCAATCCAAAAACCTTCAATATCATTAGGTTTAAGTTTTTCTACTTTTTGTGCGGAAACGAAAGCAGCATTGAATGAAAAAAAGACAAAAAATAAAACAAACTTATTTTTGTGGGTAATAATGCGCATAAACTATTTTATTTTTGAGACTTTTAGAAAACGTAATTTCAGCTAAAGCTGAATTGATAATCAGTTTCCCGCAGAAATTCGCAGAAATTTTCGCAGAAATCCACAGAAACAAAATATTTGTCTCATTTCTGCGGATTTCTGCGTGTATTTCTGCGAATTTCTGCGGGAAACTGTTATACATCAACAGTCTATAGAAAACTCAAATTGCTTCAAAATATTTTGTAAAGATACGAATTAGTGAATAAAAGACGCTTCGCTATCACCGATATTCACGGTTGTTTGAAAACTTTTAAGGCGCTATTAAAGACTATCGACCTCAAAAAGACGGATACATTATTCCTTTTAGGCGATTATGTAGATCGTGGACCTAGCCCTCAAGGAGTGGTGCGACTTATCCGTGAACTTATTTCTAATGGTTATGATGTTGTTTGTTTAATGGGAAATCACGAAGAAAATTTAGTAGAAAAGTTTTCAACCAATACAATGATTTGGGAGCGATTAGGTGGTCGTGGTTTCAAAAAAAAAGATGTTGACCCTAAAGGCACTTGGAATGGCTGGCGAATTGAAGAAATTGAATTTTTGGCTGGATTGAAAAGATTTCATGTTACAGATGGGTTTATTTTAGTGCACGCGGGTTTAAATTTTGAATGGAATGATCCGTTTCAAGATACAGATGCTATGTTGCGGATTCGGCATTGGCACGATGCGACAAACTATGAATGGCTCGGCAACAGAATCATTGTACATGGTCATACTGCCATCAAAAAAAATGATATTGAAGAACTTCGTTCAAAGATTCGATACAAAAAAGTGATGAATATTGATTGCAGTTGCGCTTATAATATTCCGAATGAGAGTTTTTTGTGCGCTTTAAACATCGACGACTTATCGCTCACTTTTCAACCCAATATTGAGAATTAATTTCTTCTTCAACCTGTTAGGTTTTAAAAACCTAACAGGTTTGAATCTTTAATAAACAAACGTGTAAAACAATTTCAATTAATCAGCGCAATTTTGGTTTATTTTGCACTCCCTACTCAGAAATTTCTATGACTGCAAATATTATTCAGCTTTTGCCCGATTCCATCGCCAACCAAATTGCGGCAGGTGAAGTTATTCAACGACCTGCATCGGCTGTGAAAGAACTTTTGGAAAATGCTGTTGATGCCAATGCGACGGAAATAAAACTCATTATTAAAGATGCTGGAAAAACTTTGGTGCAAGTGATTGATAACGGCATTGGAATGAGCGTTACGGATGCACGATTGTGTTTCGAACGCCACGCCACATCGAAAATAAAAACGGCAGCCGATTTATTTAAACTCCGCACAATGGGTTTTCGCGGTGAAGCGCTCGCATCAATTGCAGCTATTGCGCAAGTAGAGTTAAAAACGCGCCGCGCTGAAGATACTTTGGGTACTTGTATCGTTATTGAAGGCTTTGAGGTGAAATCGCAAGAACCTGTGCAAGTCGCAGTGGGTACACAAATCAGTGTGAAGAATTTATTTTATAATGTGCCTGCGCGTCGCAATTTCTTAAAATCTTTTCCCGTTGAAACCAAGCATATTCTCGATGAGTTTACGCGCGTGGCGTTAGCGAACCCGAATGTTTTTTTCTCTTTGCATCATAACGACGATGAAATTTATCATTTACCCGCAGGTAATTTAAAAACGCGCATAGCGAGTTTATTCGGTAAAGAGAGTATCAAGAAAATCGTTTCTGTTGAAGAAGATACGGACATTCTGAAAATTAACGGATTTATTGGCAAATCGGAATTTGCGCGCAAAACGCGGGGCGAGCAATTCTTTTTTGTGAACGATAGATTCATTAAAAGCAGTTATTTGAATCATGCTGTGATGACGGCGTACCAAGATATTTTGCCGAAAGATTCTTTTCCGTTCTATATTTTGTTTTTGGAGATAAATCCTGAACGCATTGATGTGAACGTTCACCCGACGAAACAAGAAATTAAATTTGAAGACGAGCGCATTATTTACACTTTGCTTTTAACGAGTTTGAAACATTCGCTCGGCAAATATGCTGTAAAACCTACTTTAGATTTTGAAGCAGAATCGGAAATTGTGCGCCGCGAAACATCAAGTTATACTGTGGATACAACAAAATCGGAACACACGCGCAATGTTGAAGCAGTCAGAACGGTAACGGGTTTTCAACCCAAATTAGATGCTTCGAATTTGAAAAATTGGCAAAAACTTTACG
>JAYWBA010000046.1:0-18189 GCA_043781915.1 Saprospiraceae bacterium
TTAGCGTAAAGCCTGAAATTATAGGCTTAATCATCATTGCGTTTATGTGTTTTTTTGCTGCTTGCAACGATAAAACTAATACCAACGCAACCCAAAAAACTGACCCACCACCCGTTCAACAAAATAATCAAAGCGGTGGTGAACACGGCGGTATGGGCGATTACAGACAAGGCATGGACACAATCCATCGAGGTATGGGGCACGATATGCGAGGTATGGACACAATTCATGGCGGGATGGGTCATAACATGAGAAATATGCATAAGCCCAAAGGTGAATAGTGATTATAACGAAGCCACAAACATCAATTAAGAATCCGTTGTTCGATAAACGAACAACGAGTTTTTAATTGTCTTCCTTACTAATTTTAATTTTTAATTATTATGAATACTTCATTTTTTACCACATTGAAAAGTATCTTTTTCAATTCAATTAATTTAGGATTTAACACAGTAAAAATTATATCGAAACCTGAAATTAAAGGCTTTATAATCATTGCGTTTGTATCTGTTTTCGCTGCGTGCAGTGCTAAAAGCAATGCCGGCAGTAATAGTAATGATAATCAGAAAAAAGACTCGATTCCTTCCACAATTGCATCAAAGAATGATTCAACAAAAGATATGTTGCTGGTTTACAAGGGAATGGAAACAGTGAAATCGGGCAAAGACATGGTTGATAAAGCGGAACTATCGAAAGACAAAGCCATGATGGATAAGGGCATAGAAACGATGGATCAAGGATTAGCAATGGTAAAATCTGGGCAAGAGATGATGAACAAAGCTCAAAGCATAGACCATACAACCATGGGTGATGATGATATGAGTAAAATGGGTAAAATGGGCAAGAGCGAAGAAAATGTATCGCACAAAGATATGGATATGAGCGATAAAGGAATGGAAATGATACACCAAGGTATAGATATGACGAAATCGGGTAAAGAAATGATGACTAATGGGAAAAACGCCATAGACAAACCATTGTTCGATAAAGGCTTAGAAATGTCCGATAAAGGTATGCAAATGATCAATATGGGCAAAAGTATGATGGGAAAAGATAAAGCAGTGATGGCTGACAAAAATTTAGCGCATGATATGGATATGATGGATAAAGGTATGGATATGATGAGTATGGGTAAAAGTATGGCTGAAAAAGCAAAAGACTCGACAGATAGTAGCATGATATCCAACGACTCGATTAATAAAGACTCGATGAGCAAGCCCAAAATGGATAAACCTAAGATGGGAATGGATAAAATGAATAAACCTAAAATGGGAATGGACAAAATGGATAAACCCAAAATGGGAATGGACAAAATGGATAAACCCAAAATGGACATGGACAAAATGGATAAACCTAAGATGGGCATGGGCAAAATGGATAAACCTAAAATGGGTATGGATATGATGGATAAAGGCATGGGGATGGGAATGGACATGATGGATAAAGGCATGAACATGATGAATATGGGTGCAAACAAAATGAAAGATGATAAAATGAAAAAAGGTAAAGCCCAAATGAAAAAAAGTAAAACTCCAATGAAAAAAGACGCTCCTATGGAAGGCGATATGTAAAAACAGATAAAACGCTTAATAATGAAGTTTTTTCAAACGGTGCTTTTCATTGCTCTTTCGGTAGCAGTATCCATTGCGGTGCCGTGTTTCGGTTTCGCTCAAACCCCTGACGAGCATGCCAAACATCACCCACAGCCACAAACTTCAACCGCGCCCGATTCTGCTGCGGCAATGGGTGGCGGCGCGATGGGTGCAAAAGATTCTGGCACTACTAAACCAGGCGGGATGGGTGGCGGTGGCGGTATGATGGGTGGAGGAATGGGGGCAGGAATGGGCGAAATGATGAAAGGAATGGGCAAATCGCCAGAAAAAGAACTATTTCCTTCATTAATGCAACTACCCGACATAACGCCTGAAAAGCGAGAGAAAATAAGACAATTAGCTGAAGCGCAAATTGTTGAAGGCAATGCGCTGCTCAATATGGGCATGGATGAACTAAAGGGGGCAACACGCAACCAAGATATGTCAGCGATGCAGCATGGCACCGAGCAAATGCGACGCGGTCGAATCTTATTAGAAAGTGGGCTTGAAGGTCGGCAGGCACTTGCTGAAAATAAAGATCCACGCTTAACCGCTTTGCAATGGTTCAATCGCGAGATGCAACTCACGCCTCCACCTGCAAACAATCAGTCGCACGGATTTTTTGGGCTGTCATTGTTTCACCTTCTGAGTATGGTAACGTTCGTTGCATTTGCTGTCTTGATGGTTTGGATGTATTTTTATAAGATGCAACGCGCTAATGCCCTTGTAGCAAAGTTAGCGGGAAATACCTCCCAAAATACGCCGCCCCCAGCGGGCGCAACGCCTGTAGCAGCTGCCAAACCTAATGTTCCACCAACATCTAATGCGGTGCCAAGCACCCCAACATCTGCTTCTGCACCAACGGGTGTCAATCCTGAAATCGCACCTTCGAAATCAAATGCTTGGACGGGTACAATGGTTGTAGCCGAAATTTTTGATGAAACGCCTAAAGTCAAGACATTTCGATTGACCGATCCGGCGGGTGGTAAACTTCCGTTCAATTACTTACCAGGGCAATTCTTGACTGTTACTGTAATTCCAAAAGGAGTACCTATAAAACGGTCTTATACTATTGCATCGTCGCCGACGCATCGTGACTATTGCGAAATCACAGTTAAGAACGAAGAACAAGGTGCTGTTTCTCACTACTTGAACACGTTTTTTCATTTAGGCGAGTTGCTTCAACTCACCGCACCTTCTGGTAAATTCACTTTTATCGAATCGGAAGCCGATAGTTTAGTGCTCATCGCGGGTGGCGTAGGTGTAACACCTTTGATGAGTACAATTCGCTATCTGACCGACCGTTCTTGGAAAAAAGATATTTATTTTTTCTTTGCTTGCAAGGATGAAACCAGCATCATTTTCAAAGAAGAAATTGAGTACCTCCAAAAACGCTATTCAAATTTGCACGTTATCATTTTACTCAGTAAACCAACAGGTAAAATAAAAGATGTGTATATCGAAGGACACATCACCAAAGAAATTATTACTGAGCACGTGCCAGAGATAACAACGCGGCGAATTCATATTTGCGGACCACCCTCTCTGATTGATGCTGTGAAACAGATGCTTGATGAACTAAAAGTGCCGAAAGAGAACGTTCGCGTGGAGCAATTTGCCAGCCAACAGAAGCCTGCAACGCCAACGCTACCTACGCCGCAAGAAGGGGCAAATCCTGATTTACCTGTGGAGGCTGCACCAGCAGCAGCTGGAACAGGTGTCGTCACTTTCGCTAAATCTAATAAAACTGCCGTGTTAACTCCCGATAAATCGGTGCTCGAAGCCTCCGAAGAAGTGGGTGTAAACATTGATTATTCTTGTCGCGTCGGCACCTGCGGCATCTGTAAAACAAAGTTAATTTCAGGTAAAGTAACAATGGCGGTTGAAGATGCTTTAACGCCAGAGGATAAAACGCAAAATATTATCTTGGCATGCCAAGCAAAAGCCACTGAGCCCATTTCTGTTGATGCATAAATGTTATGAAAAAAGAACGTACAATTATCGGCGGACTACTCGTGCTTCAGCTTATTCTGTGGCTGGGCTTTCTCATTCATCGCGCACCCCGATTTCCTGGTAGTTTAACAGGTGGGTTGCTCGGTGTTTCTGCTGCTTTGCTATTAATTTTACCGCCACTTTTATATTCCGCAGCAAAGCGAATAGATTTTTTTAAAAAATGGATAACGCCAAGAATTTCGATGAGTACAATGCTGAATTGGCACGTTTATACCAGTATTGTGGGTTCTATTCTAGCGATACTCCACACTGGTCACCGTTTTGAAAGCAATCTTGGTATTTGGCTTACCTCAATGATGATGGTGACGGTTTTAAGCGGGTTCGTAGGAAGATATTTTCTGAGTTATTCCAGTCAAGAATTGCGTGAAAAGCAAGATACGCTGAACTTAATGGCAACGCAATACAATCAATTAGTGAATGAAATGAGCAATAAGCCCAACATAGAAATTGCTTATGCCGCTTCTCATAATTTAGTGCGTCGCGCCTTAAATAGTCTCATTGGTACAGAAACTTCTTTGGTTGATGCGAACACACCGCTTTATATCCGTACCCTCCGACTAACGGAATCAATTGCTGATGTTGAATACTCGATAATGATGCACGAATATTTAAAACGGCGAACCATATATTGGCTCAAGGTACACATTTTAACATCCTGTGCTTTTTATCTTTTGCTCATTGTTCATGTTTGGTCAGCGATTTATTTCGGAATTAGGTGGTTTAATTAATTCTAAAATATGCTATCATGCTAAAAAATTCTATCATCGTTTTAATTTTTTTTACTCTTCTGGCATGGTACGGCTATGATACTTTTAATGACACAACGGATAAACGCAATAACTGGCAAACTCAAATAAGTCCAGGTAAATTGTCAGCTGCTCATGCGCAGCTTTCTACGCAATGCGCGGCTTGCCATACAGCGGTTAAAGGAATAGACGATGCAAAATGTATCAGTTGTCATGCAGATAATAAAGCTTTACTTGAGCGACAACCGACTGCATTTCACGGAATTATTGGTAACTGTGCCTCCTGCCATATTGAGCATAGAGGTATGGACGTGAACTTGCGCAAGATGAACCACGAAGCCTTGGCAAAAATCGGATCAAAAATGATTATTAACGGCGTAAATATTTCAAACATATTGGACAATTCAATTCAAGCTACGAATTACCCCTTGGTTTCAGGGCTTGAAGCTACGCTTAATTGCGCTAATTGCCACAGCACAAAAGATAAACACATCGGTTTATTTGGGCAAAACTGCGCCTCGTGTCATGCAACGAGTCAATGGACGATTCCAAAGTTTCAACATCCATCGGTGAATTCTATTGTTTGCTCGCAATGCCATCAAGCACCGCCGAGCCATTATATGATGCATTTCGATATGGTTGATAAGCTGGTGGCTGCTCGAAGTAATGTTACAGGCAACGGCTGTTGCGAAGGCGTTAAAGTAAATCAATGTTACTCTTGCCACAAAACGACCTCTTTTAACGACATACAAGGCGTTGGTTTTTACAAACATCACTGAAATTTATTCGAAAAATTAGTCCCTTATTTTTAAAAACTAACTTACAGACGAGCAACAAAACATAATGAAGTAATTATACAACTCTTAGCAAGAAATATGTAACTTTTATAATGATTAATCTCACAATTTTGCACATACAACTCAAAACCAAAATAAATATTTTATCAAATTTTTAAATTTAAAAAATTATGAAACGTTTTTCTTTTATGTTCAGTTTTTTTGTAGTCGGTGCATTGGGTTTATTATTAGCTTGCAATTCTTCTTCTAAAGTAGCCGACGGAAGACACAATATGCAAGGCAAAGAAAATTTGCGAACCCACGAAATGATGACCGAAACCTACAAAGTTTCGGGCAATTGCGGTATGTGTAAAGACCGCATTGAAGAAGCCGCTAAAAACGTAAAAGGCGTAACCCAAGCTAATTGGAGTGTCAGTAAGAAAATTTTAACTGTTATGTATTTTCCAGATCAAACCAATGGCTTAGCCATTCAAAAAGCCGTTGCTAACGTTGGGCACGATACTGAAAAATATAAAGCGGATATTGCCGTTTACAACAAATTGCCTTCTTGCTGTCGCTATGAACATGAATTGTAAATCAAAAAACAGACACATTAACTCTCTACTGGGTAGCGATAAAATGTTGGAGTGAAGCCGTTGTTTTTTTCATGTTTGCGCTAGTAAAAAAATAGGCGCATTACAGAAAGAGCGACGGCTACAAGCCGTAATACCCAAAAATATCCTACACATCAAGTGAACTTTTAAATTGTGAAAATGGACATAAAAACAGATTCTATTCAGCAATTGGGTATCAATACAGTGCGTGTATTAGCCGTTGATGCTGTTCAAAAAGCAAATTCAGGACATCCTGGTATGCCCATGGGTGCTGCGCCAATGGGCCATGTGTTGTGGGCTGATGCCATGAATTACAATCCTAAAAATCCTAATTGGGCAAACCGCGATCGCTTTATTTTATCTGCTGGCCATGGTTGTATGTTACAATACAGTTTTCTTTTCCTCACAGGATATGATCTTACAATAGATGACTTAAAAAACTTTCGTCAACTGAATAGCAAAACAGCGGGACATCCCGAATATGGTTTATGCCCCGGCATAGAAGTAACTACCGGACCATTAGGACAAGGTTTTGCAAACGGTGTGGGTTGTGCAATCGCGCAAAAACATTTAGCAGCACGGTACAACAAACCAGACTTTGAAATTTTCGATTACAACATTTACGCTATTTGCAGCGATGGCGATATGATGGAAGGCGTAACATCTGAAGCGGCTTCGCTCGCAGGGCATTTGCAGTTGGGCAATATGATTTATTTATACGACGATAATCACATTTCTATTGAAGGTGATACAGAAATCGCGTTTACTGAAGATGTCGCCAAACGATTTGAAGCGTATAATTGGCACGTGCAAATTGTTGAAGATGGTAACGATATTGATGCCATAGCTAAAGCTGTTAAAAATGCGCAAGCAGAAAAACAAAAACCTTCGCTCATTAAAATACGAACACATATAGGTTACGGCAGCCCAAATAAAGTGGATAGTGCGGGTGCACACGGGTCACCATTAGGTGAGGCGGAAGTCAAATTAGTAAAACAATTTTTTGGTTTCGATCCTGATAAATCATTTGTTGTGCCTGATGAAGTGATGAATTTTTATCGAGAAAAAGGAAAAAAAGGCATTGAAAAGGAAAAGCAATGGAACAAACACTATGCAGATTACAAAGTAAAATATCCGGAGCTGGCTTCTGAATATGAATTAATGAGTCAAGGTAAATTGCCGAATGGGTGGAAAGATAATCTGCCTGTTTTCAAAGCGGGCGGCGAGAAAATCGCAACCAGAAAAGCATCGGGCAAAGTGCTTAACGCCATTGCTGATTACCTGCCTCATCTCATCGGCGGCTCCGCAGATCTTTCTCCTTCTACCGATACTGAATTAACGCAATACAAATCTTTTACGCCGGCTGATTATTCCGGTCGCAATTTTCATTTCGGTATCAGAGAACATGCGATGGGAGCGATTTTAAACGGAATGGCATTAACAAAAGGTATTATTCCTTACGGTGCCACGTTTCTTATTTTCTCAGAATATATGCGACCACCGATTCGCTTAGCCGCCATCATGAAAATTCGCCCTATTCTCATTTACACCCACGATAGTATTGGGTTGGGTGAAGATGGAACAACACACCAGCCCATTGAACAACTTATTTCATTAAGGTCTATTCCAAACATCATAGTTATTCGCCCCGCCGATGCCAATGAAACAGTGCACGCATGGATATTTGCGCTTGAACACACGGATGGACCCGTAGCAATAATACTAACAAGACAAGGACTTCCTGTGATTGACCAAGATAAATACACTAAAGCCAATGAATTAGTTAAAGGGGCATATATTCTTGCTGATTCTGATAACGCCCCGCAACTTATTTTGGTTGGTACAGGTTCTGAAGTTTCGTTATTATTAGAAGCGCAAAAAAAATTGAAAGAACAGAACATTTTTGCACGTGTAGTCAGCATGCCCTCATGGGAGTTATTTGAAAAACAAAATGCGGCTTATAAAGAAAGCGTATTGCCTCAGCATTTAAAAAAACGTCTCGCTGTTGAGGCGGGCTCAACAATAGGCTGGCATAAATATGTAACGGATGAAGGTGATGTAATGGGCATCAATACTTATGGTCATTCGGCACAGGCAGAAGACCTCTTTAAATTTTTCGGATTTACAGTTGACAATATAGTTAGCAAGTCAAAAAAATTACTTACATAAAAGGTAAAAATGAAAATTGGAATTGCTGCCGATCATGGCGGGTTTACATTAAAAATAATCATTCAACAGTTCTTGAATAATCATGGATATGAAGTGATAGACTTTGGGGCAACTGTTCAAGACGACACAGATGATTATCCTGACTTTGTAATTCCACTTGCCGAAGCAGTTGCCAATAATGAAGTTAATCGCGGTATTGCAATTTGTGGTAGCGGAGTAGGCGCAGCAATAGCTGCTAATAAAGTTATGGGTGTCAGGGCTGCTCTGATTAACGATTATTTTTCTGCGCACCAAGGCGTAGAAGATGATGATATGAATTTGATGTGTCTTGGAGGACGTGTGACTGGCTTTGCAGCAGCACAGGAATTGGTGATAGCATTTTTAAACGCAACATTTACTGGTGCAGAAAGACATATAAGAAGGTTACAAAAAGTTAAAAACCTAGAAAAAATTAAACCTAATTCAATTATGGCAACAAACAGAGTAAAGCATATACACGATTTCGGTCAGAGCATTTGGCTAGATTTCTTTGACAGAAAAATCATGGATTCCGGCGCATTACAAAAACTGATTGATGAAGACGGCATTCGCGGCGTTACATCTAATCCAGCAATTTTTGAAAAAGCCATCAGTGCCAGCGATAATTACGACGCCGATATCGCCGTGCTATCAAAACAAAAAAATAACAATGATGACATTTTTTTCGCGCTCGCGGTTAAAGATATTCAGCGCGCTGTAGAATTTTTTAAATACATTTATGACCAAAGCCATGGTGAAGATGGTTATGTGAGTTTGGAAGTTTCACCTCATCTTGCACGTGATACTAAAGGAACTATAAAACAAGCAAGAGAGTTATGGTATGCTGTTGGGCGCAAAAATGTGATGATCAAAATTCCCGGCACAGCAGAAGGGTTGCCGGCTATTCGCAAGTGTATCAGTGAAGGAATAAATGTTAATGTAACGCTGCTATTTGGTTTGCCGCGCTATAAAGAAGTAACTGATGCGTATATTGCGGGCTTGGAAGACAGAGTTAAATCGAATCAACCTATTAAAGAAGTTGCATCAGTAGCAAGTTTTTTTCTAAGTCGCATTGATGTTATGATTGATCCGATGCTGAAAGAAAAAGGTGTAGAAAATATAATGGGTGAAGTCGCGATTGCTTCGGCTAAAGGCGCCTATCAAATTTATCAAAACACGTTTTATAGTGAACGCTTCAAAAAATTAGAGGCGCATGGCGCAAAAAGGCAGCGCGTTTTGTGGGCAAGTACTGGAACTAAAGATCCATCAATGAGCGACGTAAAATATGTGGAGGCATTAATTGGAAAAGAAACTGTCAATACAATGCCTTTTGAAACACTCGAAGCATTTCGCCATCATGGTAATGCCGCCAATCGTTTAGAAGATGGTATGAATAAAGCAACAAATGTATTGGCACAACTCAAAGAAAAGGGAATAGATATTGATACCATTACCCAAAAATTAGAAGACGAGGGTATTGCAAAATTTAATCAGCCTTACGATAAACTTTTGAATGTTATTGAAACAAAAAAAACAAAATTAACATAAAATGAAAGAAGATAATAAAAATGTATTTGGTATTTACGGACTTGGCACCATGGGAAGAAATTTATTATTGAACATGGCAGATCATGGTTTTGTAGTAGCGGGTTATAATAGACATAGTGACAAAGTGGACTTGCTGATGAAGGAAAAAAAGGGGAATGCCGTACAAGGCTTTACCAAATTACCTGAATTTATTAGTAGTCTCAAATCCCCAAAAACAATAATGCTGCTGGTAACAGCAGGCAAAGCAGTAGATGATGTAATTACAGAAATTCTTCCGTTTTTAGATAAAGGCGACATCATTATTGACGGCGGCAATTCGCATTTTACTGATACTACCCGTCGCGGCAACGATCTAGAAGAAAAAGGGTTTCATTTTTTTGGAATGGGTGTTTCAGGTGGTGAAGAAGGTGCACGCAAAGGTCCCAGTATGATGCCGGGTGGCGATGAACAGGCTTATCAGCATGTGAAACCTATTTTAGAAAAGATTGCTGCGCAGGTTAATGGAGAACCTTGCGTTACTTGGCTCGGACCCGGTGCAGCAGGTCATTTTGTAAAGATGGTGCACAATGGTATTGAATATGCGCTGATGCAGCTCATTGCCGAAACTTATGAAATATTAAAGAAAGGGCTTAAACTGAATAATGACGCGATTCATGATATTTTCAAACAATGGAACGAAGGCAGATTGCAATCTTTTTTGCTTGAAGTAACCCGTGATGTTTTTGCATTTAAAAATCCGGGTGCTGATCATTTATTGCTCGATGATATTAAAGACGAAGCAAAATCGAAAGGAACGGGGAAATGGACTTCACAAATTGCTATGGATTTGCAATTGCCAATTCCTGCTATTGATACAGCTGTTTCCATGCGCGATCTATCTAAATATAAGTTGTTAAGAACACAATTAGCAGCTATGTACGATGAAAAAAACTCTAATATATTTTTAACAGGCAATACAAATGATTATTTAATACAAGTTGAGCAGGCATTTTATTTCTGTATGGTCACCACGTATGCCCAGGGGATGCATTTGCTTTTTAAAGCATCACAAGAGTATGATTACAAATTAGAACTGGATCAAATTGCAAAAATCTGGCGAGGTGGATGTATTATTAGGGCAGCATTTTTAGAAGATATTTATAACGCCTATAAGGAAAATGCAAAACTGGAACATTTATTAACTGATAAAAATATTCAATCACTTCTGAAAGAATGCTTACCAGCCACCCGTGAAGTTATTTCGGGCGCAATAATAAAAGGTTTAGCAATACCGGCGTATGCTGCTTCTCTCAGCTATTTTGATACATTAAGAAGTGAACACATGCCTTCTAATCTTATTCAGGCGCAACGCGATTATTTTGGAGCGCATACTTATGAACTTCTCGGAAAAGAAGGGGTATTTCATACCAATTGGATGAGTGAATAAGAATTAAGAATAAAAGTAACTTCGTTTTTTTCATTTTTAATTTTTCATTTTTCATGATAGCCAATATCAAATCAGAACCTTTCATTTTTATTTTGTTTGGCGGATCAGGCGATCTGGCTTCGCGCAAGATTATACCTGCACTTTACAATTTATTTTTAGATGGCTACTTACCCGATCAATTCGTAATTATTGGTAGCGGAAGAAGGGAATTTAGCGATACAGATTTTCGGGTAAAGTTATTAGAAGGCGTAAATAAATTTTCACGTAAAGGAAAAGCCGAAGCAGACAAATGGAAAGAATTTTCGGATAGCATTTTTTATCAATCTTCCGACATTAATAATACGGATTCTTACAAAGAGTTCGGTGCTCGAATACAACAGTACCAACAGGAATGGAAAAAAGAGGCGCACATAATTTTTTACCTTGCCGTAGATTCAAGTTTTTTTGGCGTAATAGCAGAAAACATTTCAAAAAATAAACTGGCACAGAATGCTGAAAACACGCATATTGTCATTGAAAAACCTTTCGGTCACGACTTGGAATCGGCAAAAGCATTAAATAAACAATTGGGCAACCTCTTTGATGAAAAACAGATTTATAGAATTGATCATTACCTAGGTAAAGAAACAGTCCAAAACATAATGGCTTTTCGGTTTGCCAATGCCATATTTGAACCTATTTGGAATAAAAACTACATTCAACAAGTTCAAATTTCAGTACTTGAAAAATTGGGTGTAGAAGAACGTGGGGAGTATTACGAAAATTCAGGTGCTTTGCGCGATATGGTACAAAATCATTTATTGCAATTACTTTGCTTCATAGCCATGGAAACGCCCATTGACTTCACTGCCGATGAAGTACGAAACCGTAAAGTGGATGTATTGAAGTCGATTCGAAAATTTTCACCTGAAGATATTAAAACAAATGTTGTAAGAGGTCAATATGGTAAGGGGTTTTTAGAAGGGAAAGAAATTCTCCCTTACAGAGAAGAGCACAAAGTAAATCCCGAATCGAACACCGAAACATTTGCTGCTATAAAGTTTTATATTGATAACTGGCGATGGAATACTGTGCCGTTTTATATGCGCACTGGAAAACGAATGCAACAGTCATCGTCTATTATTTCTATTGAATTTCGGGATGTTCCTCATTTCGTATTTCCTTCGGAAGCCACGGCTAACTGGCAACAAAACAGGTTAATTATAAGTATACAACCGGAGATGAGCATACGACTTCAGTTACAGGTTAAACAACCGGGTCTTGACATGAAACTCAACACTATTGACATGGTATTTAATTATGATGAAGCATTCGCGAAAGAAACGCCGGAAGCGTATGAGACATTGCTACTTGAAATAATGACGAGCGACCAGACTTTATTTATGCGTGCCGACCAAGTAGAAGCCGCATGGGAATTAGTAATGCCGATATTAAAAGCATGGCAAAACGAAAAAGCAGGCAATTTTCCAAATTACGAACCTGGTTCAAACGGACCTCAATCGGCGGAAGAATTGTTAACACTCGATGGCTATCATTGGTTTTAAAAAGTTTTCAGGAATCAGGTTTTTTTCTGACTTCTGAAAACTCTCAACTCTCAACTCCTTTTAAATGGCGATCCATATTTTCAAATCACCACTTGACATAATGCCATCTCTGGCTGAAAATTTTGTCAAAATTGCTAATGAAGCTATACAAGAGAATGGCATCTGCAATATTGTTTTAGCAGGCGGCAACTCACCCCAAAAACTGTATGAACTTTTAACAACCGATGCCTATAAAACTCAAGTGGATTGGCGTAAAATATATTTTTTCTTCGGTGATGAACGCTATGTTCCCGCAGATGATCCGCAGAGCAATTCATTCATGGTTCAAAAAGCGTTGTTTAATCCCTTAAAAATTTCTCAATCCCATATTTTTAAAATTGATACAACCTTGTCACCTGTTGAAGCTGCCAAAAAATACGATGCGACAATTGTTTCTCATTTCAAAAATAAACGTGTCGAATTTGACTTAATTCTATTAGGATTAGGCGATAATGCACATACAGCTTCTTTGTTTCCTTTTACTCCCATACTTTCAGAATCAACGGCAACAGTAATGGCTGTTTTTCTTAAAGAGCAAAACAGCACCAGAATTACAATGACTGCCCCACTCATTAACCAATCAAAGCATATTGTGTTTCTTGTTTACGGAAAGGAAAAAGCGGAGGCGGTATATCATGTTTTGAAATATGTCCAAGATGTAGCAAAATATCCTGCTCAACTCATTAATCCGGTATCTGGAGAATTACAATGGTTTTTAGATGAAGCTGCCGCATCGCTTTTATAAATAAGAATTGAGTTGTGCATTTAATTTTATTCCTTAATTTTTTCATTCTTTCTCTATTCATTCTTTAATTATGCTTCCTAAATTGCTGTCGCTATGAACATGAATTGTTAATCAAAAAACAAACACTTTCAATCTCTGAGCAATGAATGTTGCTACGCACCATGCGAAATACTGTATTTATTTTTTCTACAAATCGAAGCTTTCTAGGAAGTTACGTTTCTCAAAATATCTTGTCGCTAATTTAACTGCTCCAAAATTTCGTGATATTTGAACGCATACGGAAGGAAGAACTTTTACTGACGGTATAAAAATTAAACTCTAACATAAAACACAATATCATTAAAGTAGTTTTTAAAGAAGAGGATGATACTTTTTAATTAGACTTGAATGTTCAAAATTTTCGGTCAAATGGATTTTCTTAAAACAATTTTGAAAATTAACCGTTTAAAAGTCAATGAAAAAGATATTTTGCATAGCTATATTAGTTTTTGTGTTTGGTGTTTTATTTGCACCAACGCAAATCTTGGCGTGTGAAAAAATGCAGAACTGTACTGAGATGCCTTGTTGCAAAAACACAAAAATTTCAGACACCCACCTAAAAAATGCTGGTCACCGCACGGTAGGTAGCTGCGCAAAAAACGATCTTGTAAAAAAACACCCAGACAATAGCCAAAAAGAAAAAACTAAAAAAGATTGCGACGATTGCGACCAATCTTGTTGCTCTTGCGCTCCCATAACTTTAAGTTTTACCTTAACTCCGCATTTTGTTTTAGAAAATAGAACTTTCAATCCCTCAAAAGCTTCTCAGGAATTTTCCTATTCCAAAACCTACATTTCGTCGGGTTTTCATTTCATTTGGCAACCACCAAAACTTGTTTAATTTTTTAAAATGTTAGCCACAGGTCTATCATATTTTTAAATTTAAAAAAATTAAACAATGGTTTTCATAAAAAAATTATTGGTAGCATCTATTGTATTGCTCTCAATTACTTCGAGCTACGCTCAAATTAAAAATGCTAAAACTGAAACGGTTAAAATTTTGGGTAACTGTAGCATCTGCCAGAAAAAAATTGACAGCGCAGGTTACCATAAAAGAATCTCTACCGTAAAATGGAACGTAGATTCTAAAATGGCGATATTGGTGTACGATTCAACTAAAACCAATAAGTCGGAAATTTTAACGCGCATTGCCAACGCTGGTTATGATAGTGAAAATCATATTGCACCAACCGCTGTTTACGATAATTTAATGGAATGTTGTAAATACAAATCGGCAACCAGCCATCAGCAGTCAGATATGAGCAATCAGCCATCAGCAGTCAGCTATGAGAAATTAGGAAAAGCAGATAGCTCAAAGCCGACTGCTGATGGCTCAATAGCTGACAGCTCAAAGCTGATTGCTGGTGTTACCATTTCCGCATCTCAAGCGCATACAACATCCACGGTTTCGCCATTAAACACCATTAAAATTGGCAAAAACGAATTGCGCAAAGCACCATGCTGTAATCTTTCGGAAAGTTTTGAAACAACTGGTGCAGCTGATGTGAGTTATACGGATGCACTCACGGGTGCAAAAGAAATTCAACTTTTGGGTTTACGCGGAACGTATACGCAACTGCTGACCGAAAATCGTTCGGATGGCTATGGTTTGGCGACACCTTTCGCCGCAGAATTTATTCCAGGTACGTGGATAGAAAGTATTGAAGTCAACAAAGGCGTCAGCAGCGTGCGCAACGGCTCAACCGCATTAACGGGTCAAGTAAATACAGAATTAGTTAAACCAGGCAAAGACGCGCCCGTTTTCGTGAATGTATACGCCGAAAGCACGCAAAGAGTGGAAGCCAATGTACATTTGAATAAAGTGTTCAGCGAACATTTGAGTACGGGTTTGCTGTTGCACGGTTCTGTTTTCGATAAAAAGCTCGATACCGATTACGATGCTTTTTTGGACATGCCGCTCAAAAAAGAATTTAACGCCTTATACCGTATTTTCATTGAAAACAAAAAATGGTATGGGCAATTCAATGTGCAAGCACTGACAGACACGCGTCAAAATGGGCAGTTACTCTACAATATACCGAATGCTTATTTGGTGAACATCGCTAATAACCGTGTTTCAGGATTCGGCAAAATTGCTTACACAGGTTTTGAGAAACCGTACAATGGTTTGGGTTTACAATTTTCGACGACGTATCACAATTTGGATGCTGCGATAGGTAAAAACAATTTGAACGGCACACAGCGCAGTCTATACGCCAACCTGATTCATACAACCATTATTGGAACAACCGATAATAAATTAGCTGTGGGCGGAAGTTTTCAGAGCGACGATTATTCACTGTTTCTAAACAAGACCAATCTTTCTCGGCAAGATAATACGCTCGGTGTTTTTGGTGAATACACTTACACGCAACCTGTTTTGGGCGAAGATTATAATCGAATTACGCTTATTGCAGGCTTGCGATTAGAGAACACAAACAATTTTGGATTCTATTTTGTACCGCGCTTAAACCTCAAATACAATTTCAATGAAGGTGATGCTGTTCGCGCATCCATCGGTCGCGGCGTTCGATTGCCTTTACCCATTATTGATAATATTGGTTTACTCACCACCAATCGCGAAATTTCTGTCGCGCCTGATATTAGAGCAGAAAGCGCTGTGACGGCGAGCGTATCTTATCAAAAAGCGATTGATTTGGGCGAAAAAAATGCTTTAAAATTCAACGCTGAATATTTTTATACTACATTTCAAAATCAAATCATCGCTGACGTTGAAAGCCAAGTAAGTAAAACGTTGTTTTATAATTTAAATGGCAATGCTTATTCTCATACCATCAATTTAACAGCAAGTATCGATTTGACGCACAATTTAAGTGCGCGTGCTGTATATAAATACACAGATTCTCAGACAACAATTGGTGGCATCCAAGAAGAATCGTTATTAACACCCAAACAACGCGGGCTAATCGGTTTAGATTTCAAAACAACTGAAAAGAAATGGTTAGTCAGTACAACGTTACAATATATCGGTACACAACGTTTAGCGAATCGCAGCGATGTGCCCGAATTTTATTTTTACGAAACCTATACAGGTTATTCGCCGCAATACTTTTTACTGAACGCCTCTATAAATCGGTTTATAAAGCAGTTTGAACTCTACGGCGGTGTTGAAAATATTACAAATTACGCACAACACCATGCTATTATCGCTTTCGCTGACCCAAGCAGCCCGTATTTCGATGCTACACAAGTATATGCGCCGATGTATGGTCGACGATTTTATTTAGGGTTTCGTTTTCATTTATGAGCAAAGCTCATAAATGAAAACGAAACCCTAAATAAAAAATGAAGGAATTAAAAAATGAAAGAATTAAAAAATTATCTACAAATCATTCCTTAATTCTTTCATTTTTTAATTCCTTCATTTCATAACGGTAATATTTCCTTTCAAGAAAAACTGCTCACCTTTTTGGCACACGCCTGTTACGAAATAACCATATACATCAGGGCATACCATTTGACCATTGAATGTGCCATCCCAACCGACGGTTTTATCGGTTGTTCTGAATACCAATTCTCCCCAACGATTGTAAATTGAGAAATCGACGGAAGTGAGGTAATCGCCACGAACGAAGGCTTTATCGTTGATACCATCAGCATTCGGTGAAAAAGCACGCGGAACAAACACGAATGGATCGCTGCACTGTGGTGTTTTTACGTTTATAGGCACAGAAGCGGTATCGCTACAACCAAAAGCATCGGTGATTAAAACCATGTACCGTGTATCGACTGTCGGTGTGGCAATCGGAGAAGCGATGGTTGAAGAACTTAAACCCGTTGCAGGTGTCCATCGATACGTATAACCCGTTCCTGTTGGTGTGGCGTTGAGTTGTACTTTTTCGTCGACAAATATAACACTCGCCGATGCAAGAACCGAGGCTTTAACATCGTGCGGAATGATAGGAACTATATCGGTTTGCGAACATCCAAAAGCATTTCTGAATATGCCTGTGATAGAACCCGTTGCGCCTGCTTTTATTTTCGGACTCAATACGGTGTTTGACCCTTCAATCAAGGAAGAAAGCGACCAAACAACTGAAATCGAATCGCTTGAAGTATTGGTAATTATAAACGGACTAGCTGTTTTAGCACACACCTCCGCATTGGGCGCGTGCGTTATTTTTAACTGATGATTACTGACCAATACACTATCTATTGCTGTACACAATCCAGACGAATCGGTTACGCGAACGTAGTAAATATTTGTAGCATTAACAGGTTTCACTAATAAGTTCTGTCCGGTGCCAAGAACGGGTGTAAAACTCGTAGAGTTCGACCATTGAAAATTTGAAACGTTACTTTTTGCAGTTATTTGAACGCCATTCGCATCGCAGACGTTTTTGGCTGAATCTGCTTTAACTGTAACGGCTGCACCATCGCGCACTTTGACAGGTATAGTGAGGGTATTCAAACAGGTTAGAGAGGTAGGCACCAATCGAGCTAAATAACTACCAGCAGTTGTATAGGTGTATGTTGGGTTGATGGCGCACGATGTACTCGTTGGAGTATCTCCAAAAAACCAACAGTATTGCGAAGCGGTGGCTGTATTAGAAAAATTAAAGGTCACTTTTTTCGAATTACAATCTTGTTTGTATGTCAAATTAGCTGCATCAACGCTCGGATTAATGCTTTGAATCAATACGGAATCGCGTTTAGAGCAGCCCAAACTGTTTGTAATAACGATATACACTTTACCCGTGCCTTGTTTTAAAACAACTACAGTTAGATTCGATACGGTATCGCTTCCTACAATAGTTACGCTATCGGCAGGTGTCCATTTATATTTATACGTCACGTTCGGATTTGAACCCACAACGCTAAGTTTGGTTTGCAGATTCTGGCAAGTCGCTTGTGTGCTGCTTAAAGTATATTTCACCACATCAATATTCAAAGTCGTGG
>JAYWBA010000047.1:0-6678 GCA_043781915.1 Saprospiraceae bacterium
TGAATCAGGCTATACCTTTGTTCCCAAATGCGAATAGTATGGGCTTTTATGCCCGACAGTTTTTCTAAATCGCGAATTGAATATATTGCCACAATATAATTTAAAGGTGTTTACTTTAAAGTTTCTATTAAAATCTTAAAAATGTATTTGCGTAGTTGTAGTTTATCGCTTTAATTTGTAACGTATTTAAGTTAACGGGCACATTAAAGCGGTGTTTCTTGTAACAAATTCTGTTAATTAAAGTTTTAAAAGTAATTCTAAAGTTGGTTTTAAGAAGAAAATTATTTTGCTTAGAACCAATTCTATTTCGATTAAAGTCATATTTTAATTTTTCCTAAAATTTATAACCTCAGCTTAAAAGCTGGAGCTATAAATTATCACTTTAAACTAAGCTATGTTTTCAACAAGATTTGTAAAATAAGGTTTAACAATTTCACATATTTCTAATAATACCCACAATTTTATAAAAAATTTTTAAAAATGCACAAGCTAAGTTCTTTTTTTTATAATTCCGTAGCAGCCGTTTTGGTTTTTGCAATTTGCAGTTTGAGTTTAAACACACTTACTGCTCAAGACAGTTGCACATTCCGATTACGTGTTTTTGATAGATTTGGCGATGGCTGGAACGGTTCGCAAGTGTATATTAAATTAGGTGCAAATGCAGAAGTTGCCTATTCGCACGATGGTCTCATTGGTCTTTCGAGTGATAGTGTTCACTTTTTCAACATTAAAGTGCGTGTGGGTGATTCTATTTTTGTGCGTTACGATGCCGCAAATGCCGGTTTTCAGGATGAAATAAAATACAGCCTTATCAGTAATGGTGGCGATATCCTTTTCGCCGACGGTCCGAAACCTAAGCAAGGTGCCGTTTATGCGGGAAAAGCTAAGTGTATCAGTTGCGGTTTGCCAGTTAATGCTGTGGTTTTGAGTGTTCGAGCATTAACAACAACGCTTTCTTGGCAACCGGCAGTGGTGGGTACAAAAATTTCGTATTTCATTGTCTGGGATTCGATACCATTCACACCAACTGTTCTGAAAAAGCCAAGTTACACCACTCAAGATACGTTTTTCATTGTTCAAGGATTGAAAGAACTCACAAACTATACTGCTTACATCAAAACTTTCTGCGGCACCGATACAAGCACTTGGTTCGGTCCGCTCACTTGGAGGACAGATACTGCTAACAATGTGGGCGTATCAAAAATTTTTGCGCCCGTTAATCGCTGCGATTTAAACATCGACAGCGTTAAAATAATGATTAAAAATTACGGTGGCGCTCCACAAATTTTAGTTCCGATAAAATACAGCGTTAATGGTCAACCCGTTACCATAAATTATCCAATCGATGGAAATTTCACTGGTAATTTCAGTAAAGATAGTATTGTTCCATTCACGTTTAAAGCCACTTACGATTTTACACAACCAGGTGAATATATGTTGGCAGCTTGGACAGAACTTTCGGGCGATTTAAACAAAGCGAACGATACGTTTAAATTATCAGTTACTCGACCGCGCGTTGTGACCAAATATCCGGATGCTCAAAATTTTGAAGCAGGAAAAGACACTTGGGCTGTCGTCGATTCGGCTGCTAACAGCAACAGCACTTGGGCATGGGCAACGCCGAATTATAAATTTATCACCAATGCCGCGTCGGGCAAAAAATGCTGGACAAACTGCGTTGATACTAGTTACAAAAATCGCGACACGAGTTATATTTTGTCGCCTTGTTACGATTTTTCTTCGCTCACCACCGACCCACGCATCAATTTCGATATTAACTTTTATACCGAAACCCATTTCGATGGTACTTGGTTAGAAGCGAGTACAGACGCAGGAAAAACATGGTCGCGCGTACAGCGCAATGCTAAAAGTATAAACTGGTACAACGATACGATTTCACGCACTTCAAACGAGTTTTGGGCGGGTACCAACCGCGTAGGTTGGCGCAACGCACAAACTACATTAACCGGTTTTGCGGGAAAACCGAGTTGCCGCTTCCGCTTTATTTTCCAAAGCGATGCTACAACTATACCGAGTGTGAGTGAATACAGCGGAGTAGCAATTGATAATATTTTAGTTTCGGCACCTGCCGCTATTGATTTTGCTGCGGATAGTATCGGACTTGACTACATGAATACTTGTCGCGTTTCTTTACGGGTTATAAACTTGGGTACAACTGCAACGGGTAAATTTAGCATAGGCTACAAATTAGAAAACGGCGCATCAGTAGTTGAACAAGTTGATACAACACCTATTGCTGTAGGTGCTTCATTTGTCTATACTTTCAAAAATCAGTTGGGTACGCCTTCAAAAGATAACCAAAAATTATTAGCTTGGATTTCACTTTCGGGCGATAATTTCCAATCGAACGATACTTTGCCTTATCGAATTGGCGTGAGCAAACCAATTGCTGTCAATACGGTTTTCAATTTCGACGATTTAAAAGTACCCGCTAACTGGATTGGAAAACGCGCAGGCGTGAGAGCAGGTGGTGTAAATGGCCATGGTAATATAGCTTCAAACGGATTTGTTTATGCCGATTTATATAAAGATACAAATCCTGTTTTAGCACAAACTTCGAATATTTTTGATTTCACAGCGGGTAAATTTGGTCCAGTTCGCGCCGATGATAGTCTTTTGTACGATTACCGTTTCGTAAACGACAATGCACCTTATACTGCTTTCCCACTGCAAGGTAATGATGCACTTAAAGTGGATGTTGCTACCGAGTGCGATACTACTTTTACGCCTTTAGATACGGTTTCAATTAAAAATCAGGTTGTTAATACCTTATATAATACGCGCAAACTATCACTCGGCAAGTATGCTGGCATGATTATAAAAATCCGCTTTAGCATGAATAGTGCTATCCAAACTTACGCTGGTTTCTTCGTCGATATTGATAATGTGAACTATCGCAGTGTGTGTCCACCTACATTTGGATTTACACCCACCATCAAAAATGCAGATCCTAATCGTGCGAATGGAACTATTAAACTTGTACCAACTTTAGGAACAGCGCCATATAAATATAATTGGAGTACAGGTGCAACAACCGATTCAATTGGCACTTTAGCTGCGGGTACTTACACAGTTACAGTCACTGATAAGAATTTATGCACTGATATCCGCGACATCACAGTCAAAACTTTTGTGGGTGTTAACGACCCGACTTCTATCATCGATGCTATCAGCATTGCGCCGAATCCGACAAATAGCAACAGTACGCTCGATATAAAATTGAAGCAAGCCAGTTCAATTCGCGTAACAGTGTTTAACATGGTTGGTCAGTTGATTCAAACACAATCGGCACAAAATGTTACTGATCGCGCTTTCGATATAGATTTAAGCAATGTGGCTAACGGCATGTATCTTATCAGAGTTGATGTCGATAACGCGGCACAGATTATTCGATTAATGAAACAAGAATAAAAGCTATGAGCCATGAGCTATGAACTTTGAGCCTTCTTGTGAATCCAAAGAAGGCTCAAAGCTCATAGCTCATAAGCTCACAACTGTGTATAATATCCCACAAACTCCCTCACAAAAGCCACAAAGTCAAACAATTCAAAAAACTTGGGGCTTGCGCCACTCACATTTGTAAATCCATTTTTCCGCAATAGCATTTTGGTTCTAGATATATGATAGTATTGCGAAACTGCAATGACGCTATTAATATGCAAACTGTCTTTGAACTTGAAAGTATTCGCTGCAGTAGCACGTGTGTTTTTACCAAAATTATCGACAACGATGGCTGAATCGGGTACGTCATTTTTTACTAAATAGGCTTTCATTTTATCGCCCTCATTGCACTTACAACCACTACTCACGCCACCACTCACAATTATTTTCTTAACGCGCCCTTCTTCGTAAAGCTTTAATCCACACAGTACGCGTTGTTCTAATCCTTTCGACATATTACCGTCTGCATAAACTAAATTGCCTAAAATAACTGCCGCATCTGCCGATGCATTTGTTTGTGTTAAACCATCAATGCTTATAAACACTGCGTGTAATAAAAACCAGGTGACAAAAATTGTAAGAATGATTTTAAAGTATTTCATAAATTAAACATTAGTATCGGAAACGCGGATGAACTGAGTTAGAACGGATATTTTCTGCGATTATAAAATGTTGACACTCTACAACACTTTACACATAAATCTATGCGGAATACCAACCTCTAAAAATTCTTCACCTTCAACGATGTAGCCTAAATTTTTATAAAAATTGACGGCTACATCGCGTGCATTGAGTTCAATGGATTTATAATTTTTGTGTTTCGACCATTGTTCAACAGCGCGCACCATTTCGCTACCAATCCCACGACCTTGTGTGTTTTGTGCAACAGCTACTTGTCTCATTTTAACAACGTCTCCATTTTTTGGTGTCATTATAAGGCAACCGAGCAAATGATTTTGCGCGTCGTAAATTCCGAAAAGTGCATCCGAATATTCAGCTGCGAGTTGCTCTTCAGTGAATTCTCTGCCCAAAGGTTTGCGCAAAACATCGTAGCGTAAGCGCACCATTTCATCGTATTCGGGTGTGGCAAATTCGATTTCTTGAACTGTGTAAGTTTGAGTTGACATAATTTATTGTAACGAACTTTGTGAAATCTTTGTGACTTAGTTTCTTTGTGGTGAGGCAATTCGCGGCATATTTTCGCCACAAAGGCACAAAGAAACAAAGGTTACACAAAGAATTATTTTTATATTGGCATAAATTTAGGCATTTTCATGACACATTTACCACAGTGTAGCGTTACAAAAATATGAAAAACGCGATTTTTATTCTTTTCCTGTTTCTTTCCGCTCACGCTTACGCCCAAAAATGTAATTGCGATAGCACGTTTAAAAAAGTGCGACTGCTCGTTGAGTTTAATTACGCGGGTTGGTTCGATAAAACCAAGCATTTTGATACTGCTGAATTCACGAAATTCACCAATAGAATTGCCAATCGTTGTCATAAAATAACGAATGCAGATGATTGTGCAGACGCTATTTTAGAATGGACAAAGTATTTTAAAGATGAAAACCTTAAAATTTATTTCGACCCAACACTCAAAACACCTATTCCTAAAAATTTGCAAACTGAAACGAACGAGGTTCAAGAGATTAAAGTTTTAAAAAGCAAATTAGACGTAAAGGGCTGCATTGATTATTTAAAATCGGCAAAAAAACTCAGAAAAATTGAGGGTATTTGGGAAAATGAAAGCTATAAAATTGCGATTGTAAAATCGGACGAAAAACCCGATACTTATATGGGTGTTATCATTTCTTCAGTTTATTCAAACTGGAAATCGAATGAAATTAAATTCGACGTGAAAGAAAACAGGAAAAACGAATTTTCGATGGTGTTGACCATGCGCGATAAAGACAATCAAACGACTCCGACAGTTAAAATTTTGGACGATGTGATGGATGCCGACCCGCTTTTTATGCAACGCATTTTCCCTACAACTAAATCAAGTTTCGATTTCGAAGAATACGTTAACAAAAACGCTTCGTATATACCTGCCACAAGTAAAATTAAGTTTGTGAGTGATAATTTAGCGGTCATTAAAATTCCTAATTTCACACCTGAAAACAATATTCTTCTACAAAAAGCGATTCAAAAAAATGCGCAACATCTTTCGACAACGCCCTATTTAATTATTGATTTGCGCGGTAATAATGGCGGTGAAATTGAGGTGGCTAAACTTCTTTTTCCTTTTTTATACACAAAACCCATTGTGTGGTTTAACTGTAAACACCGCGCTACCAAAGAAAATTACGAAAAATGGTTTAAAAAGTTCATCAAAACGGATTACGACAAATCGACGAAAAAAGAGCGCGCCGAATTCGATAGCATAGAAACCATTGTGAAAAAAAATTTCGGTGGCTTCCATAATTTTTATAACGAAAACCAAATTGCCGATACGTTTTACTTTGCTAAAACGATGGCTTCACCTAAAAAAATTGGCATTCTAATTAACAATAGCACTATCAGTGGCGGCGAATTATTCACTATGTTGGCACGGCAAAGTGATAAAGTGGTGGTTTATGGGCAAAAATCGTATGGGCTGTTAGATTATGATAGAAACGTTTTATACCCAACAAATTGCCCATCAATTTCTGTCGGCATGCCGATACTGCGGTCCAATTGGCTAGATTACGGCATTTCGATTGATAAAGATAAAATCAAACCAGACGTACTTATTAGCGAAAATAACGACGATTGGATTAAATTTGCTTATAAAGATTTATTGAAGCGCGAAAAGCAATAATTATCTAAAATTACCTTTATCTTTGTAAATCTTTACTTTCACTACCAGATTTACAAAGATAAATGGTTTTAGAGCGTCAGCTAACAACGAACAACGAATTTGATACGTTTTATTCTTGCTCGCTTAGTCGGTAGTATTCTTGTACTGATGATAACATCGGTACTGCTCTTTTTTTTAAGCGATGCTATACCTGGCGACCCCATATTGCAAGCCGTTGATGCTGAATTTGAAGGTTCACAAAATGGCGCAATGAACGATGCACTGTATCAACAAAAAGCAATTGAATTACACAAAAATTTGCCGAAGTTTTATTTTACCATCATTCCCAACTATTTACCTGATACGCTTTACAGAATTGTAAATCCTGAAAAAAGATGGTTAGCTTGGTATGCAATAACGCGCTCAACTGAAAA
>JAYWBA010000048.1:0-6625 GCA_043781915.1 Saprospiraceae bacterium
GCGTCTTCGCCGCCACAAAAACTAATTTTTCCCCAAATTTTGAGGGCTAAATGCCCGAAAAATTTGAATGTACTACGTTTTTGTAGAGATGTGTATATCGCGTAGGTGCGAAGCTCCTATTAGGTTTGAATTAAATTAACGGCAATAAAATTGTTTTAGAGCACCCTCCGCCAATTTATTTTGCGGTGTATAGTCTTTATCCATACTACCTTCATGCCCCATTTTATCAGGAAACCATTTCCACCAAAAAACACCAGCGAAGAATTTTTTATTTTGAAATTGAGTTAGCAAAGCAGCGTAGGCATTAAATTGCGCTTGTTCATTGATAGCACTTGTTTTACGCACCTTCTCGAGTTCCCAATTTTTACCACCGCAACAATCTATGCTCAGATAACCCGCTTCGGTAAAAAGAATAGGTTTATTTATTTTCTTAGAGAATGTTTCCAATTCTGTTGCGATGGGTTTCCATTTTGATACAAGATTTTCAATGGTTGGCGTTTTGGCTGTATCTAATGGGAAATAAGCATCAATGCCTACATAATCGAGTTGATCGTAAAATGTTACTTCTGAGTAATCATTCCAATTAGCAGCGTAAACCAATTTGCCAGAATAAATTTTTTTAATTTCAGGAATAAATTTTTTCCAAAATTGAGGTCGATACTTAACCGATTTAGATATTTCAGTACCGATGCAGAAAATGGCAATTTTTTTCTCGGCAGCTATTTTAGCAAATTGTAGAATATAGTTCGCGTAATCAGTTTCCCAGCTTTTCCATAAATCATCTGAAGCAAAATTTAAATCGCCAATCCAACCTCTGCCTGCAAAAACTTGGGGTTTCAACATCACATTAATTTTGTGTGCTTGTGCCGAATCGATTGTCGCGCTTACACCTTCAACACGTTCGCCCCACCATTGGAAATTATTGCCAAATTTCACGTGCGGTTCCTCGCTGCGTGTAAAGGCATACGGAATGACAGCAATAAAATTAGCGCAAACATTTTCAATATCAATAAATGCTTTAGCTGAAAATGGTTTAGGCGCTGCAACAAAACTTAATCCATTTATTTTTTCAGCAGCGTTAAATGTGGCAGCTTCAATTAAATTGCTTTTAGTTTCGGCTTTATTAATTGTAGAAGTGCAGTCTATTTTTAAAACTGAGAGTAACGTAATCGAAAAAAATATGAATAACGAATTTGTCATGATTTGTAAATATGTTATATATTTTAAGTAGAAAATTCTCTAAGATGATAAGTGATAAAAAAAGGTGCTGCAAATTAATACAACACCTTTTAATTTCTTGAGATATTTTTATTTCTCATTTTTTTTTTAAAATAAAAAATAATTTTCTATCAACAAACAACTGTCAACAAACAACTGTCAACTGTCAACTGTCAACTATTTATTCGCTTTTTGTACATTGCTATTCTTAACGCTATAGGCAAAATATATTACAATTCCAATAATCAACCAAACAATCAAACGCATCCAGTTGAGCCAACCTAATCCCAAAATCATTCCGAGGCAAGCAACTGCACCTAAAATAGGAAAGAGAGGTACAAACGGCGTTTTAAAAGGGCGTGGGATTTCTGGATTTGACCTACGGATTAAAATTATGCCAATACAAACGACTACGAATGCAAACAGCGTACCTATACTCACCATATCACCTACAATATCGCCAGGAATAAAACCACCAAATAGAGCCGCAAATACAAAAAACAATTGATTTGACCGATAAGGTGTTTTATAAACCGGATGCAAAACTGAAAAAACTTTAGGAACTAAACCATCTATTGACATACTATAAAAAACGCGCGATTGACCGAGTAACATCACCATCATTACTGAAGTAAAGCCAAATAAAATTGCCAATGTTACGAATTTAGCTAACCACCCGTAACCAGGCATGTGATCTTGGATGGCATTAGCAACAGAAGCTTCTGCAGATGCTCCTTGAAATTCGCTATAATGAGCAATGCCCGTAAGAACGTGAGAGAACAAAACATATAAAACAGTACACACCACAAGTGAACCTAAAATACCAATGGGCATATCACGTTTAGGATTTCGCGCTTCTTGTGCAGTTGTTGAAACCGCATCAAAACCAATAAAGGCGAAGAAAACAACACCTGCTGCTCTCACAATTCCCCACCAACCACCTGTTATGGGTTCGAATATTTTTTGAACACCATTTACCAATGCAGTGTGTGTATTCGGAGCTGGAATATAGGGATCATGATTCGCTGGATTTATGAATGACCAACCAAAAAGTATTACTAAAAATACAATTGCCAATTTGACAGCAACAATAACTGCATTAATTGAAGCAGATTGTTGAATGCCAATAATCAGAATCCAAGTGACTAATGCCAAAATAATGATGGCTGGAATGTTAATTATTCCTTGTTCTAAGACAGCTCCAGAAGCATCTTGCAAGACTTGAAACGGAGAGTGACTCCATTTAAATGGTACAACCCATTCTTTTCCTATAAAATACTCTATAAATTTATTAAGATATTCCGACCATGCGATAGAAAGCGTTGCGCCACCCAAAGCATACTCCAAAATTAAATTCCAACCAATTAGCCACGCAACGAACTCACCCATAGTTGCATAAGAATAAGTATAAGCACTGCCGGCAACGGGTATCATGGATGCAAATTCGGCATAACATAAACCTGCAAAGGCACAACCTATTGCAGCTAATATAAATGCGTATGCAACGGATGGACCTGCATGATGTGCTGCTGCTGATGCTGTACGAACAAATAAACCAGCACCAATAATAGCACCGATGCCAATAAGAACTAAATTAGTTGCACCCAATGTGCGCTTGAGTTCACTCGTTTCTGATTGGTGGAGTAACTCAGATAATGGTTTTCGTAACCACAGATTTGCCATAAGTAATTTTTTAGTTAAATCTATTCAATTAAGGTGTTTAAAAGATTTTGCGTTTTAATTCAACCGCTAATATATTGTATCTGAAAAAATTTCTAACACAAATAAGAATGTGTTTTAAATTATTTCCACAAAAGAATATAATTTTCATTAAAAAAGTATTTTTTCTATCTATTATTTTAAAAAATAAAAAAAAAATCAGCGCTACGAAAAAAAACGTAGATAAAATTTGGAAGTACGAAACCGTTCGTATATCTTTGTTTTAAGTTACGAAAATATTCGTAAGAATTTAAATTTACACTTAAAAATAGACAATATGCACTTAAAAAAAATTCCGCCACCAACCGATTCTGAATTAGAAATTTTACAAGTTTTGTGGCAGCAACAGCCATGTACTATTCGCGAAGTGAACGATAAAATAAATGAGAATCGCGGCATAAATGCTAAAGAAGTGGGTTACACCACAACTTTAAAATTTATGCAGATTATGCTCGATAAAGGTTTTGTTCGTCGCGAAGTAAACGACCGTGTTCACTCTTATTATGCCGTTTTAGAAGAGCGTGATACACAAAATAAATTACTCGAAGGCTTTATGAATGCAACCTTTCGCGGTTCGGCAAGCTCATTAGTTATGAGTGCGTTGGGCAGTTCTGAAACAACCCCCGAAGAGTTAGAAGAAATTAAAAAACTCATTGCTCAACTTGAAAAAAAATAAAACATGAAAAAGAAAAATTCTATTATTCGGGCTATAGTAGTCGTCATTATTTTTGCACTTAGTTACGTTAATGCAAAAAGCGCGGTCATAAATCATCAATACACCTTATGTAAAACAGATACACTTGATCCTAAAGTAATATTAGCAACTGCCGCTGACCCCGTGGCAAATATCGAAAATAGCTATAAAGATGAAACTGTAGTTCTTGAATACATTGACGGTGTTCTGGTTAAACTAACAATAAACGGTACCAATATTACAGAAGAAAAACTTACTTCAGTCAAAGAAAATCAAGAAGAACTCGAGGCAATTAGACAAGAGCGTGAAGCTGTACGAAGAGAGGCAGCAGAAGTAAAAAAAGAAGCTGAAAATGTTAGGAGGCAAATTGATGACCTCTTAAAGTTACGCGATCAAATTCAAAAAGATAAGAGCTGTATCAATTGTAAAAAAATAGAGTAACCATAGATTTTAAATATTCATCCTTAAGGCTTTCTTATAAAAATTTGAATCGACAAACTATTCACAAAGGCAAAATGATTAATTTTTTTAAGAAAACCATATATTCATTCATAAAATTCTTAAAATTCGAGCCATGTCAAGAATCCTTTCTCCAAATTTAGAGTACGCATTGGGTTGGACGGTAGTTCACTCGCTTTGGCAAGCAACAGCAATTGCCCTATTAGTGGCAGTTTTAATGATTGCGTTGCGCAAACGCGCAGCGCAAACACGCTATATAGTAAGTTGCGCTGGATTGTTTACAACTTTTATTAGTGCAATCGTTACTTTTTGTATTTATTTCGATTTCAGCAATTCAGTTAGTGAAGATGGCGGTCAAATTATCGAACAAAATACGCTTAAAGATATTGTTTTAAATAAAACTAAAGATTTAGTTGAAATCTCTTCGAGCATTGGATTTCGAGAATATTTCAACCAACATTTGCCGCTCATTGTATCGGTCTGGCTCATGGGTGTAGCTCTATTTACGCTGCGGCTATTGAGCGGTGTTTCATACATAACCTATTTAAAACGCTACCGAAATTCACCCATGCACGGGGAATGGCAAGCTCGCGTTGAATATTTATGCGAACAACTCGGCGTAATTAAAGCAGTAGAAATTTTTGAATCGGCTTTAGTTAAAACACCTATGACGATTGGTTCACTCAAACCTATAATTTTATTCCCTATTGGTGCTGTTTGCCATTTAAGTGTAGAGCAAGTTGAAGCTATACTTGCTCACGAATTAGCACACATTCGCAGGAAAGATTATTTATTCAATATTCTTCAAAGCATCGTAGAGATTTTATTTTATTTCCATCCAGCAGTTTGGTGGCTTTCTAATACTATTAGAAACGAGCGCGAAAATTGTTGCGATGATATCGCTGTATCCATTTCTGGAAATTCACTCAGTTATGCTAAAGCGTTGGTGAATTTGCAAGAGTTGCACGCACAAAGCCCAATGCTTGCTATGGGATTTTCGGGAAAAAGTTCAAAAAATCAATTACTCAACCGTGTAAAACGTTTATTAAATCAACCACAATCAAAATCTAATATCATGGAAAAATTAGTAGCAACGTGCTTTTTACTTTTAGTTTTAGTATTCACTTCATTTAGTGAAAATAGTGACAATAAATTAGCTACTGAAAACACATTGAACACTGAAACGCCTGAACAACAAAGCGAAGTCTGCGATTCGTCTAAATTCAGCCAACATAGATCAAATTCTTACAAAAATGGTTTGGGAACATTCACTTACATTGATGACAAAGAAAATGTAAAATGGCAAATGCGTGATGGCGAAATTGTTCATCTCAATATCAATGGTAAAGAAATTTCTGAAAAAAAATTTCCAAATTACTACGCATCCTTGAAAAGATGGAAAACATCCATTCCAGAACTTATTATAGATTCTTTACCTAATCATCCGATTTCAAATGATTTTGCAGATTTTTCATACAGTAATGGAAAAGATAAATACCATTACGTAATTGAAAAAGGTGAAATTACGCACCTAAATGTTAACGGTAAAGAAATTCCGAAAGAGCAATTTGGAGAATATAGAGAGTTTTTAGAAAAAAAGGACGCATTTTTGCCTATTCCACCGACACCGCCTGTTCCGCCGGTACCACCTGTATCACCAGTGCCGCCTACACCACCGAGTTTTAATAAATTTTGGAGTTCTAACAGTAATTTTAATAAAAATTACAGTAAAAAAATCACTCTTAGCCCCAAGGTTCATGTAGATGTTAATCCAGATGTAGCCATATCCTTATCAAATAATGCGATGATGGTTGCGAATCAATCTTTATTAGCTGCAAATGATGCGTTTCAAAACACTAATTTTAATTTTAGTACGGTCAATGATGATAAATGCAATCCATGTGACGAGCAAAGAATGGAATTAAAAAATCAACTCAAGGATATAATTAACAAAATACAAGAATTTGATACTGAAGATGCGAAAGATGCTGGATTTTATCAAACTAAAGCCGCCCAAATCAGAGAAATTAAAAGGAAATTGAACAATACCAATATTCAGAGTGATGAGGTTGACAAAATTAGAAAGGAAATGCGTCAAATCCGTACCGATATGGAAGATTTCGATGATAGCGGAGACGAACTTTATCCGAACAAAAAAACAAAATATGGCTGGCAGTCTGGTTTTGAGCAAGAACTCAGAAAGGATGGATATATTAAAGACGGCACGCGCGTACATATAATGATGAACAGTTCTAACGAACAACTTATAGTCAATGATAGATGGATTCAGAACAGAGAAGTTTATTTGAAATACGAAAAACTTTATCAGCAATTAACAGGCAGTAAATTGCGCCGCACGAGACATATCGAGTACAATAAAGA
This sequence comes from Saprospiraceae bacterium, assembly GCA_043781915.1. Lineage (GTDB taxonomy): Bacteria > Bacteroidota > Bacteroidia > Chitinophagales > Saprospiraceae > JAAFJT01. The sequence goes on from JAYWBA010000048.1 coordinate 6,473, forward strand.
GTAGTTTAGTTGATAGTTGTTAGTTGTTAGTTGTTAGTTGTTAGTTAGTGACACAATCTACAACTATCAACTATCAACTATCAACTATCAACTATCAACTATCAACTATCAACTATCAACTATCAACTATCAACTATCAACTATCAACTATCA
>JAYWBA010000049.1:0-6544 GCA_043781915.1 Saprospiraceae bacterium
TCCATATTGAACAATAGACCACCTGTTGTGCGCGCAAATGTTGGAATAGTCGGGTTGCCGTAATACCTGTAATCACCACCGAGCGTTAAATCAATTTGCCCTTGTGGGCGAATGTCAACTGTAGGAGGGTCGCCAAAAATGAGTCCGATAAGATTATCGCCCATTTTCTTCGCGTCTAATTTTGGTACTGCTGGTAATTTTCCATTCACACCCACCGATTTGATGAGCATTTGTAGTTTATTATTTTGCGTGGCAGAAAAATCAACTTTAGAAAGCGGGTCGATGAGATCCCCTTTTTTTCTTTTGTTTAATCCAGAAAGGCGTTCAAAATATTCTTCTTCCTGCTGCTTGTTTTTGTATTTGACGTATTCATCGAAGGTTAAAACCGTGGGTGTTCTGTAATATTCTGTACCGATTTTTTCGGTGATATAGTATTGGTAAGTGACGGGGTCAAATTCGATATTTTTTTCAATAACCGAAGGATCGCGCAGGTCGAATGAATTACGAACAGAATCGCGGAGGTAATCGCCCGTACGTTCGCGCAGCGGTATAGTATCCTTCGAAAGTGAAAAGTGAAAAGTGAAAAGTGAAAAGTGAGATGCGGAAATTCCGCTTGTAAAATTTTCACTTTTCACTTTTAACTTTTCACTTTTAGCTGATAGCTCATTGCTCAAAGCTGTAAGAAAAATGAGTAGCGTAGCAATAAAGTAACGAAGTGAGGAATGAAAGAATGAAGGAATAAAAGAATCATTCTTCATTCTTTCATTCCTTAATTCTTTCATTCTTTCATTTTTCGAATCCTTCATTCCTTCATTCTTAAATCTCGGAAGTAATAGTTCTTTCATGTCAACAGGAAAAGTCAATTAATAAATCATCCCTATAATTAGAGACAAGCTAATTAATAATTAATTTTAAAATACCTAATTATTATTTGTAGATTTTTAATTGATACGCAAAATTTTAAAATGACGCATTTAAGACGCATTCAAAGCGTCTGTACAACGATATAGGTTCAAGAGTTATAAGGTAAAAAGGGCTTAAAGTTGCAATCGAGCTACAAATTTTTGGTTAGTAGCATCGCTTATAATTTTAAAGCGCTGTTAGAACGCGGATGTGAAGTAAAAATTTTTAGGTGTTTGGTTTTTTAACGTTTGGGTTTGTAGAGACGCCATGCTGGCGTCTCCTGTAAAATGATCTCAAATACAATTTAGTGAGACGCCAGCATGGCGTCTCTACGAAGCCAAATTTTTCAAACCCATTCTAATCACATCTTGCACATTAGCATCAGGTTTTTCGCTCATAATTTTATCAACCACCTTCTGAACATTGGCTCGAACAAAACCCAATGATATTAAAGCTAAAATGGCTTCTTGTTTAACAGGAGATGATGGAATAATAGTTGCTCCCGCCCCTGCATCGGGTGATTCTTTCAAAACTTTATCTTTTAAATCTAAAATGATGCGTTTGGCTGTTTTGGGTCCTATACCTTTTACTCTGCCGAAGGCAGCTTCGTTTTCGGTGGCAATCGCTGTGCGCGCTTCATTCGCATTCATTCCCGATAGCACAATTTGTGCAGTTGAAGGACCGACACCACTCACAGAAATGAGTAATTGAAACAAATGACGCTCTAATTCATCCGCAAATCCAAACAGCAAATGCGCATCTTCTTTGATGATTTGTTGTGTGAGTAGCGTCACTTTCTCAAGTTTTTCAATTTTTGCATACGTGTTCAAACTTATTTGCACGCGATACGCCACACCACCCGATGTTTCAATGACAACATAAGTGGGAGTTTTGAGTGCTAATTCGCCTTTTAAGTATTCGATCATAGTTTAAAAATTGTGCAAAAATAATTTTATAACTCAAGTTACGCACTATTTGACAAAATAGATTCTAAATAATTGTTTTAAAACAAGCGTACCCAATTGAAAAATGAAAAAATAAATTTTTCGTTTTTGATTTTTGTAGAAGCGCAACCCAAACATAATTAAAATAGTGACGTTTTGAATGTTAAACTAAACCGCGAAAACATAATTAAAATTGTGACGTTGGGCGTGAAACTTTAAATCTAAAATTTGTAATTTTTTTACGTAGCATCAATAAATAAAAATATGACAACAAATTTCAGTAATACTTTTTTTGCGCCAGAGCTTTACATAAATAACGGAGTGAAAGATGTTTCATTTTATAAAAATGCTTTTGGGGCAATAGAAAATTTATGTTTTAGAAACGATGATGACAGTATTCACGTCGTGGAATTTTCTATTGGCGGCGCCCTATTTCATGTTCACGAAATAACGTCACCCCGTTTTTTTTCTCCTGATAAAAACAATGGCTGCACCTGTTGTATCGGATTATTTGTACCCGATGTAGATGTTGTTATGAATAAGGCAATATTAGCTGGCGCTATAGAAATTATTCCGGCACAAGATTATGATTACGGTTACAGGCAAGGAACTATTCAAGATCCTTTTGGGCATTATTGGCAGATACAGAAAAAAATATAGAAACAATCGGCAAGTCAGAACAATAATCAACGGCTCATAACAGCCTTGACTTGAACAAATTCATTCAAACGTGAAATATTTGGGCAGTTGTGTTTTTAAAAAAAAACAAAAAAAGTTGACTATCCTTGAAATTTAGAAACAAAGTCATCAGCGAACCTTCAAAATATTCAACATCTTCAATGCGTATCAATCGATTTTGAAATTGCGCCAAATCCATTTTTTTACCTTGTAAAATTTCCATTTTTATCAAATATTTCTACAATACTGCCTACTGTTTTAAATAAATTAACCTCTGAATAAATATCATATCTCAAAGAATAAGACTCAAAACATTAGAAAGACTTTAAATCATCCCAAACTTGACAACTATCAACAATTGCATCGATAACTGTAAAATCAATTTCTTTGACACTATTCACAGGTAATGGAATTTGAATTTTATCTATTTTATTTAGGTAGCATTTGCGACCATAAGAAAACCTCCAAATTTGGCTATTTAGTTGAGCTGTTATAAATAGAATTGCCTTTAAGTTTAAATTTTCATTAGGGCGACAAACAATAACATTGTCTTTAGCTGCAAAATTGTAACTATGGTAAAAAGATGTCATCGGCCAACTACCATCTGAAGCTATTGTTATACAGTTCTCAAATGTATTTTCGTCAATTTCGAAAAGACCTTCTGTTCCATTTTCAATTGTCTTACAAGAAATTAATGGAACAATCCCCTGGTCTAAATCTCCACTAACGTGAAAGCTTCCAGTATCGATATAGCTAAACAAATCCTTGAGTTTGAATATTTCGTATTTAATTTCTAAATCAAAAGTCTTTGATTTTTGCGCTCTAATAAACTTTAAAAAAGGGTTACTAATTTTTTTTGAGGTTATAAGGAAAGTAAAAAGTTCCCTAACTATTTTATCAACTTCATCTATAGTTTCAGAAATTGAAACTAAGCCTTCATCTAAATATGCTTCAGGAATTAATTCAAGTTGTTTATCAGTAAAATCTATTGGCTTGTTTACGAAGTACTTCGGCTTATTTACTTCAAAATCTTCTTGCTTTATTGATTTTTTCAATAAGTATTTAATTTCCAGTAATTCATTAACTGCTTTTTTAGACTCAAGCCTCTTACCTTTACTTTTTACAAAACCATCAAAATTCACTTTAGCCCAAAATACTTTTTTCTTTTTATTATGTGGGACACCTTTTTTAATAATTAAGCCAAGAGTTCTTACTCCAACGGGATAAAATAAATCTTCAGGGAAAGTAACTACAGACAAAACAGTATGGTTATTTAATAAATAATCTTTTCGCCAGCTCAATTCTTCTCCACCTTTTAACAATACAGACATTGGTAAAATAGCAAATAAAAGCCCATCATCTTGCATTTGATTTAAAGCTTGTTGAACATAATGGTATTCCTTTCTTTGGCTTCCCTTTTGTGCAAATGGTGGGTTCATTAAAACCTTAGTAATTGGAGGTATTCTGTTTTCACTATTTGTATCTAAATATTCTGCAATTGGTAAACCATTCTCCTCTGATTGATTTAACCATTTATTAAAGCAATTACCCTCAATAATATTATTTTTACCGTCTCCTCTAAATATCATATTTACCAGAGCAAGAGCAACAACAGGATCTTGCTCTTCTATTCCATAAATTCCAAATCTTTTAAAAAATTCAAATTTCCTTTCATCTTTACATTTTTTCTTAACTTCATCAAGTGCAGCAACTAAAAAGCCACCTGTTCCACAAGTAGGATCAAAAACCAAATCATCTTCATTGATATCTAATATTTCAGCAGAAAACCTTGTTAAATGCCTTGGAGTTAAAACAATTCCTATTTCCTTTGCACCATTACCATACTTTAAAAATATTTCGTAGAATTTACCAAGTACGTCTTTACCAGATTTCATGGCAGAGCGGATATTTAATTCCAAAAGCTCTTGGATAGTTCTAATAATTGCACTTTTAAATTTAACGTGATTATCTTCACTTGAAGGCAAATCAATTTTAATGTAACGAGAAAAATCGTGCTTTTTATGCTTTTTAAGCATCAAATCAACGCGAGAATTAATAGACTGAATTAGAATACTTGGATTTACAGACAAATCAATATTTGAACCTTCTGCTATAGCTAACAATAATGCAGAAATAACTCTTGCTCTATAATCCTTATTTATAGCACCATCGTGTAAAATTTGATTAATACTTTCAGCAGCTTGTAAAAATTCTTTTTCATCTATTTCAAAATCTACAATATTGGCTTTATTAGTTTCTAGTATTCTATCAACTTGATTTTTAGAAAGTAAACCAGTTACTTCATATTCATTTTCTGTGATTATTTCCCAAGTACCATTTTGAAAAAATTTACTTTTAGCAATGAATCCTTCTTCATCATTCCCAGCGACACCTGAGATGAAAATTGCTTTTGTGTTTTTATCTTTATTTACCAAGTCTGCATAATCTTTTTCTGCTTCTCTTAAGGCTTGGTCAAGTTTATATCTTGAATTTTTTGCCTCAATGATATATAATATAGCATTATTGACTTCAATAACATTTTCTGGTCTTTGATTTTTTAAGTATTTTGCAACAGCAGGTATATTTTGACACTCCTGCTGAGTATAAACTTGTTGTTTATTCCAGCCTTTCCTATTCACCAATTCGTTTAGTATAAATGTGTAAGCGTGAACTTCTGAACGTTTTGTTGCCATATTATTAAAACAATTTGTGGACAAATTTAACATGATTTGATCTTATGAAGTGTACGTTTTGTAATTTATTTTTAAATTTTGAAAATTTTATCCCAAATAATGTCAGAATTTAATTTATTTCGCATCAAAATAAAAGTTTTTGTTTTAAATGCTAAATTTTGAGATTTTTGTTTATTTGAAAATTTGTATTAAAAATTCTAAATTCAAATGAAATTATAAAGTTAATGATACCAGCTCTCATACCATTTTAAAAAAATACAGACACTGAATTTACTACTTGCTGGCACATGGTCTTCATAAAACACGTATCGGTATTTCGAGTTTTAGATTTTGGTTGTGAAGAGGCTAAAAGCGAGACACGAATGGATTATTTTCGCGTCTTGCCCAGTACTTTTAGGATGCCTCAAAGACGCAGAAATAATAAATTCAATCGGAGACTTAATCCAACTTTAGTTTTTTTGATAGATGGTTGGCAATCGGTATTCAACCAAAAACTTTAAAAGGGGCGCCTTTCAGGGTCTTGCTTGTTATCAAAAAAAGCTGAGATTATAATCGTTTGACCACTAAGTCGGTAGAACATTTGTCTGCTTTTATCAATATTGACAAAATGTACAGATTGCGTTTTTGGTGCTTTTCTATAAGCAGTTGGATTTTTTTCAACTCGATTGATAGCTTTATCTACCGCATCCACAAAATTGTTAGCTGCTTGTTCTGAAAATTCTGATTCTAAATATTCAGCCGTTTCACGTACATATTGGAGTGCTTTTTGACGCCACTTTATTTTTTTAACCATTTGGAGAGTTCATTAAGTGCAGCTTCATGGCTTACTAAATTTTCTTCATGATATGTTTCTTCTATTGCCTTTGTCAATTCTAATTCTTGTTCAGCCGTTAATGCATAGTCAGATGTCTCTAATTCTTCTGCTGTAACTTGTTTAAAAGCTTGTTTTAAACGCAGCAAAAGGTGCTCATTCGTGATAGAAGATACCATATCATGCAATTCGCCTTTTAATTCTAAAACACTCATTGGCAAAAAATATTTAGTATAAAAATGCTTTTGACTCACAAATTTATAATTTTTTCTTTAACAAACAAAATTTTTAACATTTACTCCTTCATACACCATGTGTCAAAAAATTACAGTCGCTGGATTCGTTCTCTGACTGAATTCATTATCGCTGCTTCTCTGGCGCACCCAAATATTACGCATCAAAGACGCGAAAATAGCCCGTTCAAGGTGTGTCCTGCAATTCGAAGCTCACGTGCTTTGAAGAACTATAAATAAGATGATAGTAGGTCTATCATACAGGTTTTCCGAAAGAGCTGT
>JAYWBA010000050.1:0-6536 GCA_043781915.1 Saprospiraceae bacterium
AAATCAGCGCTCAATTTCAGAATTTTAACTTCATCTAAACTTAAAAACGCTTTTACCAAACCATAATAGGTGCGCTGAATAGCATAAGGTAAAATGCCATGTTTGTAAACCGTGTCGATAGCGTACACATTTTTGAGCGGCACTTTAGCGTATAATTTTTCTTTTAAGAAAATCTCGCGAAGAGAATCGGGATGAATGCGCAATGAATCGTGCGAGCGTTTGAGGTGCGTCAAATAATACATAAACGACTGAACAAACGTATCGGCGACAACCACTGAATCGCGACCAAAAATATATTTTATAGCGGGTGCGGTGAAATAATAATCTTTACCACGTTTGTGCAACGTTTTTTTATCTGAAATCAAAACGCGTTTACCGAGAGTGTCAATGCAATAAATAGAAGCATTTTCAAAAACTGCATGGTAGTAATTGTGATTGAGTTTTCCGTTAAATTCAAAATCTAAAAAATGGTTATAACCTTCTGCAACAGAAGCATATCGGCGTTTATCGGCATCAACGGCGTGTTCAGTGAGGTAAACAATATGTTTTTTATACAACGGCAACATCTCTTCGGGCAGAGTAAAAACTGCCATTTTATTGATGCGTTGGTGCGCCGGAAAGCCCCAATAAATATTTTTAGAGGACGTGTGCGTTGAGCTACTCGAGAAGATTAAAATTAATGGAAGTAAAAAAATAGCTTTTTTCACCGTTCTCATAAATTGATATTTTTCGCGCAAAGTCGCAAAATAAAAGGCGCAAAGGCGCAAAATCCTAATTTTCTTTGCGCCTTTGCGAACCCCTTTGCGTCTTTGCGCGAAAAATTCGAGTTTTAATCGTATTGCGCTCTATCCAACTCACGTTGTTTCGCTACGCGTGCCGAAACAATAATGCCGACTTCATATAAAGTATATAAAGGTATAAACACCAAAATTTGCGAAATCATATCGGGCGAAGGTGTAATAACACCTGCAACGATGAGTAAAATAACTATGGTATAGCGCCTGTACTCGCGCAAAAATTTAGGGGTAATTAAACCAAGTTTTGAAAGAAAATAAATCAGTATGGGTAACTCGAACACTAATCCGATGGGCAAAGTGAACATTGTCATAAAACCGATATACGAATCTAAAGTAACTTTTCCGCCTACGCCACCAATCGTATAACTCGCTAAAAATGAAATAGCAAACGGCGCGATGATAAAATAACCAAACAAAACGCCCGTTACAAACAAACTGGTGCAAATAGCTACAAAACCGCTCGAAGCTTTTATTTCGCGCTGTGTTAAACCTGGTTTTATAAACAGCCAAAATTGGTAAAAAATATAAGGGCTCGCAACAATTAAACCTAAAACAATAGCTACTTGCGTTTGCTTAAAAAATGGCTCACCCATTTCGGTGGTAAAAATTTCGAAATTTATGGGATGAATGCATAAACTCGACATATTTAACAGTGCGCCTAATTTGCACATCATGTTATAGGTTATAAAGCTTGGATCGCGCGGTGCGTAAATGATATTAGTAAAAACCCAATCGCCGAGTGAAAATATACCTATAGTTGTTATCGCCAATGCAATAAACGAGCGAATAAGCCGCTTGCGCAATTCGTCGAGATGTTCCCAAAACGACATTTCATCAACGCGTTTCACTTCGTAGGTTTCTTTTTCTGTTTCTTTATCTACATCGTATTGATCGAGTGCCATGTTTAATTTTATTTTTAAGCATAGAGTTTTGACTCCAACTTATTGCAAAGGTAAAACAGAAACGTTAGAGCAGATAAGTTTATTAATAGCTGCTTTGAATTTTAGTCGAAAAATGTTTTAGTATTTAGTTTTGAGCCGCTATTTAGCTAAAGCTAAATAGCTACATTTTTAAAGAATCAATAATGATTGTCACCGGACCATCATTCACTAAACTTACTTTCATATCGGCACCAAATTCACCTGTTTGAATAGGGCATTCGCTATACGAGTAGAGTTTATCGACAAAATATTCATACAACGGAATTGCTTTTTCGGGTCGAGCAGCGCGGAGGAATGATGGTCGATTACCTTTTTTGGTATCGGCGAAGAGTGTAAACTGACTAACCACTAAAATACTGCCACTAACATCACGCACAGAAAGATTCATTGTACCTTGTGTATCGCTAAAAATACGCAGCGCTGATATTTTTTGGATGAGATAATCGGCATCGCTTTTAGAATCAACATCTTCAATGCCGAGAAGAACGAGCAAACCTTTTTCAATGGCACCCACCGTTACAGAATTTATTACCACTTGCGCTTCTGTAACACGCTGAATAACTACTCGCATATAAATATAAGGACAGAATAAAAATTTAACGAATTTACATCATTCCAACAAAATTCAAATTAGTTTTTGTCAAAAAGGCATTCATTTGTGTATTTTACAAATGTATTGATAAAAAATTACACCTACTCAATGGATGTTTAAAATTTAAGCCTGTGGATAAGTTTAATGTTAACTCAATATTAAGTGTATAACTGTGTGCATAAATTAGTGATAAAAAAATGTTACGCACATTTCACTTTTCTCTAGTTTTAAAATGTGGACGGATGTTTAAAATAGTAGGCTTCGAGAACAAAATAAATTATTTGTAACATTTTTCTGCACATGTTCACAACCTCGGTTAAGTTTTTTGTGGAACATGTTGATGTAAACAAAAATTGTGAATTACGCTGTATTGAATTGATTTTCAAACGGGAAATTAAATTTGGTGTGTTAATAACACCGCCGTGCCGTGCTTAAAGTTTGTGCGTAAATAAATATTCCACGCTTATCCACTTATCCACAGTGCTAATAATAGGCTTTAATAATTTCTTTTAAAATTAAATTTATTAAATCATAATTAAGCAATGTGCACAACGCAAAAAAGTGAAAAACTTTAAATGAATTTTTAGAAGAATTGTATCACCTTTGTAACGTCAGAAAAAGAACTGAGTTTCATATTGTATTATATTTTTTATAATATTTATTTTTACAAAAAACCTCGTAGGTTTTTAAAATCTACGAGGTTTAAAATAGTAATTGACTATGTACGTACCAAAAATCAACGCTTGGCAAAATGAATCGGAAGTTTTAGACTTTATTCAAAAAAACAGTTTTGCAATCTTGAGTGCAACCGATGATGCGGGTAAAATTCATGCGGTGCATATTCCTGTGTTGTTTCAAAATCACGATACTACCCCGATACTGCATGGTCATGTCGCCAAAGGAAATCCGATAATTGATGCGATTGAAAAAGGCAAGCAAGCACTTGTTATTTTTGCTGGTCCGCACTCATATATTTCTTCAAGTTGGTATGCCAATGAAAATGTTTCTACTTGGAATTATTTGAGCGTACACGTTTACGGCACTTTGCAAAAACTTAGTGCTGAAGAATTATTGGCATCGGTTACGCAACTCACACAGGTTTTTGAACACGGTCGGGAAAATCCACGTACTGTCGATACAATGGAAAAGATGGTTTCGCGCGAAATTCGCGGCATTGTGGGATTTAAATTGGCGATTGAAAGTTTGGAAGCCAAAAAGAAAATGTCGCAAAACCGCAACGATGCTGATTACAAAAACATTGTCGCAAAACTTGCTGAAAGTTCCGACCCTATTGATAATCAAGTGAGTGAGATAATGGGAAAAGAGAGGGATTTGTAGTTGTGAGGGGTGTTTTTCTCACAATTAGATCCCTCATAACTTATCACTCTTTCGGATAATCGTAATTCACCATCCAACCCACATGAAATTTATCGGTCAGCATACCGAAATATGCACCCCAGAAAGTTTTTGCTAAGGGCATCACAATATTTCCACCATCGCTTAAAGCATCGAATAAATCAGTCGCTTCGTCTTCGCTTTCGCAAGCAATGCTGAGTTGAAAATTATTACCAGATGTTACTGTCGAATTCTGCGACGGCAAACTATCGGAAACCATTAAAATAGAACCATCGTTTAATGGAAATGAAGCGTGCATAATAAGCTCTTGCTCAACAGCTGAAAGTTTATTGCCATCGGGCATATCTTTAAACTTGTTGAAATCGCTAAGCTCGCCACCGAAAACGGATTTGTAAAAATTAATTGCTGCCTCAGCTTGACCGTTAAAAAGTAAATACGGATTTACAGAAACCATAATTGTTATATTGAAAATGAAGAAATAAATTTAAGTCTTGACCAAGATTAAGCTGATTTAAGGATTAACACGATTCAGCAATCATATAAATCTGTAAATCATTTAATTTGGGTCAAGATTCGAGGAGATTTTTTAAATTACTAAGGCTTTGATTCATTTGTTTGTTTAGCATACCTGGAATGATTAAGTTCATCAGCGTCATCGGAAATTTATTATTGCCTTTGAATGCCCATTTAACATTGGTGCTGCTATCGGTTACAGCAGTTGTAGTCATTAAAATTTGACCAATATTTTTAAAGGGTTTTTCAAATCGTACTTCTGAATCGATGAGTGAACAATCTATAATATTAGTGATTTCTTGCTCGCCTTTGCCAGCCTCTTTAACCTCTGAATCCCATGCAGCAATAAAACCTTTTGTGCCGTCGGTGCCAGTATAGGTCAATTTCTGATTCGGATCAATCATCCACCAAATATTGTACTTTCTGCTGTTGTCAATAATTTTGACAAAATCGAAAACTGCGCGCAAAGGTTTATTGGTAGTTACTTCGCCAACAACCGTAAATTCCTTTTTAATGAGCAAGGCTACAATGAGCAGAATACCAATAAGGGCTGCAATAAAAATTAAAATGTTTAAAAGAATTCCCATTTTGTAGATAGTTTAAATGAATGAAAATTTTGTAGAAATGAAATAAATTGATTTGGATGTTATTACGAAAAAATATTTTATTTGTTGCCCAAATATACAACTAATTGTTTTTTATTTCCAAATAAAAAAGAAAAAAAATATTAATTGTTTTAAAAAAAAAGCGCTTTCAATTTCAATAAAATGTGGTTTCACTGAAACGAAATTTTTCGAACTTTGACTGAATATTATCAATTGCGCTAAACACTTGCTTTAAAAGCCGTTGAGAATTTTTAAATGGCGCTCTTATTACTGAAAAATCAAACTAAAAAATTTTGCACAGATTTAAAGTTTTTGCGCTGCACACCTTACATTTGTATTTCGCGTTATAAAAAAGAAGCGAACACATTAATAAGTGATAAGTAATAAGTGATAGGTGATAATTATTTCATTTTTCACTTTTCCTTTTTCACTTTCTCTTTTCCATGTTTGAGCGATTAAAAAATCAGATTAATAATTTACGAACCCGTTTACGACCTGTCACTCAGCCTGTAAATCGGGTGGCAACGCGCATTTTAACACCGATTGGAAATTTTTTAGCACCTTACAAAAACAGTATTGAAACGCGATGGGCAATCTATGCGGCAAATCACCCAACCATTGCGGTGTGGATTCGGCGCGGATCGAAATTAGTTGCAGTTATTTACGCCATGTATTTTGTTTTCGCCATCGGTTTATTCGGCGAAATACCAACCATTGAAGAACTACAAGAAATGCAAACCTTGAACGCCTCCGAAGTATATGCTTCAAATGGTGCATTAATTGGTAAATTTCATAAAGAAAACAGAAAAGATATTCGTTTTGAAGCACTCCCCAAACACGTTGTCGATGCCTTAGTGGCAACAGAAGACGAGCGTTATTTTTCGCACAGCGGTGTTGATATAAGAAGTTTTGGGCGCGTACTTTTTCGCTCGGTTATAAAAGGAGATGATGCCGGTGGGGGTGGTTCAACGCTTTCACAGCAGTTAGCAAAGAATTTATTTGGCAGAAAGAAATACAGATTTTTAAGCACACCTATTAATAAAGTGCGCGAAATGCTGATTGCCAAGCGTCTCGAACGCGCTTACGATAAAAAAAATCTGCTCTCGTTTTATCTAAATACTGTCCCTTTTGGTAGCAATGTTTTTGGTATTGAAATGGCTTCGAAGCGGTTTTTTAATAAATCGGCTTCCGAACTCGATATTGAAGAAGGTGCTGTTTTGGTCGGTATGCTCAAAGCAAACACGATTTACAACCCGAAAAGAAATCTCGACCGCGCTCAAGATAGGCGCAATGTGGTGATGAGTCAGATGGTGAAAAATAATTTTTTATCTAAAACTAAGTTCGATTCACTTAAAAATACCAATATTGAACTCTCGTATCAACCTGTCTTGAATCACGATGAAATGGCATCGTATTTTAAAGATTATTTACGCACAGCTGTTCCTAAACTTTTAGAACCATACAAAAAAGACGACGGCACACCTTACGATATTTATAAAGATGGTCTGAAAATAATAACCTCTATTGATTCTGAAATGCAACTCATTGCCGAGCAAGTGATGAACGAGCGCATGAGCAAATTGCAAAAAGTGTTTGACGATCATTGGAGTGGCTCAGGTCAGAAATGGTGGATTGACGATAAGATTTTAGAAGATGCCATGCACCAAAGCGATAGATGGCACAAACTTGCCGCCGATGGTTTATCTGCGCAACGTATTCGCGACCATTTCAC
>JAYWBA010000051.1:0-2340 GCA_043781915.1 Saprospiraceae bacterium
CACGTGTTCTGAGCGTCGGCGTTATCGGGTTATATTTCTTAATTGGCATACCGCTTAATTATTTTGACTTTCACCGTAAATATCAATTTTTTCACCAGCTTGAAGCGTTACATACGCTTTCTTGTAAGAAGGCTTCATGCCACGCACCAAAGTTGTTTTTGTTGAGCGCGATACTGCTTTACCAGGTAAAACCACTGTATTGACATTATCAACCGAAACAGTAAACATTTTTTCAACTGCTTCTGCAATTTCCAATTTGTTAGCCTTTTTGTGAACAATAAAAGCGTAAACGCCTTTCTTGCCTAAGTTTTCGCCTTTTTCTGTAATAATTGGGCGAACTAAAATATCTTTTTGCATAACCTGTATTTAATGGTTAATGGTTAATGGTTAATGGTTAATTTTTTCACCATTTACAATTTTTCCATCTTCCGATATTTTTAGACCTTATTTAATTAACCATTAACCATTAATCAATTAACCATTAACTAATGTTTCTGTAATCCGTGCTACCGAAGCCTCAGAAATAATGATTTTCTTAGAGTTCATAATCTGGTATGTATTAATATCGCTCGCTGTAGATAAAGAAACGTTCTTTATGTTACGGCTCGATTTTAAAACATTCAAATCATAATCAGGAACAACCAATAAAGACCGTTCAGTTGTTACACCTAAGTTTTTCATCAAATCAATGAAAACTTTAGTTTTAGGCTCTTGTAAAGTAAAATCTTCAACTATAGTGATAGAACCTGATGTAGCTTTTGAAGAAAGCGCTGAGCGACGTGCTAAACGACTAACTTTTTTGTTTAATCTCGGATCATATAAGTGTGGTTTCGGTCCGAAAACACGTGCACCACCATGTAAAATTGGCGAGTTTGTATCACCTTTACGCGATCCACCCGTTCCTTTTTGTTTGTGAAGTTTACGCGTTGAACCACTTAATTCACTACGCTCTTTCGATTTGTGAGTACCTTGGCGTTGGTGCGCTAAATACTGTTTGATAGCCAAGTAAACAACGTGCTCATTCGGTTCAATTCCGAATACTTCAGCAGGTAACGTTACCGTTCTGCCTGTGTGTTCACCTTTAATATTTAAAACATCGAGTACCATATCTTAGTTGATAGTTGATAGTTGTTGGTTGTTAGTTTATTGAAAAATTGATGAAGACAGTAAGATTTTTTATATCGGCACTATCAACTAACAACTATCAACTAACAACTAAACTTATTTTTCAATAATAACATAACCATTGTTTGCACCAGGCACTGCACCCTTTATCAACAATAAGTTATCTTCCTGCAAAATTTTTACGATTTTCAAACCTTTAACCGTTTTAACATCGTTACCCATTCTACCAGCCATACGCATTCCCTTGAAAACTTTTGAAGGGAATGAAGATGCGCCAATCGAACCTGGAGCACGTAAACGGTTGTGCTGACCACGCGTAGATTCACCAACACCGCTAAAATTATGGCGCTTAACTACACCTTGAAAACCTTTACCTTTTGATGTTCCAACAACTTGAATGATGTCTTTTTCAGCAAAAAGTTCTTCAAGACGAATTTGGTCGCCTAATTTTTTAGTAACGGTTGTTGTTTCTTCTTCTATTTTGAAAGTAACATCAGCAGGCATATCTCTGAACTCAGACGTTTGAGACATTGCGCCAGCACCAGCTTTTTTAAAGTGTCCTAACAAAGCACCAGGTGTATTTTTTTCGCGTGCTTTACCGTAACTCAACTGAATAGAATTATATCCATCCGTCTTAACAGTCTTAACCTGCGTCACAATGTTTGGACCCACTTCGAGAACAGTTACGCCAACAGCGTTTCCTTTTTCATCGAAAATGGATGTCATACCAATTTTCTTACCAATCAAACCTTTCACTTGCGTAGAAATTTAGAATGTTTCGGCTCTACTGTTGAGGTAGGAATATTCGCATCGCAGAGCGACACTTTATCAGTAAACTTCTGAACGGTTTCGTTGAGTTGTAACGACCTTCTCAGTAAGAGCCTTATTATTTTATCTTGTAGAGACGTAATATATTACGTCTTATCTGAGACGTAATATATTACGTCTCTACAAATTACATTATCTTCAACTGAATATCAACACCACTTGGCAATTCTAATTTTGAAAGCGCATCAACCGTTTTAACGTTGGGCGAATAAATTTCGATGAGACGTTTGTGTGTGCGTAATTCGAATTGCTCACGCGCTTTTTTATTAACGTGTGGCGAGCGCAATACAGTATAAATCTGTTTTTCCGTAGGTAATGGAATAGGACCTACAACGCCAGCATCTGTAGCGCGAACTGTTTTAACAATTTTCTCAGTAGATTTATCTA
>JAYWBA010000052.1:0-6532 GCA_043781915.1 Saprospiraceae bacterium
GGTCGATTTATTTATTGGGTTTTTGTTCTCCTCATTATATCATCTGCTGCCGAAACTTTGCAATGGGTGGCGGTTTCTACGCAAATTCAACGCTTTTTAGATTACTTGCCGAATTTGGTTATCGCTTTGGTGGTTCTTATTTTTGGTTCGTACCTGATTTCGCAACTACGCGATTTTCTACGCAGAAGTATGACTTCACTCGGTATTTCTACAGGTCGTGTGTTGAGTAATGTAGTGTATTATGTGCTGTCAATCATGCTGATTTTAACGGCATTGCAACAAGCAAAAATAAATACCAGTATTATTTCCGCCAATTTGCTCATCATCATCAGTTCCATTATGTTTGCGGCTGCGCTTTCGTATGGATTTGCTTCGCGCGAAATTTTAGCCAATATTCTTTCTGGTTATTACAGCAAACGCATTTTCCTGAAAGGTATGCTGATTGAAGTGAACGGCATTCGCGGTATTGTTGTCGATACTTCAAATGTGGCTATTACGCTCAAAACTTCCGAGACAGAACAAGTGGTTATTCCGTTACAACAATTGGTGAATAGTACGGTGAAGATTATTAAGAATGATTAGTAGAGACAAGGCAATGCCTTGTCTGAGTGATTAGATAGTCATATAATAGTGGTTTTAAAAAATAGACTCTTCATAAAATAAAGCCTAAGTCAACTAAATCTTGATAAACACCTTTTGTTCTTTGTGAAAATCTTGGTAAATTGTGTGAGAAATTTGCGCGATTTAAAAAAATTAATAAGGTTGAGCGAATAAAAAAGCGTTAAAAAATTTAATTTAAACTTTTTTTCATACTTTTACCTTGAAAATTTTAAAGTCCACTTTAAAAATAACAGGGTAGATGATAATTGAAAGGCAAATTACAAAGCAAATTTTAAAAAACCTGACTTATTTTCCTGTCGCGGGAATTATAGGTCCAAGACAAGTTGGGAAAACAACGCTCGCCAAAGTTTTACAAAAAAATATAGGATTACCTTCGCTTCATTTAGATTTAGAATTGGATGAAGACCTTTATAAGTTAGATAATCCGCAGGCATATCTTCAAATGCACGCCGAAAAATGTATTATCATTGATGAAATTCAACGCTTACCGAGTATTTTTCCCTTACTTCGCGCTTTGATTGACCAAGATCGTCGCCCTGCACGATTTATCATTTTAGGTTCTTCATCACCTGAATTGGTGCGTAACAGCTCTGAATCTTTGGCGGGTATAATTTCGTATTCTGAATTAAACCCGTTCTCGTTATTTGAAGTTAATGATGTTGGCATTGAACAATCAAAACATTGGTTTAGAGGCGGATTTCCCAACGCAATTTTAGCGCCTGATGATGAATTTGCACGCATTTGGCTTTTGAATTTTATCTACACCTTTATGGAAAGAGATATTCGACTATTAGGTTATGATATTAATATTCCGACAATGGATAGATTGTTCAAAATATTGCCGCATCTGCATGGTTCAATGCTGAATGTCAGTGACGTATCGCGATCGTTGGGAATTTCAATGCCTACAATTAATAAATATTTAGATTTGCTTGAAGGCGGATTTTTGATTCGTCGGTTACAACCTTATTTTGTAAATTTTGGCAAACGGCTCGTAAAAACACCTAAGGTTTACATTCGAGATTCAGGAATTCTACATACTTTAGCCAATATAACATCTTATGAATCATTATTCGGGAATCCACTTATTGGTGCTTCATGGGAAGGTTATGTCATTGAACAAATTTACCGCTGTCTCGAATTTAGGGCTTGGAGTTTTTATTATTATCGGACTCAAATTGGAGCTGAGATAGATTTAGTATTGATAAGTCCATCTGGAAAAATGGCGTGTATTGAAATAAAAAGCACCAACAACCCCGTTTTATCGAAAGGATTTTACAACAGCGTTGCAGATTTAAAACCGCAATTTCAATACGTTATTACACCTTCAAGTGAAATGTTGGTGAATAAAGAAGGTGTTATTGTTTGCAGTTTGTTACAATTTTTGAGTGTCGAGCTTAGTAACGTTGCATTATAATTTTTTCCTAAATTTATCAATTTGGGAATGAATACTCGTTGAATCCGCAAAATACTCGTTGGCAATATTTTGCGCTGAATCGAGTGCGGCGGCGGCGTAGTTTTTATGGCCTGATTTGATATAAGTATCGGCATCAATGACACACTTATTAATTTCTTGGCGCTTATAGAGTTTCAAATTTCTCATAGCTCTATCCGCATAAGCCGTTGCTTTATCTTCGTTGTTTTTAGCTTCAACGGCATTTTTTTCGGCAAGAATTTGATTCTTTTCCGCGACACCTTGTTGCCTTTTAGCAAAGGTGGCAAAAATGGAAATAAGAACAAAAGCAACTACAATAAATGCCACTCTAATAATAAAACCCCGTCTTTTGATTCTGACACTGTTTTCAAAAAAAGATTGTTCGTCGGCGTTCATCCAAGAATTATCTTGATGACGTAAAATTTCGAGCCGAGGGTCGTCGAGCCACAACAATTTTTTATCTGGCGTGGCTATATAATCTTGAACAGCTTCGTTAAACTTATTTTGTAGCGATAATTTATCCGCACCAATTTCTTTCACCCATTCGTTGAGTTTTAACCAAGCGCGAACAAGCGCATCGTGTGCAGGTTCGCAATAATTTCTGCCTTGATTGTCTTTGCCCTGAACCACCAAGCGTGCATCATCCATTTGGCGCACAACGTCGTCAATCCGTTTTGTTTCATCATCATTTTTATAAACGAGATCGGTTTTCAGAACGCGTTTGCCTGCAAAATCACCGCCTTCAATAGAAACCAAACGCAACATGAGGTTGCGCATTGAAATTTGATGTGCTGCATCTAGCGATGTGTAAATAGAATCTGCTTTTTTGCGCAAAGAGCCGATAACGCCGCCGAGCGTTTTATAATCTGCTGCGGTGAGCATTCTATCATTTCTGCCCGAGGTGACGTACATTTCGTATAATTCACTCATTGTGAACGAAAGCAAAGGCAAAGCACCAGGTGCTTGAATCACTTCTTGCAAAATGCGGTCAACCAAATCCGGATCGTCGAATTCCAAAACTTCTTGAACGGTGGGTTTTACAATCACTTCACGCAAATCTTCCATCGAAAACGGCGTCACAATAAACCGCCCATCTTTCCATTCTTGCCAATCATCGGTTTGAAATTGGGGTTCAAAATCGGAGCGGACGGTTACAATTACTTTCAATCCCGATTTGATATGTTCGCGCAGGATACTGATAAATTTATTCCTATCTTCTGTCGAAACTTGCGTTAAAAGTTCTTCAAATTGGTCGATTACCAAAACCAATTTATCAGTGTTTTTAGCCGCATCGGAAGCTAATGTTTCTTGAAAAATTTTTTGAACGGGACGAATGACGGGTAAAACATTATAACCCGCATCGCGCAATCTTGGAATGATGCCCGCTTTTACCAAACTCGATTTGCCAGTACCCGATGCACCTGAAACAACGGTGAGTTGTTTGCTTAGAACAAATGGCATTAAATTTTTGATAACTTCAGTGCGACCGTAGAATAAATCTTTATCTTTTTCATTGAACGATTGTAAACCCATATACGGATTGCGCTGCGGAATAGGCGGTAAATTCAACCTGTGATTCGGTGCGAAAAATATAAACTCGCCACCATCATTCTTCGGCATAGCAAAAATGGAAGGCGTTTGCCGCAATTTCATACTGATTTCCGAAGTGGGTAATTCTACCAATTCGCGTAAGTACATGTATAATTCTGTAGCTGTAATAACACCATCGCCACCATCATGCGGAATCGTATCACCTTTGCCCGAAAGTCCATCCATTAAAGCCAAAGCAAACGGTGAGTGATCGCCATCGGCATCGCGATTGTCGTCAAAACCTGCCAAACTATCAAATGCTTTTTGATTATAACTCGCTGAAGTTAAAACCTGCCACGCGCGATCTTGTATATAGCGCTCGAAGCGTTCTTTAAAAATTCTATTCGGCAAAAAAAGCGAATCAACATCTCTACTCGACGATGCCCACCGAATTGCACCCGCAAAACAACAATCTAAAATGAGCAGAAAATGCCTACAAGGAAGTAAGTTAAAAGTATCATTTAAAAAAGACATGGCTACGAGTGAATCGCGTTCGTTAGCTTTGGCATCTGAAGGAACGATATAACCACTCATGCCTTTGTCGTCTTCTAAAGCAATGCCATGACCAGCAAAATAAAAAACGCATGCATCATCAGGTCCGACAACATCTTTCATGCCATTAATGAAATTCTCTAATTCTGCTTTTGTTGGATTTTCGAGAACAGGATGCAACAAATATTGGTGTTGCGTTTCGAGCATTTTACCCAACGCATTGGCATCGTTCACTGCAGTTTTGAGCGCAGTAACGTACTGATAAGCGTTAATGCCAATCAAAAAGGCATGATGCGTTTTGAAAGGTTTAACCTCATCAGTAGTAGAAGTATCAGGAATAGTTCCAATAGCGCGTTGAGAAATTTCCATAGTCTTGAACTGTGATTCAACTGATTTTTGTGATTGGCTTGATGCGTTTTAGAAATCATTAAATCAATCAAATCAACTTAATCACAGTTCAAGTTATAGTTATTTTGGTTGAATTTTTTAATTTTAGAACCTCAATTTAGTTTGCGGTAGTTTTTGATGAGGGAACGGAATAAATTGCGAATAATTCCTTGCATTCTCTGCGACTCTTTCCGCGCAAAGACGCAAAGGAGTTCGCGAAGGCGCAAAAAACAGCTTTGCGCCTTCGCGCGGAATTTAGTAATGTAGGCGGTTCACAAAGGGATTTGAAAAAATAAGAATTTTACACTTCAATTTCGAATTAAATAGTAAATTTGTATCTTTGATTCGTTTACTCAATTCATAATGCAACATGAAAATATTTCACAAACTACTAACGCTGGTTTTATTTGTAGCATTGACGCAAAAAATTTCCGCGCAAATGCTCAACGGTAAAGATACCATTTACGGTAACGAATGGATTCACTACGACCAATCCTATATAAAAATACCCGTCATTAACGATGGAATGTACCGCGTTACTTCAAGCGATTTAACCAAAGCGGGTGTTCCAAACACAGTTAAAGGCAGCGATTTGAGATTATACCGTTTGGGTAAAGAGGTTACATTATTTACGTCAACAACAAACACTTTTGGTGCTTCCGATTATTTCGATTTCTATGGCGAATATTTGCGCAGCGAACTCGATTCATTTGCATATCGCGGTGGTGCAAAAAGTATTCTCAATCCCGATTACAATATTGGTAACGATACCGCCGTATATTTTTTAACGTGGCAAACAACGGGTACAGCCAAAAGATTTAACCCGCTCGCTAATAATATTACCAACGCACCCGCACCTGAAAAATACTTTTGGGCTGTCGACTCCCTTGTTGGTCAAGCTAGCTCATTAATTTTTACGTCAATCGGCTTGGAAGTTGAAGTGCCCGAATTTGGAGAAGGCGAAGGCTTTGGAACGTATTATTCGAATGATCGCTCGTTTAATTTAAATGCACCGAATCGCTATGCAGGTGTTGACGGACAATTGTATGTGCGTTGGTCGGGCAATTTAAATCAACATTTAACTAAAACCTTTTTAGGCAGCACACAAGTTTTTGCTGATTCAGTCTATGGATCCGTTTTAAGAACAAAGACAGTAAACATACCCACAGCGCAACTATCTGGAAGTTCGCCTTTAACGGTTCGAATTACAAATTCAGCCAGTGCCGATGATTCGCACGTAATTGGAAAAGTAAATTTAACCTACGCGCATACATTCGATTTTGAAGGAAAGAACATTTATAAATTCAATTTATTATCATCTTCCAACAGCCGTTATCTTGAAATCACCAATTTTGTTGGTGCACAAAATACGACGATTTTATATAATCTAACATCGGGTTGGCGCATAGTTCCCACTATCGAATCAGGTAAAATAAAAATTGCACTTCCAGCATCGAACACCAACGATACATACATTTTAGTTTCTGATGCAGCCCTAAAAACATCCATGCTTATACCAACAACCTTTACACCTTTCACCTTAGATAAAAGCGCACTCGATTATTTCATCATTACTGCGCAGCGTTTTATGTTGGGCGGTACGGGCGCAGCTTATACTTACGCTAATTATAGAAGCAGTATTGATGGCGGAAATTACAGAACAGCCGTTATTGACATTAAACAGTTAGAAGACCAATTTGGTTATGGTATTGCGCATCATCCATACGCCATTCGCAATTTTATTTTGTTTGCGAAAAAAAATTGGCAATCGGCGAAGTTTATTACACTGATGGGTAAATCAATTGATATTAACAATGGACGCAACTGGAATGGCAGCTTTGCTTTCGATTTGCCCACTTGGGGTTCGCCGGCATCGAATATTTTATTAGCCACTACAAATGGTAGTAATACACCCGTTTTGCCGATTGGCGAAATTTCGGCATATACACCGAGCGATGTTTTGAATTATTTAGATAAAGTAAAAACGCTTGAAACACTTCAACGCAC
>JAYWBA010000053.1:0-40719 GCA_043781915.1 Saprospiraceae bacterium
CTTTGTGAACTTAGTGGCTTTCTTTGTGAACCTCGTGGTTAAATAATTCTACATTTTAATTTTATCGCCAAACATAGCTTTAAAGTGTTCTACTTTTAAGCGCACTACACCATACGTATAACCTTCATCAGGATGTAAGTTGTAATAATTCTGATGGTACTCTTCTGCACGATAGAAATTTTTATATGGTGAAACCTTAGTAACCACATGTTCGCTATACGCTTTTTCTTTGCCGGCATTGATATCAGCAATCATTTGTTCAGCTTCTTTTTGTTGAGCAGCATTTACTGCAAATACTTCTGAACGATAGTCGTTTCCAATATCATTTCCTTCTCTGTCAAGAATTGAAGCATCGTGAATATTGAAAAAAACTTTTAAAATGGTGTTATACGACACTACTTTGGGATCGTACATAATATGCACCGTTTCGGAGTGTCCCGTTTTACGCGAACCCACTTGTTCATATGTCGGATTTTTTGTTGTGCCACCCGCATAACCCACTTCAACAAATTTTACTCCATTGAGCATTTGATAACAGGCATCCATTTTCCAAAAGCACCCACCCGTTAAATAAGCATTTTCTAAACCTGAAGTGTCAATTTTATCAGCAGTAATAATTTCTGCTTTTGCTACTTTGGGTGTCGAATTATTTGTTGCGCTTTGGCAGGCAAACATAGAAGCACTGAGAAATAAACTAAAAAATAACTTTATCATAATTAATAATTTTTTACAAATATACAGTAGTAATAATCACAAAAGAGTAACGAATTTAAAGCTGCCTACTTGTATATAATTAGAAAAAAATTGTACCACTGAAGCCAGTTTTACTAATTAGATTAGGGTTTCTTATAAAAAAATTTGAGCGTTAATTTACTTGCCTTTGTGAAACTTTGTAATTATGTTTATTTATGGTGAAGAATTTCGAGGCATATTTTCAGCACAAAGTCCAAAAGAAAACAAAGTTTCACAAAAAATTTCTTTTATAAGAAAACACTTCTAATTAGACATAGAAGAATAGAATTGTTAAGTCATAGTAATAAAAACGCTCAAAACTGAGTGTAATTGCCTATCTATATGTCCATAATTGTGATATTGTCTTAAAAATAGTTAGATATCCATTGTAATTATAACATTGCCTATTTTTTGACCCTTGGCCACGTATGTATATGCTTCAGCTATTTTATCTAACGAATACTTTCTATCTATTACAGGCTTAAAATTTCCTTTTTCAATTAGGTCTTTGATGAAATTGAGTCCAGCCTTGATAGTTGTACCACCAGGAAAGGCGACTTTTTTGCCTCCAAACAACGGTGTAATTAAAACCCACAAAAAGTTAATCATCCCATTGGACGATGCGAAAATTCCTTTTTTCTTTAAAAGTTTTTTGCATTTGATAAAAGTGGTCTTGCCGACCCCATCCAAAACAAAATCATATTGCTCATCATCTTTTGTGAAATCATTATTTTTATAATCAATTACTTTATCCGCACCTAAAGCTCTTACAAGTTCTGTGTTTTCAGAACCACATACAGCCGTAATATAAACACCATAGTATTTGAGAAATTGAACATAAGATGAACCTATAGCTCCAGTTGCACCATAAACCAATGCTTTTTGTCCGACCTTTGGCTGTAACGTTGTGATCCATGAAGCATAAAATGCTCCTTCCAAACAAGCCGCTGCTTCATCATAAGTTATGTTGGCAGGCATTGGGACTATAATTTTTGATGCTTTTTTTTCTGGTAATATAAAGTATTGTGCGTGGGAACCACAACCCAAACCACCGCCAAAACCCATGATTTTATCGCCAGTTTTCAATGATTGAACGTTGTAACCTGTTGCTGCAATTTCTCCCGCAAAGTCAGACCCGATAATGGATGACCGAGGTTTAAATAATCCTGTAAAAAGTCGCATAAAAAAGGGTTTGCCAGAAAGCACATGGCAATCACTTCTGTTTACAGTGGTAGCACGTACCTTGATCAGTACTTCATCATACTTAGGAGTTGGTATTTCAAGCTCTTTTACACTTAAATCCCCAGGCAAACCATATTTTAAACGGACTGCTCCTTTCATTTTTATCTAATTTTAAGTGACGCACAAACCATTGTTATGCGTTCGATATTCTATTTACTTCACAGGATTTTCAACGATTGTCGGTATATTGAAGCCTTTCACAATAAGCCATATACCAAGAAAGATTTCATTCAAGCCCATTGGCAGCATAATTAAAATGCCCCCAACAGAATGACCAAAAATATTTGACACTACTTCAATAAATAATAAACCAATACCTATCATTCCCCAAATGGAGATAAATCTCGGAAGTAATTTTTCTTTAAAGAGTAAATAATAAAACAGAATGCTATTTAGACAAAATCCTAAAAGCATGAGTACTTTTGTAAAACCCCTTGCGTGTAAAAGATATTTTCCTAAAGCCTGCAAATTGGAATTAGCTGGCATACCAGTTTTTACAAATTCCTGGCTTATTGATAATATTGTCAGCAGTAGAATCCCGCTAATCGTTAAACTTATCCATTCATTAAGTCTTAACCCAACATACCAAAGAGCAATACTTTCATTATACTTCTTTAAAATCGGATAAAGGAGTACGGAGATTCCAAAAACCGACAACCCACAAATTAAATCGAGTAGCATGGCTAATGTAACTGTAGTTGATTTGGCAGCAACAGATGCAAGGAAATTTTCCCCCCGTAAAATAGGAGACAGCATAGAACTGTGACTTACAGAAGCAGCTATCATCTGAACAAGAAATAGTACTCCAACAAACCTTACTGTCTTTTTAAATGAATTCTCTTCTTTTGTCATACAAATCAAGTTTAGTAATTGAAATTATTCTGACTAACGTTTATAAAAGTATACTGAAGCCCTTAATGAGCATCGCTTGTATATGAGATTTTTTTTGGTGGCTGTCGAATACTTTTATAAACGTTAGGCGATGGCGGTTAAATGTTCGTTCTCTCATTGCGCTCTTTCTCTCTCCATTTTGAGACGTTCACACCTTTAATGATTAGCCAAAGACAAAATGAAAATTCACCAATAAAGGCAGGAATCAATAGATTGAAACTCGAAAATTTTGGAGCAAGAATCATTGCAAAGCTGTTAATTAAATAACATAATCCTGCTATTTGTATTAGAATACCAATAACCTTTGGAAAAAAACCTGACGTAAAAATCAAATAGCCAAGAATAAGACACTCGCAGCCAAAAAATATTAAACCGATACCGAAACCATATCCATGAGCCTTAAGAGATAGGTATGACAATGCTTCTAGCTGGTATGGATCAAATGCTTTTAGATAATTAGCACTCCCCAATAAAAACAAAGGCATTAGTAAGTTCAATTTGTTTGCTACCAAAACAGAAGTCTGAATTAAATTGAAAAGGATTGCAAGTAATGCAAGATTTTTATTTACAGGTTTTAATAATACATAGAGAGACATCATTACAACAACATCACAAACGTGCATAAGTAAATCACCAGCGATTCCAATTCGCCATAGCAAAGGATTAGCTAAGATATTAGTAGCAGTTGTCGAAGCATCTCCTGAAACGATAATTGTACCTCTAACATACATTTCGCCGAATGCACCTGCGACGATGATTAAAAGATAGGCAAAACCTCCTACTCGGGCATAGAGTTGAGGTGAACTCTTAAGGTTATGGTCTGTCATTTTTAATTCATGTTCCATAGTAAACGTTTTATTTAATTGAATAATCTGTATTTTGAAAAAGGGTTTCCTCATTTCTATTATGAATAATCTGTAATCCTGATACAAGAATAAGCCGTTTAAGAAAGCGTGGAAAGGGTGCGTCAACAAACAACAGGTTATGGTCTATAAACGACAGTGTTATGCGGTGGGCTAATTCAAAATTTGATTAATTTTGCAGCTAAATGGAAGATTTGATTAAATGAATCTCCTAACTAAAAGATGAAGATATTAAGAGAGCGAGTTAAAATATATTTATGGCTTAGTGTAGCTTATTTAGTGCTCATGCTGTTTATTGATTTAATAAAAAATCAAGATACTTTTTGGGAAAGGCGTGTGAATCATGTCTGGTTAATCAGCTATCTAATTGTCTTCAATTTTATTTTATTTGAATATACCCTGCCTTTTATAAAGCTGACTTGGAAAAGAATCCTTTTAGTGCCTTTACTTATATGGATACATCTTATGATGTATTCTTTCGGTTTTTATGCTTGGCGGCATATTGGTATCCAATTGCATATTTATTTTGAATTAAAAACAATCCCTTCCATATTAAAGGGCGTTGCATATTACGTTCCTTATAGTTTCTCTTCTATACTCTTTTTTGGTATTTTAATACATGATTATGATTATAGAAAACTAAAACAGGCAGCACTGCAACTGCGGATTGAAAAACAAGAGGCAGAACTCAACTACCTCAAAGCACAAATCAACCCGCATTTTTTGTTCAATACCCTTAATAATATTTATGCGTTGGCAAAAGACAAATCCGACTTGACAGCCGAATCTATTATGCGCCTCTCAAAAATATTACGGTATATGCTCTATGAAACCAAAGGCGATTTTACAACACTCGAACAAGAGATAAAAATTATCCATGATTATATTGCGCTTGAAAAATTGCGCTATGATGCATCATTATGCATTGATTTTCAACAAAATATAGAAAATCAACAACAGCGTATACCGCCTTTATTGCTGATGTCTTTGATTGAAAATGCCTTCAAACACGGTGTTTCTGAAACGAGAGCCCAGCCTTTTATTAATATTTTTTTGTCGGCAGACGCAAAGACATTGGTATTTACAGTTAAAAATTCTATGGAAAAATCGCCGGATACTGAGGGGGGTATAACAGAAGGCATTGGTTTGTCAAATCTTCGGCGGCAATTGGGTTTGCTTTATACCGATTACGAACTGATAGCCCAACAAGGCGTATCTGAATTTTCAACGCAATTAAAAATTAATCTTAAAAGCCATGTCTAAAATAACCTGCATTATCGTTGAAGATGAGCCTTTGGCGGCGAAAATCTTAATAGGCTATATTGCGGAAGTCCCTTTTTTAGAACTAAAAGGGACTTTTAAAGATGCCCTCCTTGCTACCGATTTTTTGAGAGACAACACCATAGACCTTATGTTTTTGGATATTCATTTACCTCGACTGAAAGGCATGGATTTTTTAAAAACGTTGTCAATTAAACCGTCGGTCATTATCACAACCGCTTATCACCAATACGCTGTGGAAGGTTTCACTTTAAATGTAACTGATTATTTGATGAAACCGATTGAGTTTGAGCGTTTTTTGATAGCTGTCAATAAAGTCAAAATAGTCAATACGCCTAAAATCCAAGAAAATCCTGAAAAAGATTTTATCTTTCTGAATGTACAAAAAAAGAAGGTGAAAATCTTGTTTTCAGAGATTGTTTATATTGAAAGCCAACGGGAATACATCAAAATCAAGACAACAAAAAAAGAATATATCTCAAAAATGAGTACGCATGAAATTGAGGCAATTTTGCCATCCACGCTATTCAAACGGATTCACAGGTCTTTTATAATTTCAATAAATAACATAGAATCCTATACAGCCGAAACCGTTGAGGTCAATGGGGTATCTATTCCTATTGGCAGGGGTTATAAAGATATTATAGACAACTTGTAGCTTTTGGAAAGAGCATAATGGAACAATTGAAAGGGAAGATTTGTCGCCATTACGAATTGAAGTTGTTGATTTAAAATAAATAAAAGTGGTGCAAAAAGCGTCAAAATACTGAGGCGGTATAAAACCCACAAACGATTGACTGTCAAAGAGATATTCAAGCATTTTGGCGTTAAAAAGCTGAAAATACTGAGGGGCTTCCAGTTAATGACAAGCCTCGTCTCAATAAACGTGTACCCCGCTCGACACCCATGTTTCCATAAAAAACGCACAACGCTCGGTCAAGTTAGAGACTTGCCTGAGCGCACACGTCGGGTTAACGATTATTTGCGATCAAGTTCTTACCTGAACACTCACATCATTCCCTTGAGCAAAGATACATTTTTCAAACGCTTATTAAATAAGTAAAGAGACAAAAAGAAATCTCTTATTTTCAAACTAATTTTGCAACTTTTATCCAATTTTGTTGTCATTTAATCGTCGACACAAACAACGTGTTCGTCGATTATCTACAAAGTTTTCTCACCCACGCTATTAAGTTTGCAAAACAATTCACTCGATTATGAAAAAGTTTTACGTTTTATTTCTTTCCTTTTCACTTTTCACTTTCCAAATTTCATTTGCTCAACGTCCAAGCGGTGCAACAGGCGGTCTCGGTGGTGGAAAATTGCCCTCAATTGGCAGAATTTATGGAAAAGTTATTGATAAAACTACCAAAGAACCTATTCCTTATGCTTCTGTTGTTGCAACGCGCGGCAAAAAAGATAGTATTGTCGGAGGTCAACTGACTGTAGAAAATGGCGATTTTAATCTGGATAATTTGCCGCTTGGCGGTGCAAAAATAAAAATAAGTGTTGTTGGGTTTAAAGATTTTACAAAATCGGTTACAATGTTTCCACCCGATGTAGAATTTGACTTAGGTGATATTGCTTTAGAAGTCAACGCTGAAGTGTTAAAAACTGTTACTATTGAAGGGCAAAAAACTTCAGCATTGTTAAGTATTGACAAAAAAGTTTTTAATGTCGATAAAAATATTACTTCAACAGGTGGTACGGCGGAAGATGTTTTAAAAAATGTACCGAGTGTTACTGTCGATGCTGATGGTTCACCAAAACTACGCAATTCTTCTACAACAATTTATGTCGACGGCAGACCAACATTGTTTAGTTTAAATCAAATTCCTTCCGACCAAATAGAAAGTGTTGAGGTTATTTCCAACCCATCTTCAAAATATGAAGCCTCAACTTCTGGTGGAATAATTAATATTGTATTGAAGAAAAACAGAAAACCTGGTTATAATGGTTTTGTAAGTGCTGGCATTGCCGATCATAATCGGTATAATGGTACTTTTAACTTAAATGTTAAGCAAGGCAAGGTTAACGTCACTGGTTTTTACAATTTTAATTACACAGATCAGCCCGTTGAAGGTTATACAAATAAAACTTTGTACAGCCCGAGTGATTCGATTTATAAATATTACAACCAGAATAGTCTCGCTCAATTTAAAACAAATTTTCAGATTGGAAGAGTTTCACTTGATTACTCGATTAATAACAGAAATACATTAACTTTTGCTGGTACAATTGTTAGAGGTGTTTTTGATGTGAATGCAACTCAAAGTTCGCAGTTTTTAAAAGCGGATGGCTCGACATACCAAGCAGGGGTAAGAACAGTTTTACCAATGAACATGTTTAATAACCAACAGGCACAATTTGTTTGGAAAAAAACATTTCCAACCAAAGGGAAAGAACTAACGTTTGATGCCAATCATGGTTGGGGAACTTCATCGAATAACCAAGATTGGGTTTCTAATATATATGATTCTAAAGGCACTCCTTTAATTTACCAACCGAGTTTGACACAAATTCGAGGCGATAATTCGGGCACACAAACCGTTGCTCAACTCGATTTTGTAAATCCTATTAACGATTCTACGAAGTGGGAAATGGGATTGCGCGGAGCTTATAATTATAGAACTTCTCAATCTTTATACAATCAATATAGTTATTCCGACCCAAGCCCGGGCTACAAACAAGTAAATGCATTATCCTCTAATTACGATATTTCAGATATAATCAATGCGGCTTATGCTACTTATACGAGTCGTTTTCATGGTTGGGGATACCAAGCAGGTTTGCGTTTTGAGCAGTCTTATTTAAATGGCACTTCAAAAATAAATTCTCTAAGCAACATCGGGTATAATTATCCAGCCGATGGAACTTTGTTGAATTCTTTTTTCCCTTCACTGTATTTGAGTAAAAAGTTTGACGCCACTACAGAATTTCAGATCAATTTTAGCAGAAAAATTAATCGTCCCAATTTTATGCAGTTGTTGCCAATTGTTCAAGCGAGCGATTTGCTGAATATTAGAAAAGGTAATCCCGGTTTGAAACCTGAATTTGTGAATACTTTTGAAGCGAATTACAATAAAACTTTTGGTTATAACAACTGGTTGGTTTCCGTTTATTTGAAAAACGTGAACGACCCAGTCACAAATTATTCTTATCCAAATCCTGAAGTTGCAGGTGGATTAATATCCACGCCAACAAATGGCAATGTTTCGAATAAATATGGTTTAGAAAATACGTTCAAATGGACAATTACAAATAATTTGGAATGGACGAACAATTTTAATTTGTTCAATACGAGTATTAAATCTGATAGCCTATCGACTGATGCATGGTCGTATTTTATCAAATCGAACGCTATTCTTAAATTCGGAACAGGTTATTCAGCACAGCTTTCCGGCACTTTTGAAGGCAAAGAAATAATTTTACAAGGCTATGTCAAAGAGCGTTACAACGTCGATTTTGCGATTAAAAAATCCTTTTTCAACAATTCTGCTAATGTAACTTTTGCTGTTAACGATATTTTCAACTCGCGCAAACAAGTTACAATTCTCGAAGGTTCATCATTCATTCAAGAAAGTATGCGTCGTCGCGATATTCGTGCTTTTAAACTAACTGTTCAATTTCCTTTTGGTAAATTAGATTCATCTATTTTTAGAAAAGCAAAAGATGGACGCAAACAGCAACAACAAAACCCTAATCAAGATCAAGATTATGGTGGATAGTTTATTTTAATGGTTAATTGAATAATGGTTAATGAGAAAAAAATTAACCATTAACCATTATTCAATTAACTATTATCAATAGTCCACTTCTATCGCAAAGCGAGCCTGAGAAAAGCCTTTCTGTTTTGTAGTAGTATCTGCTATAATTCTAAGGGCTTTTTTAATTTCGGTTAAACGGGCAGAGTGATTTTCGCACCGAATTAAAAATTGTTGCACATAATACGTTTTAACCCGCGCAACACTTGGAATAGTTGGTCCCATTACGCGCTTTTCGCCTAAAATATTTTTCACTTCAAACGAAAAAAAATCGACTGCTTTTTGCAGAACAGCTTGATCGCGGTGACGAACTTGAACAAAAATTAATCTGGCAAATGGTGGATATAAATGCGCTTCATTAGAGCGTTCAGAAATTTCATCGACGTAAAAAGCATCGTGCGCATTGTGTAAAAAATGTTGAATGGTTTTATTTTTTGTATCGAACGTTTGAATCAATATTTTGCTCGGCGCTCCTCTCCTACCCGCTCTACCTGCTACTTGGGTTAATAATTGAAAGGCGCGTTCGTTGGCTCTGTAATTGGGTAAACGCAACATCGCATCGGCATCGGGCACTAAAACCAAACTGACATTATCGAAATCAAGTCCTTTTGTTACCATTTGCGTTCCCACTAAAAAATCTATTTCTCCTGCGGAAAACGATTCCCAAATTTTTAAAAACCCCGACTTCGTTTTCCCTGTATCCCAATCAAGTCGACCAATTCTTGCATTCGGAAACAATTCTTCCAATTCTGTTTCGATGCGTTCAGTGCCAAATCCTTTCAAAAATAAATCTGTTGAGCCGCACGATTTACATTCTTTCGGAATTCGCGCTGAATAACCACAGTAATGGCAAGTCATTGAGCGTGTTTGTTTATGATACGTGAGTGACACATCGCAATCACGACATTTCATCGACCATTTACAAACATTACAAAACAAAAATGGTGCAAATCCTCGTCGGTTGATAAAAATAATGGCTTGCGATTTCTTTTCAATAACTTCTTTTAACGCATTAATCGATTCTTCCGTAAAATTATTTTCGCCATTTTTAAATCCTTTTTTTTGTTTTGAAAGATCTACTAATTGTACTTCCGGTAATGCTGCGCCTCCAAAACGTTCATTCAATCGTACCCATCCAAATTTATCATTCATGGCATTTACACGTGAATCAACGGAAGGCGTTGCTGTACCAAGTAACACTTTTGCACCATGTAATTGAGCCAATTTTATGGCTGCATCACGCGCATTGTATCGTGGCGATGGATCCGTTTGTTTAAAACTTCCATCGTGTTCTTCATCCACAATGATAAGTTTTAAATTATTGTGCGGCAATAAAACCGAAGAACGAACTCCCAGAAAAATGGGTTGCCCATTCATTGCTTTAAGCCACAATTCAACACGTTCTTGCGCATTTACACGCGAATGATATACCGTAATTTTATCACCAAAAAGTTTTTCCAATCGAGCAACTATGCTCGTCGTCAAATTAATCTCTGGCAGTAAGTACAATACATTTCCACTCGATGTCAAAACTTCGTTAATCAATTCTATATAAACGCGCGTTTTACCAGAACCTGTTACACCTTCTAAAAGCACCACATTTTTGGATTCGAAATGATGCTTAATTTCTTTTATCGCAACTTCTTGAGAAGTTGACAGCGGTTGTTTATCCGATTCATTCAGAATACGCGATTTAATTCGACTCACTTGCTCTAAAAAAATTTCAACAATTCCTTTTTCTTCAAGAGAGCGCAAAGCTGACATCGTGGCATTTGCTGATTCTAAAATCTCTGTAACGCGTGCTCTATTTTTATCTTTTAACTGCGTTAATAAAGCCAAAAGCAATCGCGTTTGTGCTTCCGCTTTTTTGGTTTTATCAAAAGCTTCAGCTAAAAAAACATCACCTTCCGATTTCATCCGTTCGTTCCAACCTACAAACATGATTGTTTTAGGTGTATATTTATTTTCTATTACTTCGTCTAAAGTAATAATTCCCCAAGCAACAAGTGCGTTTAAAATCGGAAAAATATGTTTTGTTCTCGTAATTGTTTTAACATCTTCAACTGTTAATTCACTTTTCAATTGAAGTGCTTCCACTAAAATGAATTCGGTGTTATTGAGTATATTCAAATCGACACCATGCGATGCTATGTATTTAATCCGCGTTGAACTGGTTAATTTTAAATTAGAAGGCAGTGCAGCACTCATCACTTCGCCGAGCGTGCACATATAATAGTCGGCAATCCAAGTCCAGAATTTAAAGTGCAATGGGGTAATAATGGGCGATTTATCTATAATCGATAAAATACTCTTGGTATTACTTTCGGGAATACTATCCGAAAAACCAACAACAATAGCCGAATACAAATCGGAGCCACTGCCAAACTGCACTTCAACCCGCACGCCAAAACTTATCTCATTTTGAAGATTTTCTGGAATTTTATAGGAATAAACCGAAGGCAAAGCCAACGGTAAAATAACCGAAGCAAAATTAGGTGTATTCAAAATTTTAGTGTTTCAGTAAACTTGTTCAAATATAATATCAAATTAGGGCTATTTTAAAGAATTTTACCTACTTTTTTCATAAAATCTATTAGTCAGCACAAACTTGTTCAATTTAACACAAGTTTAAAGAAGCTTTTAAAGTACAAATAGTTTTGTGATAAATCAATTACTACCTTTACGCATAAATTTTAGACAATGGATAGTAAAACTTGGGGACCTTATTTAAGCGATAGACAATGGGGAACTATTCGTGAAGATTATAGCTCAGACGGAGAAGCATGGCGATATACTACGCACGATATGGCACGATCGAAAGCGTGGCGATGGGGTGAAGAAGGTATTGGCGGCATTAGCGATGATAGACAATATTTATGTTTTGCGCCTGCATTTTGGAATGGCGTAGACTCAATCATAAAAGAACGCTATTTTGGCTTAACGAATTCAGAAGGAAATCATGGTGAGGATGTTAAGGAATTGTACTATTTTTTAGACAATACGCCCGATCACTCCTATATGAAAATGTTGTACAAATATCCGCAAAATGCTTTTCCATACGAAGAATTGTTGCGGGTAAATGGAGAGAGAAATAGACTTGAGGGTGAATATGAAATTTTAGATACAGGTGTATTCAACAATAATGCTTATTTTGATATTTTTATTGAATACTCAAAGGCTGATGATGGCGATATTTTGATTAACATTACAGCTTTTAACCGCTATACTGAATCGGCTACTCTTTATTTTTTACCAACGATTTGGTTTCGCAATCGGTGGACATTTCATCCTGAAATTCCAAAACCTACACTCTCTTTAAACAATGGCGTTTTAAATTTAAATCAAGTAGATTTAGGGAATTATTATCTACACCTTGATTACAATGGAGCTGACTGGCTTTTAACTGAAAACGAAACTAATTTTCATCGGCTTTACAATGGAGACAAGTCGCATAATGGCACGAAATGCAGTATAAACGATGCCATCGTAAATGGTGACGAAACCATTAAAAATAAAATGTCGGGTACTAAAGCAGCGGCTGTTATCCAGAAAGAAATTGATGGAAATAGCTCAATCAGTATTCGATTGCGTTTAACTAATAAACAAAATTCGACGCCTTTCAAAGATTTTGATGCTATTTTCGTAGAAAAAATAAATGAGGCTAATAATTTTTATGCCAAACTCCAGACTAATTTAAAAACAGAAGAGCATAAAAATATTCAACGCCAGGCATACTCTGGTATGTTGTGGAGCAAACAATATTTTCGTTACGATGTGCATTTGTGGTTAACGGGCGATGTGAATCAGCCGCCGCCACCTAAAGAGCGATGGCATGGTAGAAACTCAGATTGGCAACATGTAAAAGCGAGCGATATAATTTCTATGCCCGATACTTGGGAATATCCGTGGTTTGCGGCTTGGGATTTAGCGTTTCACTCCATTGTATTTGCGCGTATTGATCCTGATTTTGCCAAACATCAAATCGAACTTTTGTTGAGTGACCGTTATCAGCACCCGAATGGTCAAGTACCAGCGTATGAATGGAATTTTAGCGATGTAAATCCACCTGTACTCGCTATGGCAGCTTGGAAAATTTACGATATTGATCGAGTTGCTCAGAACAATAAAGGTGATTTAGATTTTTTAGAACTGATTTATCAAAGCTTGAGTGCTAATTATGAATGGTGGGTAAATCAGAAAGACAGCGACGGTAACGATATTTTTGGAGGCGGTTTTTTAGGATTAGATAATATTGGTGTTTTTAATAGAAGCGAAGCATTACCCGATGGCAGCAATTTAGAGCAAGCAGATGCTACTGCTTGGGTGGCTATGTTTTCGCTCAATATGATGCGTATTGCCGTTGAGCTTTCAATGTCAAAACCCAATTATATTGACTCTGCGGTGAGGTTTTTTGAGCAATTTTTGCAAATCGCCAACGCTGCTTCAAAAATTAATGGTGGCTTATGGAATGAAGAGGATGGTTTTTTTTACGATGTTTTAAGATGTGAAAACGGAACTTCGCAGGCGCTAAAAATTAGAACACTCGTTGGCTTGGTGCCACTTTTTGCTGTTGAAGTTTTAGATGACAACGAACTTGATAAAATTCCAGAATTTAAAACGCGAATTTCTGATTTCTTAGCAAAAAATCCGGATTTGGCATCTTTGATTTCTTATTGGCACAACGTCAGTGATAATGACAAACGATTACTCTCCATGTTACGTGGGCATAGAACAAAAAGTATTCTAAAATACGCTTTAGATACAACTGAATTCCTTTCCGATTATGGCATTCGCTCTGTTTCAAAAAAATATGAAGAAAATCCTTATCAAATATCAATTGATGGTATGAATCTTTCTTTGAAATATTGCCCAGCTGAAAGCGATTCAGGCATGTTTGGTGGCAATTCCAATTGGCGCGGACCAATTTGGTTCCCGATGAACTATCTCATCATAAAAAGTTTAATTCGCTTTCACAATTATTACGGCGACGATTTTAAAGTAGAATATCCAACTGGCTCAAATAATTTTTTAAGTTTAAAAGAAATAGCTTCATCACTTGCAACGCGATTAATCGGTATTTTTGAAAAGAAAAACAATAATGTACCAGCAGTTCATCTCAATCAGGCAGCGTTTTACGATTCAGAGCATTTTAAAGATTACTACTTGTACTACGAATATTTTCACGCCGACAGTGGCAGAGGCTGTGGTGCAAACCACCAAACGGGTTGGACGGGTTTAATTGCAGAATTGTTTTACATGATTTAGCATATTATTTATTTTGAAATAATGAAACAATAGCTTTTCAAAGTAGTTAAATACTATGTTTAATAATATTTTATTTTGGATTTATTATTTTATAATATTAGATTTGTAAAATATTTGTTGATGAATAATATTTAATAACATTTTAATAGTCTTTTATGAAAAAGTTACTTTACGCTATGGCGCTTGTTGCGCTTTTTAATTCTAATGCAATTTCACAATCTTGTAGTAATGTTCAAGGTTCAATTGATTTTCAAACTCCTGTTGCTGGCTCAATTATTCCAGTTTCGGCAACTAGTAATGCCACAATAAGTTTTAAAGTAACAGCACTTAGTTTAATAGATTTTATTACTCGTGGAGCACAAATCACTGGTGCAACAATAGTAAGCCATTCTGGAGGTCATGTAACTGGTGCTGTTACATTTACAAATTCATTCCCGACTGTTACAGCTACTTTTAGCTTTACCGTTAATACCCCAAACACACCAGGTTCTGAAGTTTTTACAGTTATGGCAACTTTCAAAACTAATGATGGTTCAGGTTTAGTATCAGGATGCACTGTTTCAGATGTTGTTTCTGTGAACACTACACCTATTGAGTTATTAGCTTTCACTGGTAAACAAACAAGTACAGGTGCAGTTAAATTAAACTGGGTTACAGCTTCCGAACGCGATAATGCTTTATTTATGGTTGAGCGTTCAAACAATGGTGTTAATTTCACTGCGGTAGGTGAAGTTAAAGGTGCGGGCAATTCAAGTTCGAACATTGATTACGCTTATACAGATGCAACGGCTGTTAACAATGCAGTGAATTACTACCGCTTAACAGACGTGGATGTAAATGGCAAAAAATCATCTTCACGCGTTATTTCAGTTATTGTTGGCAAAAATGCGCCATTAACTATTGATGCAGTTGCTGTTGAGCAAGGATTTGTTTCTTTAGTGAGTCCTTCAACGGGCGTTGCTGAATTAAGCATTAGTAATGTTCAAGGTCAAGTTTTGTCGAATGTTAAAACCACTTTGAATGAAGGTGCAAACCAAGTTCAAATTAATACCGAAAATCTAAACCCTGGTATTTATTTCTTGAATATCGTTAATAACGACCGTACTGCACAGACTAAGTTTTTTAAAAATTAAGTTTAAACAAAGTACAATTTTTTAGCGAAAATTTCAGAAATTTATTTTTATTTTTTTAAATTTAAGTTACAATTTAATTGATAGGGTTTATTTTCAAAAATTAAAAACGCCATCGCTGTTAGTGATGGCGTTTTTAATTTGAAAACAAAAATTCAGAAGTGATAGAATTAGTTACCGAACACTTTTTCTCATTTTGTAAGTTTCCTGCTTTGGCAAATAAAAAAAAGTGTTCAGTAATGAAATGATAGTGTATATTTGAATCTCAATATCTGCTTTTAAAAAACCAAAAAAGTTTTATTTTTGTAAATGATTTGAAAATAAATTTACTAATTTTAAACAACATCTAATGAGTCAAATTACAATTGGTCGAACACTCGACAACTTAGGAAAACCTATACAAGGAACAGGAATTACGCTAGATTCTAATAGCGTATCTGCAAAATTACTACTTTCTCAAAAAAACATGGTTTTATTTACAAATCCCATTACGAATGAATTGGGTGCAGCAGTTGAGTTAAAAAACACTGATGGCAGTATTTCGCATAAAGGGTTTGCTATAATGCCACCAAATGCTTCGGGCCCACCGGAACATATTCATCCAGCGTATGAGGAGTATTTCGAAGTAGTAGAGGGAGAAGTTCTTTTTTCGCTCAACGGAAAAAAAATAATTATGCAGGCGGGAGAAAAAGTTATCGTACAAAAAAATGTAAAACACACTTTCAAACCAACGGGAAAGAATTCCATCTCTGTTTTAGTCGAAGCCAAACCGATAGGCAAATTAAATGAAGTTGTTCACAATATCTTCGGATTAGCCCACGACGGCAAGCTCGATAAAAAAGGTCAACCAAAATTTTGGCAAGGAATTGCTTTCGGTAATGAATTACAAGATGATACACTTTTTACTTCGCCACCCATTCCAGTTCAAAAATTTATGTTTAAATTATTGGGGAATTACGCCAAAAAGCTTGGATACAGTGCGCTCTATGAAGAATATATGGACGATGGGTTTTGGAAAAGAAGAGTGGAGCAGATTTAGGTGATAAGTGATAAGTGATAAGTGATAAACTTATCACTTATCAACGAAATTCATAAGCATATTCCACCCGCCAGCCAATTTGTTTACCACTTGCTTTATCAATAACATGGCTCGAAAAGGGAAGCCCCTCGAAATCATTATTAAAGACGACTGCCCACGCTTCCGATTCGATACGCTCTAAACAATTATAACGGTCGTAATGGTAGATGCGTTCATCAATTTTATTGTCGTTGGTGGCAGGAGAATTGAGCCAATAATAACTTGATTTAACGATTCTATTCTGGCTATCGTATTCTAATATATATTTCCAGGAGTTTTGTTCAAAAGAAATAATTTTCCCGGTTTTGCCGTCATAAAAAGTGGTATCTTTCTTATCGTTTTCAAAATATCGCACTTTAATTGTATCGCCGAGCCAAGCATATTCGATTTTCCAATCGTTGTAATTACCGACATAGAATTGATAAAATTCTTCTAATTTAATTTTTCCGTTTTCATCGTATTGTATTTTAGCTTCTTCGCGCAAAGAATCTTGGTTGGAGCATTTCTCAATCAGTTTGGTTTGGACTAAGCGCGCTGAGTCGTCGTAAAAATGCCAGAGAAAATATTTTTTTAAGCCTTTCCGATCCATTTTGTCGTGCTCAATCCATGAAAATTTACCGAGAGAGTTAAAACAAAGTTTCTGAAATGTGATGATTTCTGACATTGAGTCGGTGCGAATCGCCGGAATTGTAATCGATACTGATTTTATTTTATGTTTCTTTACATAATTGGCATCGGTAAAAAAATCTTCGTAGTTGTAGAATTGCTGTGCGTGTAATGAGGGAATAAGGAATAAGCAATAGGGAATAAGAAATCGCAAGATTCCTCGAAATAGGGAATAAGAAATCGTAAGATTCCTCGAAATAGGGAAACTTTGAGTAAGGGAAATTATTCGACTAATTAATAACCTTGAGTAAGCAACGAAGGTAATTGATTTGAAAAGCATAGTTGGCTAAAAAATAGGTTCACGGTATATAAAGCAAATTTCGTGCAAATTTAGCCATAAACAAAAAAAATTTGAATTCTTTTGTGTCTTTTGTGGTTCAAAACCTTCTCTTCGTTTATTTTGAACCACAAAAGACGCAAAGGTATCAAGAATCAGGGATCAGATTTCGAGAAAACCTGATTCCTGATACCTAACCCTTTATACCTATCTTGCTATCACAAATTGTTTGGTCTGTGTTTGAATACCTTTTACATCAACTTTAACCAAATGCGCGCCGAGAGCAAATCCGTCGGTATTGACTCTGTGTGTATTTCTGGGTGCTGATTCGTAATAATATTTATAAACCTGCTGACCAACCGTATTGTAAATAGCGATATCAACCGATTTACCTTCGTAATTAGCTAAGTCAATATCTAAATAATCATCCGTCGGATTCGGAAAAACAGCAAAACCATTTACAGAATTGAGAATTGTTACTTTCTTTACTTCCGAATACGTTTCTGTGCCATCTTTGTAAGTTGTTCTAATTCTATAGAAATTATCACCTTCAGCAGCTTTAATATCTATAAAATTATATGTCGCAATTTTATTAGTCCCGTTAAAACCACTGACAGCGTATAAACTTTCAAAAATGGCAGATGCATTGAGCCTTTCAACCGTATAATAATCAGTTGTAACACCAGCATTAGAAAGCCAATTGATATGCGCTTGACGGTTTGAAGCACTTGCATCAAAATTGAATACATTCTTGTTTTGAGCTTCTTTTTCTTGCATATTGCACGGAAACGATAAATTAGCTGAAGGGACTACAACCCAAATATTTGGATTTGATGGCTTCTTCCAAGACACATGGAAATCGTCACCACCCCAACCTTGAAAATGACGCAAATCGAAATAATACAATTGACCAGCTACCAATGTAACTTTCGTGGACGTTTGCGTCGGATACTTAGTATATTCATTAGGGTAGGTCCAACCATAGAAATAAGAAATCTTTTGTGCCTTAGTGGCATCTGTAGATGGACTTAAAAAGAATTCAGTATAATCATCACCTGTGAGGTTGAAATAATAATCACCCGATTCAGGTGCAGTTATATAACCTCTACCACGCGAAAGATAATTCACATCTTTATTCGGTTCGGGCATCTGCAAATCCATCGTATTTTGTACCATTACATCGTTTGCCGTTGTTGTTGGTAAAACGATGGGTTGTGTCCAATTGTAATTCACATTCATCCAACG
This sequence comes from Saprospiraceae bacterium, assembly GCA_043781915.1. Taxonomy (GTDB): domain Bacteria; phylum Bacteroidota; class Bacteroidia; order Chitinophagales; family Saprospiraceae; genus JAAFJT01. The sequence continues at coordinate 18,435 of JAYWBA010000053.1, forward strand.
CTCGTAATAATAAGTGCCTTTTGTAGTACAAACGGGTGGCGGGCAAGTAATTTGATTGAGCGTAGCGGTATTACCCGAAAACAAGAAATTCAAATCGCCACTCACTTTAGAGCCTGCAAACCAACCACTTCCACCATAAACATTTTGATTGTGATTATTCGCCGAAGTACCTACTTGGAATTTGTGCATCGGGTTTGATACAACGGCATTACTACCAATAGTTCCCGAAAAATCGGAATAGAAATACCAATCAGCCGTTGAAGTTGGCGTAAAACAACCCGTGTTAAAAACAGGTGATCCAGATGTAGTTCTACCTGTGAAATTAATATTCACGGCACCTAAGGATGTGGTTGCTGTTAATTTTGCTGTACCATCAGCATTTTCAGTAAAAGTAGCATTCGTTACAGTATAATATTGAGTGTTCAAATAGATTGAAAAAGTAATACCTTTCGAACATTCTTTCGAATTACTCACAGTGCGCGTAATTGAAGGGACGCAAGCAGTACTGCTAACAGTTACGGTGAATGAACACGTCGATTTATTCCCTTTAGCATCTGTTGCAGTTACGGTCACTGTATTCACTCCCACATTGAAAGAACTTCCTGATAATGAAGAACTTGTCACTATTGGTGTTGAGCAATTATCTGTCGCCGTTGGGTTTGTCCAAGCAGCAATCGCTGAAGTACCCGCTGTTGTTACAGTAATATTCGCAGGACAAACACCCAAAACAGGTGGCGTTACATCCGTTAAACAAGGGTTTGAATTAACAGTTACTGTAAATGTACAAGATTTTTTATTACCCGCTCCATCCACAGCAGAAACAGTTACTGTATTCACACCCAAAGCAAAATTTGAACCGGAAGTCGGTGCGCTCACTACAGTAGCTGTTGAACAGTTATCCGTAGCAGTTGGATTTGTCCAAGTGGCAGTGGCTGATGTTGTCGAAGTTGTGACAGTAATATTTGCAGGGCAAGCACCCAAAACAGGTGCTATTGTATCATTAAAACAAGAATTTGTCAGTGTAACATTAAATGAACAGATTGATGTATTGCCTACCTTATCTGAAAAATAATAACTCACTTTTGTTGTACCTATTTGAAAACTTGAACCTGGCAAATTCGATTTATTCACCAAAACAGGCGCACAAGCATCAGTAGCCGTCGGTTCTATCCAAGTTACAAAAGCAGTTGAAGCGGTTGTTGTTTGCGTAATATTTGCTGGACAACCTGAAACTATAGGCGGAGTAACATCGCCCACGCATGGATTTGATGTGCCGACATTAATTGTAAAATTACACGTTGATGAATTTGTTTTAACATCTTTTGCTGTGTATGTTACCGTTGTTACACCCACAGGAAAAACAGATCCTGAAATTTGGTTCGCTGTTAGGGTCGCTGCACCGCAATTATCAGTTGCTGTTGGTGTTTTCCAAATGGCTACCGCACCATTAATAATGGTATTGGTTGGTACAAATATATTTGATGGGCAATTTGATATCACAGGCGCAATATTATCTGTCGCGCATAAATCGACAGAAGTAACCGTGACGATAAAACTGCAAGTTCCTACTTTATTATTCACATCCTTCGCCGAATAAGTAACTGTAGTTGCTCCCGAGGGGAAAATAGCACCCGAAACGGCACTTTGTGTGACAGCAATTGGCAAACACGCGCCAGTGACGGTCGGTTCACTCCATGTTGCAGCCGCATTACCAAAAGGCATACTTACAGATATATTTGCGGGGCAATTTACAAAAGCGGGGGCCGCACTCGTAGCCGAACACACACCACCATCTGGTACTTTAACCACCGTGACATTAAATCTACAATCCCGCGCATTGTTGGATGCGTCGCGTGCAGTAACTACTACACTTGTTGTACCGAGTTTAAAAAATGACCCAGAAGCGATATTGGTCACAATTGACGGAGCAGCACCGCAATTATCTGTCGCTATAAGCGTACCCCAAGAGTATGTAGCAGAATCAATTTTCGATAAAACTTCCACATCGCTTGGGCAACTTGCAAACACTGGTGCTACTCCGTCGAAAATAGTAATAGGTAGCGTGCAAGTTAATGAATCACCTGTGCGTACCAAAAGCGTAAAATGCCCTGTTATGGTTGTGCCTACTTGCGCGCACGTAAACACTTTGCGTGTTGTATTTTCTATGAAATACTGAAAACCTGCACAAGAATCAATTCCAAGGGTTGACAAAACGGGATTTTGACCATATACTTTAGCTTCACCAATGAGATCAGTACCCGTCGATAGCGAAGGGCGACAAATAGCTGCAGCCGATGTTAGAGCCGTCTGAATAAAACCCGTTATTTTATTAATCGCATTACCCGTAATCGTTCCACGTTGGAAGACAATCGCGCTACTGTTAATAGCTCCACCCGTATTATTCACCGCAGCTCTATTGGTAAACACCGAACACTGGTCTAAATAAATAGATTTTGAATTAACAATTGTACCATCGTTCACAATAGAACCCTGATTCACCTCAATCAACTCGGTATTAGTGAGCGTTGCACCAAGTCGATTGAAAAAATCGCCCGCATCTAATAAATATGCGTTGTTCGTAAAACTGCCATCATTAAACACTCTAATATTGTTTGTGAAATTACCGTTATTTGTGGTCGTCGCACCCACCTTATTATAATATTCAAAAGCGTTTGTGAATTTTCCACCCGTTAAATTAACGAATTTTAAATTATTGACGACAGTGCCACCACTATTTAAGTTTAGAATCCCACTATTTAACACACAACCATTGTTGGTAAAAATATTGATGACACTAAACGTACCTGTATTGTTCAAAGTATCGCCAATTGTAATTTGCGAACCGCCTTGTGCATCTACTAAACCCAAATTATCGAACTTTTTAGTCGTTTTGATACTACCATTACCTACAATTTGTCCTCCAAGAGAATTTTTCAAATAACCGCTATCTACAATCGAAGAACCAAAATTGGTAGTTACAACGCCCGTCGCTTCGTTGACATACGTGCCGCCGAGCAAAATAGTAATAGTATTACCGTTCGTGAAAGCACCAGCATTGCTGAAATAACCGTTGGCGTTGACATTAAAGTTAAAACTATTGTTGACTGTGCCTCCTATTTTGTTGTTGATCCTTCCATTGATATTAATTGTCGAAGTATTAATAAGTGAGCCACCGCTCTCGTTGTTAAAAATACCGTTGCAGGTGTGCGAGCTATTATTGGTAAATGTTCCCGTGTTAGTTACTGTCGTCGTATTTAAAAAAGCACCCAGATTGCTGAAATTTCCAGCATTAGTTAAGGAACTACCTGTAGCATTCGAGTAAGAACCACCGAAATCTACTTTAAATGTTGCCCCAGTTAAAACTTTTACAATGGCATTATTTGTAAAAACCTGTGGACACGTAAAAGTACCCGCATTAGCACAAAAACTTCCGCCGTTAGTGATTGCAGCTTGCTGCGTCCAAGTGTTGTTGTTGTTCACTAAGCCAGTTGCAAGGTTTGTAAAAACAGAATTACTATTCGTATTTCCGTTATTATTAATTGTGCCAGAGTTATTTATACCACCTGAACTAGTAAGTGTAATTCCAGAGTTCACTGTCAGTGTGCCCGAGTTTGTAATTAAACCACCACTAACTAAATTAGTTGCTAAAGTAAGAACGGAATTATTGGTTATCCCACCAAAACTCTGAATGTTAAAATTAACTGTTAGAACTTGTGATATGACAACCGTTTTACCACTCGGTACAGTTGCGTCGTTACCTAAAGCGGGTAAACCATTGCTCCAGTTTGTTACTGTGAACCAATCACCTCCGTCTGCACCAGTATAGATAGTTTGAGCTTGAATGGAAAAGGCAAAAGGCAAGGAGCAAATAGCGAATAGCAAAAGGCAAAGCCTTGAATTGGCAAAACGTAAATTGATGAGACGCGATAGAATTAAAATAGTTGATAGTAGATAGTTGATAGTTGTAGAGGCAGAAGATTTTCTCCCAGTACTGTCAACTACCAACTGACAACTGTCAACTAAACCGAAGTAGTTTCTTAGATTCATAATGTTTGTTTTGATTAAAAGTTCGTAAAATTTGTCGATAGTTGTTGATGGATAGGAAAAACGAGACTATTAACCAACAATTACAACTAAAAAGAACACCCCCCGTTTACACAATGGAGTTAATGAAAAAGATCTTACTCTAAGTCAAAAAAACCATTGAATATACGGGGGGTGTTGATAATCCAGAAATTGAACTATATCCAATGACTGAGCAAAAGTAGTGCTAAGTTTCTATAAAAGACTTGATTTTAAACTTTTTAGATTTCATTTTTTTTAATGACCATTGTTTTCTCCCCAAAATACTGTACGAACTGGTGCATTTCTTCAGCCATATCTTTATTTCTTGTAGCATTGAAATATGTTTCTGTGAGGGAACGCAAAGTGAAATATAAAAAAGCATCCATTTCATTCACTTGCATATCTTTTGTCCAAAGGTCAATTTTGAGAGTATCGGAACTGGTTTTATCAAAAAAAGAAATAAACATGGCTTTAGCTTCTTGCTTCGGGTAATCAGCAGGCGCGTCACTGCTAAACCATTCAATTTTTTCAGGTAAACGCTTTTCATCTAAGCCGACTTCGATAGTTACAACAGATTTCATAAAAAAGTGAAAAGTTAAAAGTGAAAAATTAAAAGTGAAAAAATGAAATACACTTTTCACTTTTAATTTTTCACTTTTAACTTAAAATTTCTCCAACCACAAAAATACTGCCTCCGATAAATATAACATCATTTGTAGCAGCATTATTTAAAGCTGCTTTATAAGCAGATTTACAAGTGGCATAATTCCTACCCAGTAATCCAAATTTTCGAGCTAACTCTTTCAAATTTTTAGATGGCAATGCTCTTGGAATCTGCGCATTGCAAAAATAGTAAATCGCCTTTGGGGGGAACAAATTCAAGACTTTCGAAATATCCTTGTCGCGAACAAAACCTAAAACAATGTGATATTTCGACGCATTGAGTTTCATTAAATCATTTACGACAATTGTAAGTCCACCTTCGTTATGTGCTGAATCTGCAATAACTAATGGTTGGTTTTTTAAAATTTGCCAACGCCCTATGAGTTTTTGAAGTGATTTGACATTTGCGAATCCGTGTTCAATGGCTTTTTGCCATTCCGTTTCAGAATAATTTTTAAAGAACGAATTATATTTCAGAACTTGGAGCGCATAATAGGATGTATTTAAATTTAAAAGTTGGTAAGTTCCCTTTAAATCAGTTGACAGTTGACAGTTGATAGTTGACAGTCTGTGACTCAATCTAGGACTGTCAATTGACAACTGAGAACTATCAACTAATATTTTCATTCCAGTATTGTCCTCATTGATTAAAGTTGTTTGAACGGCATCGGATGCAAAGTAAATCTGTGCATTTAATTCTTTAGCGCGATTTATAAAAACAGGTTGTGTTTCAGAATTATATTCACCAATAACTACGGGAATATTGGGCTTAATAATACCAGCTTTTTCAAAAGCAATTTTTGCCAAAGTATCGCCAAGCATATCAACATGATCTAAACTTATATTGGTTATTAAACTTAATAACGGATTAATCACATTAGTCGAATCGAATCTTCCACCTAAGCCAACTTCAATAACAGCAATATCCACTTTATGTGAAGCAAAATAATCGAACGCCATAGCAACAGTCAATTCAAAAAATGAAGGTTCAATCTCCTCAACTATCGCTTCTGTTTTTTTCACAAATCTTTTTACAAAATCGGTTGAAATGTATTCGCCATTTATTTTTATGCGCTCCCGAAAATCTACGTAATGTGGCGAGGTATATAATCCCACTTTCAATCCCAACGATTGTAAAACTGCTGCAATAATATGCGATGTTGAACCTTTGCCATTTGTTCCAGCAATATGAATACTTGGAAACTTATTTTGAGGATTATCTAAAAAAGTGCAGAGTGCTCTTGTATTTGTTAAGTCTTTTTTAAATGCTTTTTCACCAATGCGCGTAAACATCGGTAGTCTTTCATAAAGATATTTAAGCGTTTCTTTGTATGTCATTTTTAGTTTAGTTGACAGTTGACAGTTGACAGACGTAAGGGCGTATTGCAATACGCCCCTACTATCAGCTATCAATTAATTTTCTTTATTATTGCCTCCGCGGCTTCGCGCCCACTTCGGGCTGCACCATTCATATAGCCCGAAAATTTACCACCACAATGTTCGCCTGCAAAATGCAAATTACCAACATTTTCAAATTCTAGGCCACAAATAGACGTATATTGTCCTGGTTTGTAGCATATATAACTTGCTTTCGTATGCGGATAAGTTTCCCAAATCATTTGAGCCATCTTTCCATTATGCTTAATACTTAAATCAGCATAAATTTGTTCCCAAAGAGGCAAATACCTATCGCGATTTTCGGCGAGCGTTCGTTTTTTCAATTCTAGACTTTGCGAGCCTGCTAATAAAACAGTTAGACCTGCTGTATTCGAATCTAAAGTCTGTAATTGGGTGTTATCCCAACCGTTACAAACTCCAATATCGGAATAAACCAAACCAGCATATCCTTGCTTTCGCCAAGTATGTTCGTTAAATCCTAACATAAATTTTGAATTGATGCCGTATCCTAATGTATTTATTGAGGAGCGTTTCGCATCTGGAAGAGATATTTTAATATCAACTTCTCGTAGTTTTGTGAAAGGAATAGTAACTAGCGTAAAATCAGCTTTTACTTCTTCTTTTTTATTCGAAAAACTGAGAAAATAGTTTTCTCCTTCCACCCGAATAGAGGTCAAAACAAGGTTAAGTTCTATATTATTTTCATATTTTTTGGCTAATGCGTTTGGAATACTTTGGTTCCCACCTATTATTTTAAAGCGTTCGTCACTCTCGCCAAATAAATCAATTTCATCCTTTGATGTATCGCTCGTAAGTAAAGTTATTAAATTTAGAGAAGACTGGTCTGCCGCATCTAAGCCAAATTCAGGTTCATACGCTGCTTTAATTAAATCAATTATCCATTTATCACCGTCTAAGCTTTGTAAGTATTCTTCCATTGAAAGATTGTCAAATTTTATTGCAATCGGATCTTTTGTTCTAAAATCAATATTTTCAGGCAGTGAATCTGAAACCTCTTTCATTTTTGGCAATATTTTTCTAAATCCTTCTACGACTTCTGCCATTGTTCTATATCTCTTTCCAAAAAAGAAAGCTTCCGTGTTTAATTTTTTTTCAGAAGATTGTAAAGTATCTAAAATACCCAATTCAAACTCTTCAGCTAATGATAATATATCCTTGTGGTCAGAATCAATAAATTCACCACCAAATTCTGTCCAAGTATTATCACCCATCGCATTCTGAGCAGTAAAAATTCTCCCTCCTACCCTATTAGATGATTCATAAACAGTGGCATCAAATCCATTTTTTTTAAAAGTATGCAGAGCATTTAACCCCGCTATGCCCGCACCTATAATAGCGATTCGCGGTTTTATTCCGTTATGAAATTGAATTATCTGTTTAAGGATTGGATTTGAAAATATTGAACCTGTCAAGATTTTTCCAGTATTTTCTAAAAATTTTCTTCTATCAAGCTGCTGAAATCCCAGCCAATCAATATACTCATTGGTCGGCATCTGTTTTTTTTCGGCATCGAAACCAATTCGCATTAATTTGCGAATTGTAGAAAAATTGTTTGATTTGGACATGTTATGAGTGATAAGCTATCAGCTATCAGCCCTCTCGTTGGCTGATAGCTGATAGCTAATGATTAATTCCTTTTTTCTCCATTTCATCAACTTTATCTGGATCACCTAATCGAATTTTAATCGGAACTTTAGCTGAGAGACCCATTTTATATTCAATTTTACAGAAAAATGGCAGTGTATTGGGATCGAAAGCGTTTAGTACGATTACTGGTTTTAATTCTGGAGTCACAGTATTTGGGGCGACATAAGTTAAATTATTAGCCTCACCAAAAACACCTTTTTTAAGCGTTATTTTTTTCAAGAACGAAGTGTCTATGCCTTGTGCTTCAATAGAGTAACTAATGGCGACCATCAAAAATAAAAAAAACCATTTCATCATTTCAAATAATTTAAGCTAACCGAATCCTAGAAATCTTTGGATTTTTTAAATCTTAGTCAAAACAAATCAAACTTAAATAATCTACTCTCAATAGGTCCATTAAACAACGGAATACGGCGCGATGTTTTCAAACCAATAAATTTTGCCGCTTCTAAATTACCCGTGAAAATCCATGCTTGCCAACCCTTCCAATTATGCTTTAACGAATCGCCAATAGTTTTATAAAAATCTATCGCATCTTCCAATTTAATACGCTCATCATACGGCGGATTAATCACTAAAACGCCTGGTTCTGTTTCTGGATGCAGCGTAAAAAAATCTTGCTTTTTGAGGGTGATATTTTTAAATCCAGCATATTGAATATTTTTCTTACACGCATTAATGGCTTTCATTTCAATATCAGAGCCATAAATTGAGTAGGGTGATTCTTTAATATTTTTATCAAAAGTGTTTTTAACCTTTTGCCACGTATTTGTCTCAAAACTATTCCAATGAAAAATGCAAAACTGTTCGCGGTATTTCTGAATTGGGGTATCAGTAGCAATAAATGCCGCTTCAGTTAAAAAAGTACCCGAGCCGCACATGCCATCGTACAGAACTTTATCTGGTGTCCAACCGCTCAATCGCAAAATACCTGCTGCTAAAACTTCATTGATAGGTGCATCCGCATTATTTTGCTTGTAACCGCGGCGATGTAATGAATCGCCCGAAGCATCGAGAGCGACTTCAACTTCCGCATCGTGAATTTTAATATGAATTCGAATATTAGGCGAGTCATTCTCCACATTTGGACGGCGATTAAATTTTTCGCGAAAAGCATCTGCAATGGCATCCTTAGCTTTCAAACTCACAAAATGCGAATGATTAAAATATTTTGAACTGACTATGGAGTCAATTGCAAAAGTTTTATTGACACTGAATAAATCCGTCCAATTTATTTCGCGCATACCATTATATAAATCATCTTGGTTTTCTGCTTTGAATGTTGATATAGGTAATAAAAACCGAACTGCGGTACGCACAGTGTAGTTGGCAGCATATAATAAATACGTATCGCCTTCAAAGCTCACTCCGCGTTTTGTAGGTATAACATTTTCTGCACCCAACGCTTTTAATTCTTCGCAAAGGGAATCTTCTAAACCCGAAAAAGTTTTAGCAAATAAATTCATTCATAAAAGTAGGAAGATTTTGGAGATTTTAAGGAATTATTGAGAAAATAAAAAACAATTGGGTTTTTTATCTTTCTAAAAAAAGTAGGCTTTTGCTATAAATAGTTTTTTATGTCGAATAATGTTTGGAGTTAATTAGATATGAGGTTGTTTTATTGATAAAATGCTATAGAATTTTTATTAAATTTGTAATGATTTTCAAATTCAGTTATAATTTATAATTTTGTGCTGTACCGCTTAAACTCTACAACTATATGAAACTACATTTTAAGTTCGATATGAATTTGGTTATTAAGAAAATTCTGAACGACCAACTAAATAATTTACAGTTAGAACATACTATTTTGGGTTTAGGTGAAGTAGGAGTGAAGAAAAATCTCACCACCGAGGAACTCACAATACTGAGTAACAATCTTAAAAATTATGGTATCGAACTGATTGAAAACCAGAAAGTAATTTTGGCGCAAAAAGTCAAAGATGTTATAGTTGAAATGATTTGGACGGAAAACGATTTGCCGAATATTAAAATATCAGCGTTTATTGCCAATAAGTTAGATTTAAATTATGGTTATATTGCCAATATTTTTTCAGAAATTACTTATTCCTCCATCGAAAGTTTTATAATTTTACAAAAAGTTGAGCGAGCTAAACAGTTTATCAGTACCTACAACTTGAGTTTTACTGAAATATCGTATAGACTCAATTACAGCAGCGTTGCCCATTTTTGCAACCAATTCAAAAAAGTAACAGGTTTAACGCCTACTTCTTTTCAGGCGATTATAAATAAAAAGAGAGAAACCACCCAAAAAATTCTTTAATGCAGAATGAGTAAATTACTTTCGTTCAATTAATAAATTTTTTCGAAAACTCCCAATTAATAGATATTATGCAAAATGAGCCAATACAAATCCTTCTCGCCGACGATGATGAAGAAGATCGTTTATTTTTTAGCAATGCTTTAAACGAAATAAAAATAAGTACTGTTGTAAATGCCGTAAATGATGGGCAGGAGTTATTGCAATACCTAAAAAAGGAAGATGCAATATTGCCAAACGTCCTTTTTTTAGATCTGAATATGCCAAGTATGAATGGTATTGATTGCCTGAGCGAAATTAAAAAAATAGACCGTTTGAAAGATATTGCCATCGCCATTTATTCAACGTCGGGTGCAGAGCAAGATATTGAAGATACGTTTGTGAAAGGTGCTAATATTTTCATAAAAAAACCAAGTGACTTCGGAACTCTTAAAAAAGTTTTAAAACATATTATTACTCTTAATTGGCAATATCAGACCTCTGGGTTGAATCGGGATAACTTTTTTTTGATTATTTAATTTTAAGCATATTTCAATGCTTAGATTAAAAACGAATTTTCGGGCACAAGTATTTGTTTATCTATTTGTAAAAAAAGGAGTAGAAAATCATTCTGGCTTCATCACTGCAATAAGTAAAAAGGCGAAGTATCAACGTTTTCGTTTTTTTTACCAGCATAAAAATGAGAACATTGATTAATTTAGATAGTGTTTAAAGGCACCATGTGTGAATCATGTAACACTATCTATAAATTGTGTAAAGTTAACCATACAAAATGACTACACCTTTGCATTGTAAAAATTATTCGATTATCTAAAATTTAATACAATGAATACCACAGGATTAAAAGGCGACTGGAACGAGCTAAAAGGCAAACTCAAACAAAAATTTGCCACACTTACCGATAACGATTTAATGTTTGAGGAAGGAAAAAAAGATGAAATGTTGGGTAAAATTCAAACCAAACTCGGGAAAACTAAAGACGAGTGGGATAAAATTGTTGCTGGACTTTAAAAAACAAAAAATAACCTGGAAGCTTAATCACTAAGCCGAAGTTTTCAGAAAACAAATTTAACACAAAAAATATTATGAGCAATTTACTGTATGTGATAGCCGTCATTTTAATCATCGGCTGGTTAATAGGTTTTGTAGGGTATAATTTAGGTGGCATCATCCATATATTGCTGGTGCTGGCAATAATTTCAGTACTCCTACGCGTCATTCAAGGCAGAAAAATTCTTTAAATCTTTTTTTATAATTATTTAATCTTCAAAAAAATGCAAAATTCAAATTTTAGAAGTTCACTCGGTTCAGTTTTATTAGGAATCGGCATAGGTTCAGTTATTGGTGTCTTATTTGCACCGGATAAAGGTTCAAAAACGCGTCAAAAAATTTCTTCTAAAGGAGAAGATTTAATTAATGGTGCGAGTGACAGTTTTAATAAAGTGACTGAAGGTGCGCGTTCAACAGTTCGCAAAGTTACCGAAGGTGCCAAATCAATTTATAATGAAGTGGCAGATTCGGCAAAATCAGCCTATAATGAAGCATCTAAAGATGCTAAATCCGCTTACAATACGGCTTCGGATGAAGTTAAAAAAGATGCTAATATTGTGAAAGATAAAGCTGCTCAGGCAACTGAACTTTCCCACAATAACTATGGCAAACATTAATGAGCCATTGACTACTGACAGCATTTGTTAAAATATTCAACCATCGGGATTAAAAACCCCGATGGTTTTTTTATGAAAACAACTTATAGTCAACTTGGAATTAGGTTTTCAATTTCGTTAATTGAAGGATTTGGACGAATTATTGAGGAAATAAAAAACAAGTTGGTTTTTTATTTTTCTAAAAAAAGCGTAATTTTGCAATAAATAGTTTTTTATGTCGAATGTAGCATTGGTTCAAAAAAAACCTTTGGCGGTTTTACCCTCTGAAAGAAAAGCACCGCGATTATACACACTTGCTTAGTATTTGCGGCGCGAAGAACGTTCTGAAGAGCGTCATGAATTTTATAATGGTATAATAGCCAAACTCCCAATGGCAGGAACTCCCCACCAATTAATCTGTACAAACCTTATTTATGAGCTTGAGTCAGCTTTTAGAAAAGATGATAAGACATTTAATGTTTTGTCAAATGGACAATTAGTTTATTTGCCTGAGCTTAACTTTACTTTATATCCTGATGTTTTAGTTGTTTCAGAAAAACTTGTTCACCAAGATACAAACCAAGTCTTACTCATTAATCCAATTTTAATTATCGAAGTACTTTCACGCAGCACTGGCAAATACGATAAGACTCAAAAATTTGACGAATACAAAACCCTCGATAGTTTTAAAGAGTATGTCCTCATCAATCAAAATAAATACTCGGTCGAAACACGCTTTAGAATTAAACCCGATACTTGGCGCGAAAAGCGCTACACTGAATTAACAGATTCAGTTGTTTTAAATTCTGTCGGTTGTAGTATTGCGATGGATATGATTTATAGGAAGATTGTGTTGAAATAATATTATCTTTGCGTAATCAATACGCATAAAATGGAATTATCACAAAATATAAAAGTCGCCGTAGATGCCATTGTTTTTGGTTATTCGGACAATAGTTTGAATGTGCTTTTGATTAAGCAAAAATATGGATTGCTCAAAAATAAATGGGCTTTAGTCGGTGGATTTGTTAAAGACGATGAAACACTTAACGCGGCTGTTAATAGAGAATTAGAAGAAGAAGCAGGTATTTCGGTTAATTATTTAGAGCAGCTTTACACTTTTGGAGATGATGTTCAGCGCGACCCACGATTTCGCGTTATTTCTGTTGCTTATTTTGCTTTGGTTAATTCAACCCAACTCATTTTAAAGCCCGATTCAGATGCAGACGATGCCAAATGGTTCCCAATTAATGCCATTCCAGAATTAGCTTTCGATCATAAAACAATTATTGAAACCGCTCAACTAAGACTTAAAAATAAACTAACCTATCAGCCTATCGGATTCGATTTACTTCCCTCAGCATTTCTTTTTTCTGATTTAGAAAATCTCTATTGCACCATTCTTGAAAAAGAAATTGACCGCCGAAATTTCAGAAAAAAACTACTCAGTTTTGGCATAATTGAAGAGACTGATAAATTTTCTGAGAAAAAAAGTGGTCGTCCTGCAAAATTATTTCGCTTCAATAAACTGAAATACAATCAGTTAACGCAAGAAGGTTTTTTATTTGAAATTAATTTTGCGTGATTTTTACACAAATATTTGGAAGTGTCGTTAAAAAGATTTTATATTTGCGTATAATTTACACAAAATAAAATTATGATACTGAATTTAGATAAAAATTTCAAACCTTTAGTTGGAGAAGAAATACAATTCGAGAGTTTTACTTTTTCTGGTGGCGAACCGCATATTAAAATCAATCCCAACTTTGAAACTTCTGAGAAAGTAACTATCACTCATCGCCTCAATTCTTTTAACGATCTTGGGCTGCTATGCATTGCTGTTGATGCGCTTCGCAGAATGGATGTAGAAATAGAAAACCTTTTCATTCCATATTTTCCCGCAGCTCGACAAGATCGCGTTATGGTACTCGGTGAACCACTTTCAGTAAAAGTTTATGCCGATATTATCAATAGTTTAAGTTTTAAAAAAGTATTTGTTTTCGACCCACATTCGGAAGTAACACCTGCGCTATTGAATCATTGCGAAGTTATTACAAATTATACTTTCATCAAAAAAACAGTTGAACACATTAATAACGAAGTGAAATTAATATCTCCTGATGGTGGCGCATTGAAAAAAATTTATAAAGTTTCTGAATTTCTCGGTGGATTAGAAGTGGTTGAATGCTCTAAAACACGCGATGTAAAAACTGGTAAACTATCAGGATTTAAAGTTTATACCGACGATTTACAAAATCAAGATTGTCTCATAGTCGATGATATTTGCGATGGTGGTGGCACATTTATCGGCTTAGCTGAAGAGCTTAAAAAGAAAAATTTTGGTAAATTGTATTTGGCTGTCAGTCACGGGATTTTTAGTAAAGGATTTGATGAATTGCTTGAATGTTTCGACACCATATTCACAACTGATTCTTTCAAAAATATAAATTACAAGAACATTGTTCAAATAAAATTAAATCAATTGATATGAAGTATAACATTGAAAATATAAATCCTGAAAATAATTTTTTATTTTTCTGGGGACATCAACCATCAAAAGATGGGGCTTTATCAAACTCTTGTTTAAGTCAATGGTGGCTCGGTGAATTTGAAGTTGAAGGCATAACCTACAAAAGTGCCGAACATTGGATGATGGCAAAAAAGGCTGAGTTGTTTAACGATTCTGAAATTTTAGAAAAAATTTTACAGTCATCAACACCAGCAGAGGCCAAAAAATTAGGTAGAGAAATTAAAAATTACGATGATGCTGTTTGGATAAAAAATCGCTTCAACATTGTAAAACAAGGCAATTTACACAAATTCAGCCAAAGGAAGGATTTAAAATCTTTCCTAATTGGCACAAAAAATCAAATATTAGTTGAAGCCAGTCCTGTTGATTTTATTTGGGGAATTGGAATGGCGAGTAATGATGAAAATTCAAAAAATCCTTCGATGTGGAAAGGTTTAAATCTTTTGGGGTTTGCGTTGATGGAAGTAAGAGATGAATTAACCATATTTTAAATTTGGAATTGTGCTTTGAAAATTAGAGGGTAGAAAATTATTTACACTCTAAAATCAAAATTGAACAATAGAGTGTAAGAAAATTAATTACACTCTAAAAGTAAAATTGAAAATTAAAGTGTAAGAAAATTAATTACACTCTAAAAGCAAAGTTTATGAATTGAAAAATTTATTTTTCGCAAATAAAAATTTAAAAATGGATTATTACCTCAATTCCTTGAATTCAAAAAATCGCTTACTCGAAGAGTTTCAAAAATATGGCTGTTTAGTAATTGCTTTCGATTTTGACGATACTGTTTACGATTTTCACAAGAAAGGAAGATTATATGAAGATGTCATTGAGCTTCTTAAAAGATTAAAAGACATAGGTTGTCATCTCATTTGTTGGACAGGTCAGGAAGATTTATTTTTTGTATCGAATTATTTGAATGAGAATAAAATTCCTTTCGATGCAATTAATGAAAACCCGCCATTTCATACATCAGCGAGTAGAAAAATTTATGCGAATGCTTATTTAGATGATAGAGCAGGATTAAAACAAGTCTATGACGAATTGAACGAACTTATAAAAATAGTAAACAATGAAAAAGATTTATAAAGCACCTGAGAGTATTGATTTGATAGATACGCACCAAAAATCTATTTTTTTAGCTGGCTCGATTGAAATGAATAAAGCCGTTAATTGGCAAAAAGAATGCGAAGAGACACTTTCAAAAAACTTTTTTATTTTTAATCCGCGTCGCTATGAATGGAATAATGGCTGGGAACAATCAATTGATAATCCAGATTTTAAAGAGCAAGTTCTTTGGGAATTAAATGCTTTAGAAAAAGCTAAAATTATCATCATGTTTTTTGACGGCAATACAAAATCTCCGATTTCTTTACTCGAATTGGGTTTGTTCGCTTCTTCTAAAAAACTAAAAGTTGTAGTCGAAGAAAATTTTTGGCGAAAAGGAAATATTGACATTGTTTGTGAAAAATATGGAATTGAACAATTTAAATCGCTTGATGAGTTATTGGCTAATCTTTTAAAAAATTGAAAATATGTTATTAGAAGCTTCAATCGGAGATGCGTATGGCGCAGGTTTTGAATTTCGAGAACTAGATTTTATTCATGAACATAATGACCTTACTCGATATTTTGAACATGGTTATTACTCCGACATTTATAAAAAATATACAGATGACACGCAAATGGCTATTGCTATTTCGGAATTACTACTCGAACAAAGCGATTGGAATGAAATACGCGTGGCAGACAAATTTGTAGAAGTTTTTCAGAGAGATAAACGAAATGGATATTCTAAAAGAGTTTACGCAGCTTTGGATGCCAGTATAAACGGCAAAGAATTGCTGAGAAATTTAAATAATGGCAGCAACGGTAATGGTTCTGCAATGAGAGCATATCCAATTGGACTATTAAACAATGTTGAGCAAGTTTTAGAATTTGCTAAAATCCAAGCCCAAGTTTCTCATAATACTGAAGAAGGAATTATTTGTGCGCAAAGAATAGCTTTAGCCGCTCATTACTACTTCAATAAATTGGAGAATTCAATTTCTTTAATAGAATTTTTAAATGAAACCTTAAAAGTAAAAGGAGATTTTAGAGTAATTTCTCCCATTGATATGCACGGTTATCCTACAACGAATGCTGTAGTTAAATTAATTTCTCATGAAACATCCATAAGAAATTGTTTGAAAACGAGTATTGACTGTGGCGGTGATACTGATACAGTTGCAGCACTTTGCATGGCGTTATTGAGCCAAAAAGAAAATTGCAGCAAAGAATTACCTGCTTTTTTATTCGATGAATTAGAAAATGCCCAATATGGAAGAGATTTTCTGATTGATTTAGATTCTTTATTGATTAAAAAATTTCGGCTTCACACTTAGATAAATTTCCCGCAGAAATCCGCTGAAATTTTCGCAGAAATCCGCAGATTTTTTAAAAAGTGTAAAACAACTAAACGTTTCAGCGGATTTCTGCGAAAATTTCAGCGGATTTCTGCGGGAAACTGATTAACATTTCAGCTTTAGCTGACTAATTACATTACATTTAAATAGAAATTTATGAACCCATTATTATTGACAGACGGTTACAAAGTAGATCACCGCAGACAGTACCCGGAAGGAACAAGTTTAGTATATTCAAACTGGACACCGCGTAAAAGCAGGCTTGAAGGCGTAGATGAAGTTGTTTTCTTTGGTTTGCAATACTTCATCAAAAAATATATTCTTGAAGATTTTGAGACGCATTTTTTCAATCAGCCTAAAGAACGCGTAGTGGCTCAATACGCTCGAAGAATAAACAATTATCTGGGTGAAAATCAAGTCGGCACAAAGCATATCGAAGATTTGCACGACTTGGGGTATATTCCGATGGTGATTAAAGCACTGCCTGAAGGAGCGAGTGTTCCGATTCGTGTGCCGATGTTTACGATGTACAATACGCTGCCAGAATTTTTCTGGTTAACCAATTATTTTGAAACACTTTTGTCATCTGTAATTTGGATGCCATGCACATCGGCGACAATTGCAAAACAATACCGCAAAATTTTAGATAAATTTGCTACTGAAACATCGAGCACTCCTGAATTTGTAGATTGGCAAGGTCACGATTTTTCAATGCGCGGCATGGCTGGTATTGAAGCAGCGGTTAGTTCTTCGAGTGGGCATTTATTAAGTTTTACAGGCACAGACACTATTCCTGCGATTGATTTTTTAGAAACTTATTACAATGCTAACTCTGATAATGAATTGATGGGTGGTTCAGTAGCTGCAACAGAACACTCAGTGATGTGCATGGGAACAACGGAAGGAGAATTAGAAACTTTCAAACGTCTGATTTGTGAGGTGTATCCGAAAGGCATCGTTTCAATCGTATCCGATACTTGGGATTTATGGAAAGTATTAACTGAATTTCTTCCCAAATTGAAAAATGAAATAATCACTCGCGAAGGCAAAGTTGTAATTCGACCTGACAGTGGTGATCCAGTGGATATTATTTGCGGCAATCCAAACGGTAAAACCAAAAACGAACGCAAAGGCGTTATCGAGCTTTTATGGGATACTTTTGGTGGCACTGTTAATACCAAAGGATTTAAAGAATTGATTCCACAAATCGGGGCTATTTATGGCGATAGCATAACTATTAATCGCGCAACCCAAATTTGTGAGCGTTTAAAAGCGAAAGGTTTTGCTTCAACGAATATTGTTTTGGGAATTGGATCTTATACTTATCAATACAATACGCGCGATACTTTTGGGTTTGCTATGAAAGCGACTTATGGCGAAGTGAATGGCGTTGGCAGAGAAATTTTTAAAGACCCTATTACAGACGATGGCACAAAAAAATCGGCTAAAGGTTTAATGAAAATTGAACTCGAAAATGGCAGATACAAACTTATTGATCAAGTGGATTGGAAAACCGAACATGAAGGAGAACTTAAAGAAGTTTTCAGAGATGGTAAACTTTTGATTGATCAAACTTTGGCAGAGATTAGAAAAAGAGTAAGGTAATACATTCAATATTTGCAATAAAAATTGTAAATTTGCTAAGTTGATTAAATTAAACAATGCACCTCACAGATAAAACCTACTTCGTCGAATATAATTCTCTCATTGGCAAGGATATTCCAAAACTTGTTAGAGAATTCAATTTCAGCGAGCAAAACGGTAATTTAGAATATAGAACGCAGGTTTCGGCAGTCTATTCATCGAATATTGAAGGTAATAGCATTGATTTAAATTCTTTTATGAATTTTAAATTATCGAACCAAAAACCTAAACCTCAAAAGGAATGGAAAGAAATTGAGGATTTGATTGCGGCTTATAACTTTGCACAGTCAACACAATTAACAGAAAAAAATTTACTCAAAGCACATAAAACTCTATCAAAGCAATTAGTTATTTCGAGTTTAAGAGGTACGTACAGGAATTATAAAGTGGGTGTGTTCGGCGCATCAGGTTTGGTTTATTTAGCCATAGAATCCGAATTTGTTCCAACAACTATGAAAAATTTTTTTGATGAAATTTCTGAATTACTATCCCGAAAGATCAGTATTGAAGAATCATTTTACTTTGCTTCGTTAATCCATTTACGATTTGCTCATATTCATCCATTTAGAGATGGTAATGGTAGAGCAGCGCGTTTATTAGAAAAATGGTTTTTAGCGCAAAAACTCGGTGCAGATTTCTGGAAAATACTTTCTGAAAAATATTATAAAGATCATCAAGTGGATTACTATAAAAATATTAATCTTGGAGTCAATTTTTATGCCCTCAACTACAATCAGTGTGTACCTTTTTTAGCGATGCTACCAAATTGTTTGATGGAGTGATTATCTTTGCCGAAATTTTAAAACTCAATTTAAATGTCGAAGGTTTTAATCATCGGTGCGGGTGGTGTTGGTCAAGTAGTGGCGTATAAATGTGCGCAATATCCAGAAATTTTCAGCGAAATAATGTTAGCCAGCCGAACAAAATCGAAATGCGATACCATTGCAGCTAAGATTTTAGAAAAATATGGCAGAAAAATAAAAACAGCAAAAATTGATGCTGAAGATGTTCCTGCAACTGTGAAGTTGATGCGCCGATTTAAACCAGAACTCGTTATCAACGTTGCACTACCCTATCAGGATTTAGTTATCATGGATGCATGTCTCGAAGCGGGTGTTAATTATTTAGATACAGCCAATTACGAACCCAAAGATGAAGCCAAATATCAGTATTCGTGGCAATGGGCATATCAAGATAGATTTGAAAAAGCAGGTTTAATGGCAGTTTTAGGTTGCGGATTCGATCCTGGCGCTACAAATGTTTTTACCGCATACGCTGCTAAACACCATTTCGATGAAATGCACACACTCGATATCGTTGATGCCAATGCAGGCTCGCACGGAAAAGCATTCGCCACCAATTTCAATCCTGAAATTAATATTCGCGAGATAACACAAAACGGAAAATATTACGAAAATGGTGAGTGGGTTGAAATTCCGCCGTTCGCTATCAAAAAAGATTTAAATTATCCAGATATTGGACCAAAACCTTCTTATATCATTTATCACGAAGAGCTAGAAAGTTTGGTAAAACATTTTCCAACTTTGAAACGCGCGCGTTTTTGGATGACATTTGGTGAAGAATATCTCACGCATTTGCGCGTGATTCAAAATATTGGCATGGCAGGTATCGAACCGATTAATTTTAAAGGTAAGAAAATTGTTCCCATTGAATTTTTGAAAGCAGTTTTACCAAATCCAGGCGATTTAGGCGAAAACTATACGGGTTATACTTCTATTGGTTGTCGTGTTTCGGGCATAAAAAATGGCGAAACAAAAACGTATTACATCTGGAATAATTGCAGCCATGCAGCTGCTTACGAAGAAACAGGTACACAAGGTGTAAGTTACACCACAGGAGTCCCTGCTACTATTGGTGCCATGATGATGCTTTCTAAACAATGGAGTGGCAAAGGTGTTTTTAATATCGAGCAACTCAATCCCGATCCGTTTTTAGAAAAAATGAATTCAATGGGTTTGCCGTGGCACGAAGCGCATAATGTTGACCTTGAAGTATAATGGTTAATGGTTAATGAAAATAAGTACTAGTAAAAATTAGTTTGAAATATATAAATCAATTTTCTCAACAACTCTGCGACCTCTGCGATTCCTCTTCGACTCTGCGTTAAGGTAAGTAGCATTGCTTAACGCAGAGTCGCAGAGGAATCGCAGAGGTCGCAGAGCCGAAATAATAGCAATTAATTCTTTACTCATACTTAAATAAAAAATTAATACCAAAAAAGCATGAATATTTCAGAGATTCCTTCGCCGTGTTATGTTGTTGATGCGGCTTTATTACGCAAAAACTTAGAACTCATACAAGGTTTAAAACAGCGCGCAGGCGTATCAATCATTGTTGCATTTAAAGGTTATGCACTTTGGAAAACGTTTAATATTGTTCGAGAATATCTCGATGGAGCAACGGCGAGCAGTGTTAACGAAGCGCGCTTGTGTTTTGAAGAAATGAAATCACTCGCACATACTTACGCGGTGGCTTACACTGAATCAGATTTCCCCGATATTTTGAAATATTCTAAGCATATCAGTTTTAATTCTTTAGATCAATTTAGGAAATTTTTTCCGATAGCACAAAAATCTAAGAAACATAAAGTAAGTTGTGGTATCAGAATCAATCCAGAATTTTCTGTGGTTGAAACTGATTTATATAATCCAGGAAAACCTGGTTCGCGTTTGGGGGTAGATTATTTAGATATTGACGACACGCTTCCAAATGGTGTTGAAGGGTTTCATATTCATTGCTTGTGCGAATCGAGCGCACAGGATACATCCGATTTACTCGATACGATTGAAGCTAAACTCGGAAAATTTTTACCTCAATTAAAATGGTTGAATATCGGCGGTGGTCATTTAATGACGCGCGTTGGTTACGATTTGAAACTTCTCGAAAACGCACTTAAAAATTTCAAATCAAAATATCCAAATTTAGAAATTATTTTAGAACCTGGCAGCGCAATTGGCTGGGATACTGGTATTTTACGCTCTAAAATTTTAGATATTGTTGAAAATCGCGGTGTTAGAACGATTGTCTGCGACATCAGTTTTACAGCGCACATGCCCGATACTTTAGAGATGCCTTATCGACCACGTATTCGAGGTGCATCGGAATCGAGTGAGGAACTTTTCAATTACCAAATCGGTGGCACGAGTTGTTTGAGTGGCGATTTTATGACGGAATACGGTTTTAAAACGCTTCCTAAAATCGGAGATGATATTATTTTCGAAGACATGATTCATTACACGATGGTTAAAACAACAACCTTTAATGGCGTTACTCATCCGAGCATAGGTATGTGGAATGAACAAAACCAATTTGTTCTTTTCAAAAAATTTGGCTATGCTGATTATAAAAATAGGCTATCTTGATCTTAAATGGTGAATAGTCTTTTATTTTTTTCTCAAATGCCCATAATCAAAAACAAAAGTAGCTATGATTGAATTACTACTCGTCCCAAAGAGGCTACCTAATCTTTCAATCGCTAAATTATCTACATAAGCTATATCAAGCACAATTGGACTAAAGCGAAAACTCATGCCAAATGTTTTTGAAGTTTCATCTAAACCGAATCGGAAAGCAAATTTCCGATTCCATAAATTTTGTTCAAATCCCACATTAGGTTGTGTCGAGGTCGCATTAACATTGTTCAATTGATTTTCTCTATGGCGAATATTTCCTCCAACATCCACTAAAGAGCCTTCCCATAATCCAACGGAAATTCCTGCTCTAATTTCTTGTGTGTTATTTTGTCCAGTAGTTGTGCCTAAATTGTCAATTCTTGTCTCATTATCATTATTAAGCAAAGCCCTAAAGCCAAGAAGTACGCGTTTGTTGGGTTGCCATGTCATTCCAAATCCACCAGAAGGTAACCAATTGGTTTGATAACGCGCATAATTCGAAGGCGATAAATCAGATACTGCATGAAATTGTGAGCGCTCATAAGAAAGAAGTATTCCGAAAGAAAGTTTTT
>JAYWBA010000054.1:0-2328 GCA_043781915.1 Saprospiraceae bacterium
AAACAACACGCTCAGAAACATTTAGTTTTTGAGCTAAATTTTTTAGAGGCTCTAACAAAACGCCACCACCAATTATTTCGAGTTTGTAATTTGGTAAAAACTGTAGAGCTTCAACCGCCGTTTCTAATCCACGACCTATATTTAAATTGCCAACATACACCAAAGTTTTTCTATCGAAGCGTTCCCTTGCACTTAAAATATGGGGTTCTGAAAAATTAAGCGGTGGGGCATTGCGTATAATTGTAAATTTTTTGCCGTAACGATGAAATAATTCATCTGCAATTGTCGCACTCACAGTAAATCGCATATCGGTTTTAGGTATGCCAAATTTTTCAACTGCCAACCAAATTTTACGAATTATTGGGCGATTATACACTTCAGGTGTATCGGTATAAAGTTCGTGTGCATCGAAAATGAGTTTAGGTTTTTGTTTTGAAAATATCTTTTTAATCGATATTGCTAAAGTACAAGCACCGAGTGTATCTAAATCTACAGCATATAAAGCATCGAATTTTTGTAACAGCAGCCAAAAAAATAAACGGATATTATAGTTGATATAGAATAGTTTGCCACTCTCGAACCAGAGTTTAAATCGGTGTTGGGCAAAATTTTGATTGACAGTTGCTTGAGACTTTTTTTGTTCTCGACCAACGAGTTGCACCATGCAGTCGTTTTTACTCAAAGCGATGCAAATACGAATCATGCGCCGATCTGAATTTAAATCGTTTGTGACGGTGCAAATTATTTTTTTAATCATTTCTTCTTCAAAGTAAAAAACTCGCTCTGTTTAAAACACAATTCCTCATCTAAAAGAAAAGAGAGTGCCTCGATAACGGCCGTTTGTTGCTCATTGGCAAACGATTTTACGATGTCGCTCAAAGTATGTGGTTCTAACTCAAGCAATTTGAGAATTTTTTTCTGTAAACTTAGTAAAGACACAACATTTTGTGTCTCACCCTTTTTACGCTGTGCTACGCATACATCACATTTGCCACAAGGCGTATTATTTTTTTCACCCAGATAGTTCACCAATTGCAGAGTTCTACAAACAGGCATAGTGACGTAATCAATGATGCCATTAGCGCGCGTTTGCGCTTTTTTCTTACGCAGAGCATAAGCGTTTAAATCGATATCGAAATTGGTTTTGGTGCTCCGTGCGCGCAAATAAAAGAGTTGGGGTGTATCCTTTCGCGGAATGTAATCGACATAACCTTCTTTGTGAAAATAGCTTATTGTTTGAATGACTTCATCCAAAGGTCTGTTTAAAAATTTGGCTAAACCAAATTCTGAAAAGGGCACAGGTTCACGTGCAACACCCGGTAAAAAACGCATAATACCTTTCAGAATATGCTCGTGGTTTTTCGATTTCATTTCAAAATCGTTCAAACTCGTGCGCGAAACAGCCAAACGAATACTCGAAGGCATAAAAAAAGCATCTGAAAACGACCACCAACCATCCTGCTCAATAATTTTCAGCATCGTCAGTGCTGAAAGCACATTCATATTGAATTTATTGGTAAAAACATTGATGTCAAAATCGAATGTCTCTGCTTCGCCTTCATTGTAAGGTATTTGTAAATAGCTACCAACGTTGTCGTAAAACGTTCTAATTTCTTTAACTTCCGGAAAATTCAAAGCGACATTGCGTTTCAAAACTTCTCCATCTGCATCTTGATATAAAACAACTGCATACGAAGTTTTGCCATCGCGCCCTGCGCGCCCTGCTTCTTGGTAATAACTTTCTAAAGCGTCAGGAATATCGTAATGCACAACGGTGCGCACGTCCGATTTGTCGATTCCCATACCAAAAGCGTTTGTGGCGACAATGGTATCTAATCTGTTTTGTGTCCAACGCGATTGCCTGTCCGTTCTTTCATCCATACTTAGCCCAGCGGTATAATAATCGGCATCGAACTTTAATGTTTGAAGATGCGATGCAATTTCTTGCGCCCGTCGGCGATTTCTGACATAAACAATGCTCGAACCATGCGTTTTAGAAAGTATATCTTCGAGTTTTTTGAGTTTATCTTCAGTGTGTCGAACGATATAACTTAAATTAGGTCGGACAAAACTTTGAACAAATCTGCCTGCATCTTTACCAAATTGTAATTTATCGCAAATATCGTTGGCGACTTCGGGTGTAGCAGTTGCAGTGAGCGCAATAAAGGGAATTTTGGGCGCGAGTTCGCGCAGAATATGGATGTTTAGATAGGCAGGTCTGAAATCGTAGCCCCATTGACTAATACAGTGCGCTTCATCAATCACAAAAAAACAAATCGGCATGCGGTGCAAACGCGCTTGAATAATGTCTGTTTGCAATCTTTCTGG
>JAYWBA010000055.1:0-17593 GCA_043781915.1 Saprospiraceae bacterium
TATTTATTTTATCATGCAAATACTATGCTAAAAAGTTAGAAAAATTTATTTCTCAAATAAAAGCTTTTCGGTTAAAATGTTAAATTCATTTTTATAGTCAGCAAATTTTGAAGTTGCTGGTCCGTCAAACCCTGTATGTATGTTTCTTATTCTGTTTTTTCTATCTAAATGGATTAAGGTTGGATAACCAATAAATTTATCTAAAAACGGCAATTTCTTCGAAGTAGAATCTTTATTTGTTGATGTGCCTGCAATTAAAATCGGATAAGGCACTTGCATTTTCTCTTTATATATTTTAACTTGCTGTGTTGCAATTTCAGGATTACGTTCAAAAGCTAAAGCTATGACAGAAATGTCTTTATTTTCATTTTTTGAGACAAAATCTTTCAAGAAATTGGTTTCATCACGGCAATTTGGGCACCAAGTTCCCATAATCTGAATAATTTTTACTTTATCGCCAAATTGGTCGAGCGAAACAGTTCTTCCATCTGCATCCTTAAAAGTAAAATTGATTGGATTGGAAGCCGAAATAGCTTTTGTAAGCGTATTTGTGTTGGCTAAAGCTGCGTTCGGATTAAATTTAGCGTTGAAAATTTCTGGATTCGATCTGCCCGACCTAAAAACCCCGTTGATGGTTTTATCTTTTTGAATTTTTCCTTCAAATAAAAAAAGATGCGTTCCATCGAAACACGACAAATATAATTTATCCGCTTGAACTTCGCCTTGCAAATATCTGTAATCACCTGTTTCAGTTCTGAAAGTTCCAGTTAGTGCATTACCGTTTTGTTTAAATTCACCAACAGCTTTATAGTTTGTGCTATCCGAATCGTTAAAAGTAGTTTCAAAGTTTCCAGTTAAATTAGCAATAGGCGATTTAGCTAATTGGGTAAAACGATAATTCTGTCCTTGATGGGCTTCAAACGGTATTGAAATTTTTTTGGCAGGACTAACCCATTCTCCTTCCATAACGCGTTCACGATAAATAGCTTTTATGTAGGTATTATAAATCGCAAAATTGATTCGAATAGTATCTAACCCAGTTTTTTTATCGTGCCCTATTAAAATATCTTCTGAACCAATTTTAATTTCTTCTTCAGCATTGTGGAAAACAACCTCGACCTGGTTCTCATTTTTATAATTTATATCAAGTGTAAATGGTAAATCACCTTCAGTAAAATCTTCCATTTTTAAATTCATTTTCTCTGGAAGCGGTTGACCTTTTTTATTAGGAGTTACAGCAGAAGGAAAAAAATGTAAGACGGCACGCCAAGTTCCTGGCGCAATTTTGGAATAGGTATTCTGAACTACTACACAACTTTGAAAACCAAATGCAATAAACAGGAGTATTGTGAAACGAGTATAGAATTTATGTCTCATTTAAATGAATTTACTCTTTAAACGCGAATTATAAGTGTTCTGTTGAAAAAAAGTAAAATTAACACTAAAACTTTATTAATTATATAGGTGCTTATCATTTCCCGCAGAAATCAGAGAAATTTCAGCAGAAATTCGCAGAAAAAAGGCAATGATAATATTTCTACGAATTTCTGCTGAAATTTCTCTGATTTCTGCGGGAAACGGATTAACATTTAGCTTTAGCTAAAATTAAAAAAGCCCGCATTCGCAGGCTCAAAACAATTATTCAATAAGTATAACAAGTTCTATTCTATTTTTCAACAGAAATAAACAATAATTACCAATCACTACTGGCACCACCGCCACCAAAATCACCGCCGCCGAAACCACCAAAACCGCCGCCGCCAGAATCATTTCCACCACCACCGCCGCTTCCCCAACCACTGCCCGAGCCGCCACCGCCGAACCAAAAGAAACCGCCATCGGAAAGAAATCTATTTTTTTGTCCGTATTGCGAATAACGTCGGCTATTGGCAACAAAGATGAAAAAGATAATGACAAGGACTAAGATGATTAAAAAAATGGTGAATCCTAAATCGCTGCCAGAACTGGATTTTGGTTCGTCGTTTACAAATTCACCTTTAATTGTACCGCGTATCGTTTCAACAGCCGATGCAAAACCTTGATAATAATTCCCTGCGCGGAAATTAGGAATCATTTTTTGTATCTCAATCCGTTTGCATATTGCATCGGGCAAAGCACCTTCCAAACCATAACCTGGTGAAATATTTATTTTTCTGGGGTTTTTCGATGCTAAAATAACAACGCCATTATTTTTTCCTTTTCTGCCTATCCCCCATTTTCTACCAAATTCTAAAGCCCAATCTTCAATGGCGTAATCTCCTAAATCATTAACAGTTATAATGGTTACTTGCGAAGAACTTGAATCGTTATAAGCAACGAGTGTGCTTTCTAATTGCGCCGCTTCGGAAGGAGAAAGAAAACCTGCAAAATCGTTTACCAATCGCGGCGGATTAGGTTTTGCTGGAATAGGTGGTTGCGCTACCAAAAATATTGGCAACACCATGCAACAAATAAATAAAATTATTTTAGAAACCGACACGCTTTTATTTGCTTTCTGCATTTTTATATTAAAATCGTTAGAATAAATTTTAAGAAAATTTTTTTGTAAGTTCTAAAATTTTTTGCAACTGTTTAGCTAAAGCTAAATTACGCGATAATGGAAACGCGGATTTAGCGGATTTAACGGATTTTTTAATCTTCAAAATCCTAAAATAGTAAGGAATCCGTGTTCATTAGTCCCTACAAGTAGGGACTAAATCCGCGTTTCCATTGATAAACATTTTAGCTTTAGCTAAATAGTTACAAATTTTTTTTTGATTTTGAAAATTGTATTGTGACTGAATTTTACACAATTGAATTTTAATTTGTGTAAAATTCAGTCACAATTAAATTATTTTTTTGAAAAAATTTATTTTCCGTAAGCAATTGAATTAGGGAGTTCATTGGAGTTTGTTCCAGCATCTGGAAAATATACTGCCATATTTTCACCAATATTATTAATAACATTTACAATGCCTTCTACTTTTTCGTTCTGCTCAAAAAAATCTCTTAAATATTTGGCTTGTTTTTCCCAAAATCCAAAACCTAAATGTTTATGAATTCCAGCATCGCCAAAAACAGCGAATTGCCTATCGCTCATGGCTATATAGAGTAATACACCATTTCTATCGGCTGTATTGTGCATTTTCAAGAGTTTGAAAATTTCTATAGTGCGAATATGGACTTTTGTTTTACAAGTGCTTTCAATAAAAACACGAATTTCACCCGAAGTTTTCAATTCAGCATTTTCAATCGCGTTTTCGATACGCAATTCTTCATCAGCAGAAAAAAACTTACTTCCTTTACTTCTCCTTAACATGAAAATAAATTTAGAAAACTGAGCCTCATTAGTTGTTCGTTGATAGTTCATAGTTGTTCGTTGTTAGCTTAAACATTTATCAAACGAACAACTATCAACTAACAACTAAAATGGCTCAGTTTGCATGAATGAAATTATTGACCTGCAGGTTTGCTAAAATCAAATGAGCCTTTCAAACTCGGTGCTTTTTCTGCACCTTTGTCTGCTTCAAAATAACCTTTATCTTTGAAGCCAAAAATTCCAGCAAAAATATTGCTCGGAAAAGTTTTAATGGATACATCGTAATCTTTAACAGCAGCATTGTAGTCGTTACGTGCCACTTTAATTCTGTTTTCAGTTCCCGAAAGTTCCGCACGCAATTCACCGAATGCAGCATTCGATTTCAAAGTTGGGTATTGTTCAGAAATACTTAAAAATCGTCCTAAAGCGACGCTCAACTGACCTTGAGACTCTTGAAATGCTTTAAGTTTTTCAGGAGTGAGTGAAGAAGCATCTACTTTCATTTGCGTAGCACTGGCACGTGCATTAATAACGCCTTCTAAAACGCTTTTTTCGAAGTTAGCTTCGCCCTTAACACTTTCAACAAGATTCGGAATTAAATCGGCACGTCGTTGGTATTCACTTTGAACGTTTGCCCATTTTACTCCCACGTTTTGGTCTGTACCAACCATTCCGTTGTATTTGCAACCGCCGTAAAAAAATAAAAGAACAGCCAACCCAATCAAAACGAGTGTTGATTGTTTCATAAAACTATGTAGTTTAATTAATGAAAAATTTTAACAAACAAAAATAGTAAATAATTGGGATAAAAAAACATTTAGGAAATAATCTGTTCTTTTTTGAAACTCTTTTGTGATAATTACCTCATAACTTTGTAATAAATTAAAAAAAAATTGCTAAAATTCTTAAAATTATAAAATTATGATAGTTTCTCTTTTGCTTTTTTTAAGTTCCTTTTTTGATAGTAATACACCTAAGGCTGCAATTAAAGCTGAGTCAAAAAATTCTATTAATAAAAGCACAAACAACGATGATAAAAAGTTTGTTTTGCTCGAATTATTTACTTCCGAAGGGTGTTCAAGTTGCCCTGCAGCAGATGAAGCACTTATTGATTTAGCTAAACAACCCAATGTATATGTTTTAGGTTACCATGTTTCTTATTGGAACCGATTAGGTTGGACCGATGCTTTCAGCAATAAAAGTTTTGACGAACGCCAATATGCTTACGGCGATAGATTTAAAAAGGAAGGTGTTTATACGCCCGAAGTAATAATTAATGGAATCGACGCGACAGTTGGATCGAGAAAAGAATATATTCAGGAGAAGATTAACACAGAACTAAAGAACCAACATGACGTGTCTATTAATATGACCAAGAATTTACATAATAATACCGATTTAGAAATTAGTTGGTCAGTTTCGGGTAATCTTAAAAACAGTGTCGTTAATTTCGCATTGGTTGAATCTGATATTTCGACAAAAGTTAAACGCGGCGAAAATAACGGTCGCACTCTCAGACATATTAATGTTGTTCGCGACATTGTCTCACAAAAGGTTACAGATAATCAAGAGGGTAAATCGCACTTGGTTGTTGACAAAGCTTGGAATTTAAACAATTTAAAACTGATTGCTTTCACACAAGAAAATGGTTTGGGTAAAATAACGAGTGCTACGAGTGTTAGTTTGCAGTAGCGTATTAAAACCTCGTAGGTTTTTAAAACCTACGAGGTTTAACATAAAACACAAAACCATTTTTTTGCCCAATTTTAACCAATGCAGAATCGTTTTGAAGATCTAATTTAGAAATAAAAAACGAATCTATGGTCTCTAAATTATAATTGATATAATTAACGGGCTTTTTGCCGGAATAAAAATATTGCGCATAACTTTTAAAATTTGCTGTGTGCATAATAGCGTTTAAATTTTTGTGTTGTTCATAAAACTCGATAGCGGCGCCTTGAGAATACTGCTCAACTTTAGGCACAAAATGATAAATGATTGATTGCACTAAAAAAAGCGACGCCAAGAAAATGAGACCTAAACCAAATCGCAACTTGTTATTTAAATACATCACAACGCCTAAAAGCAACATGATACCAAATTCAATTCCGAAACCCATTTCCCAATTATCCCACGAAACTTTTGCATTTAAATTGGCGAGCGCAAACGCATCTTTACTAAATAGTGGCTTCAAACTATCAATATGTTGACCTGCAATGGGAAGAATTATTATTAATGCACACCAAATAGCACCCACAAGAATTAAAATTATTGCTGACAATGTAGAGACGCCATGCTTGGCGGCTTGTATATCGGAGCCGCCAGGCATGGCGTCTCTACGCAAGGTTCTCTCTAAATACAAAGCCGCTAAATACGTCAACGGGAAATAACACAAACTCGAATAATGCACAATTTTGGATTGAACCAAACTAAAAACGATGAGCGTGGTAAAAAATAATACGCGCATTAGAAATGAAAAATTATCCTCTTCACTTTTCACTTTTAATTTTTCAATTCTAATTTTTATAAGTTCCGGCAAAGCAAAAGTGACAGCAGGAAAACAACCCAAAAGTAAAACCACAACATGATAACCTATAAATCCGCCATGACCTGCATCTTGTGTTTCAGCTAATCGCAAATTATAATTTATAAAGTTTGTTATGAACTTTCCCGAGTGATTAATTAAATCATCGCCGAACCACAAACAAGCAATTGCAACTGCTAAAAATAAATACGGTACAAAAATTTTGATATAATTGACGAATAAGTAAGTAAAACCTTTTTTGAAATTTAAAATCAAAAAAGTAATGGAGTACGTTAATCCAATCATTAAAAGCGCAACCGGACCTTTAGTAAGTAATGCTAAACCACCAAAAATAGAAGCGATGAATACATTTCTTACATTTTTCCAAGAATTGGTATTAATAAATGTTTTAGCAAGAAAAGTTAATGAGAGAAAAATAAACAAATTAAACCATGGATCAATGATACCCGATTTAAAATACAAATGCGGTAAAAGTGAAGCACCAAAACAAATTGACCATAAAATTCCAAAACGTTTACTATTCGTAATGCGTTTCCCAACAATAAAAACAGTTACTAAAGTAATAATTCCACAAACTGCATCCGGAAAACGGGCTGCATATTCGTTCACACCAAAAATTTTCATACTCAAAACCTGAAACCAAATAAACAGTGGCGGTTTTTCGTAAAAAGGAACAAAATTGATTTGAGGCTGCGAATAATTTTTTGTAAGAATCATTTCGCGCGCACACTCCGCAAAATTGATTTCATCCCAATCGAATAAATGTGCTGAACCCAAAAAAGGCAAATACAGTGCTGCTGCAACACATGCTATCAGGGTAGCAATAGTAAAATCGCTTAGGTTTTTAATTTTCATCAATGTCATTATTTATTTTCTCATAGAATTTTAAAGTGTTTATCAATTTCCCGCTGATTTAGCAAATTTCTACGGCAATTAATCATTCAAAATCAGGATACAATAAATATTTTTTACGAATTGTTTTAAACTTCTTAATATCCTCTGAATACATAGAACGAATAAATTCGCTCGATTTTTGTTGTTTAACATAATCGCGCAGATTTTTGTTACCGCAAAGTTTCTCAAAAAAATTGTTTTTATAGAAGAAACTGTCTTTTTTTGAATGGTCTTTATAAGCATCTAATAAATAGTTCCAATTAATTTTTGCCGATTTTTGTAATGTTTTTATATTTAAAGTAGATAAATTTTTTCCATAGCAAAGCTTATCTTGCAGAGGAGGTGTTTTCGCTCCGGGTGTCGGAATTGGCGTGAACTCAAAACTATTTTTAGTTTTATCTAAATTGGGTGAACCAAATAATTGAAAAGGTTCATTTGTTCCACGACCAACGCTAACATCTGTTGGTTCAAAATAACACAATGAGGGATACAAATAAACGGCGTGCATATTCGGAATGTTTGGCGAAGGTTTTATGGGCAATTCGTAAAACGACTTATGCGTGTAGCCATCACATTTGACAACAGTTAAATTTAGATTTTGGGCATTAACTTTCAACATATTTTCATGAACGAGCATTTGCGCATATTCACCGGGTGTCATTCCATAAACTATTGGAATGGGTTGCATACCTACAAAAGAATGATAAGTTGTATCGAGCGTAAAGCCATCCACATAATGCCCATTCGGATTAGGTCTATCCAAAATAATGAGCTGTTTATTAAATTTCGAAGCCGCTTCAATGAGGTATTGGAGGGTCGAGATGTAAGTATAAAAACGCACACCCACATCTTGAATATCGTAAATGAGTACATCTATGCCCACTAAATCAGTAGAATCTGACGCATATTTTTTTCCATAAATAGAAATAATTTTCACGCCTGTTTTAGCATCAATACTATTATCAACTTTTTCACCCGCATCAGCAGTACCCCGAAAACCATGTTCAGGTGGAAAAATAGCGCGTATATCGACACCCAAATTTTTAAGTGTATCTACTAAAAGTGTATTATTTTTTCCTACAACCGAAGTCACATTGATAACCATACCAACACTTTTATTTTTCAGAAGCGGCAAGTAGGCAGAAAATTTTTCAGCACCTACTACAATTTTATCATTTTCAAATAAATTGTTTGTATTTTGCGCTTTATTTACACAACTTTGTGTTGTAATTAAAACAAAAAGGATTAAAAACCGTATCGAATTGAGTTGCTTTTGCATCGAAATTAGATTTTAATGTTTGTGAGCATTGAAAAAAACAAAAAATAAACTCTTCGCTATTATTGATGTTGAAACTACGGGAGGTCGTGCTGACCGCGAGCGTATTACTGAAATTGCTATTGTTTTGCACGACGGTTACACCGTTATTGATAAGTTTAGCACACTTTTAAACCCCGAACGTTCTATTCCGTATAATATCACAAAAATAACAGGAATTACGGATGCAATGGTAATCAATGCACCAAAGTTTTACGAAGTGGCAAAACAAATTGTAGAATTTACAGAAAATGCCGTTTTTGTGGCACACAATGTGCGTTTCGATTATGCTTTTATACAAGAAGAATTTAAAAGACTTGGTTTTACTTATTCGCGCAAACAACTTTGCACCGTTAAACTTTCGCGCAAAAATTTTCCTGAAATAAAAAGCCATGCTTTAGGGAATCTCATTAAGCATTGGGGGATTGAAGTTGCCGATAGGCACCGTGCTTTAGACGATGCTTTAGCAACTGCTGTTGTTTTCGAAAAAATTTTGCATAAAAATCGCCAAGACCAACCTGTAAATGAATGGCTCGAAGATGGTTTTAAAGAAACGGTGTTGCCGAAAAACGTCAATCAGGGTTTATTAGAAAGTTTGCCAGAAAGGACAGGTATATATTATTTTCACGATAAAGACGGAACTGTTATTTATGTTGGTAAAAGTTTGAATATTAGAAAACGTGTTTTCGAGCATTTTAACGACAAAACAAATAAAGGCGATAAACTTTCTGAGTCCATCAGTGATATTAGTTACGAAGTTACAGGTAGTGAATTAGTAGCTTTATTGCTCGAAGATCATGAAATAAAACGTTTGAGACCGAGAATTAATCGTGCGCAACGCCGATTTTTTTTCCCTTTCGCTATTTTTTCTTATATTGACGAACACGGTTACAAACGTTTTCATGCTGCTCCGAATCGACGAGAAGTACGGATAACACAAGT
Source organism: Saprospiraceae bacterium (assembly GCA_043781915.1). GTDB lineage: Bacteria > Bacteroidota > Bacteroidia > Chitinophagales > Saprospiraceae > JAAFJT01. The sequence continues at coordinate 8,995 of JAYWBA010000055.1, forward strand.
TAGTTTAAAAGAGTTCACTAAAATTTTTGAAGCGAAAGCGTATTTAAAAGCATTAGGTAAAAAATTTAACTTGTGTGAAAATTTACTCGACACACAACCGAGTGAACGCCCTTGTTTTAGTCACCAACTTGGCATTTGTTTAGGTGCTTGTTTGCAAAAAGAATCGCATGAGACATATAATGTGCGTGCTGAAGCAGCACAAAGTTTAATGTTCACTGCTTTTGAGGAAGATTTTTTAATTGTTGATAGAGGTCGAGATGAAGCTGAGTATGCTGTAGTTTTGGTACAAGATGGTGCATACAAAGGTTTTGGCTATGTTACCACAGAAGCCCAAAACGTCCAAGATTATCTGGATGTGATTAAAACATATCCTGAATCAGCTGATGTTCAAAAGATTATACGAAGACAGATGTCGGCACAAAAGAATTTGAAAATAGCAAGGCTTAGTTGACAGTTGCTAGTTGACATTTGAGGGTAAAAGTCACAAACTGTCAACTAACAACTGTCAACTGTCAACTAAAATTATTAACATTTTTAAAAAAGTTTTTTGTAAAAAGAAACAAAAGCATTATCTTTCGATTTAAAAATATGCGATGATTTTTTGTAAATATTTAGCTCAAGCTTAATCGATACAAAAACTCAACAAAAAAAGAAATTTATTTAAATGAGTTTACCACCTGAAGAAGAAATATTAAGTGTCAACAGAAAATTCAAGTTTAAAGAGATCAAAATTTACTCTACAACTGAATGGCTCGCCGACAATAAAAAGAAATATCGTCAAGTTTTTGATAGGTACGAAACTTCCTATATCTATTGCGAATTAGCATTGTACAATAAATTATTTGATACAGAAGATTGGACAGCCGATGTTGAACTGCGTTGCTACGCGCTCAAAAAAGGTAAAAACGAATTATGTGCACTCAATTTTAAACGCACTGTGAGTAAATTTGATAGTACCGTTTATGTGCGCGAAGGTTGGGGAAACAGAAAAGAAGGTTCGTTCTGGAAACGTGGCACCTATTATTGGGAAGCTTATGTGGACGGTGAAAAAATGGGAACAAAATATTTTTACATCGAAGATGCTGGAAGAGAAATTACCCTTTTTGAAAACCCTTATGTTGATGTAAAGTCTTTGCGTTTGTACGAAGGTCCTTACGATGATATTCCGATTAATGAGCGCACATACATGACCTCATTCAAGGGTGATCAAACGCGTTATATTTATGCTGATATTGAACTTCAAAATATAAACAATGCTTCTAAAAGTTGGCAATGCGAAATATTCACGAAGTTTTATAACAATGCGAGGGAACTCAAAGGGCAAATTACACGACTTTCGCGCATTGAAAAAAAAGATGAAATAATTCAATTTTCGGCGGGTTGGGGTTCAAATGTGATTGGTTCTTGGCGCGAAGATATTTATACGTGCGATGTCATTTTCATGGATAGACTCATCGCATCAGTCAGTTTTGAGGTTGGTGATATTTTTGAACAAGGAGAACCAGCACTTTTAGTACCCATGTTGGGCGAAGGCTACATGCTTCAACAAACTTTTGATGATAATAATCTGAGTTTTGAAGATGTTATGATGCGCTTAGATTCGCTGATTGGTTTGAATAATGTTAAACAAAAAGTACGCGACCACGCTAAGTATATTCAGTTTCTTCAACTCAGAAAAGACAAAGGTTTTGAAGAAATAACCAACATCAATGTCCATTCAGTTTTTGTAGGAAATCCAGGCACGGGCAAAACTACCGTTGCTAAAATGATGGGTTTGCTGTATAATAAGATGGGTTTACTTTCAAAAGGACACGTTCACGAGGTAGATCGGGTTGATTTAGTTGGTGAATATATTGGTCAGACTGCACCTAAAGTTAAAGAAGCGATTGAACAAGCACGTGGTGGCGTTTTATTCATCGATGAGGCTTATGCTTTGGCGCGTTCGAACGACGATACAAAAGATTTTGGTAGAGAAGTGATAGAAATTTTGGTAAAAGAACTTTCAAACGGTCCCGGCGATTTAGCCGTTATTGTCGCGGGTTATCCGAAAGAGATGCGCCATTTCATTGAATCCAATCCAGGCTTGCGGTCGCGCTTCAAACACTTTTTCGATTTTAAAGATTATTTACCACAAGAACTTTCGCAAATTTCTGCTTTTGCAGCTGTTGAAAAAGGTATAATTTTAAGTCCAACTGCTAAAAAGAAACTTGATGAAATTATTGTTGAAGCGTATAGAAATCGCGACCGTTCGTTCGGTAATGCGCGCTTTGTCCATGATGTAATCGAACAGGCTAAAGTGAATTTGGGTTTGCGCATTATGCACAACGAAGACCCGAACACGATGAGTAATGAAGAAATATCGTTGGTAGAAGCGGCAGATGTTGAAAAAATTCAACTTACACAGCAAAACGAATTACCTAAAATTCCAGTTGATGAGACTTTGTTGAAAATTTCACTCGAAGAGTTGAACGGTCTTATCGGGATGGATAAAATTAAAGACCAAATTCGCGAACTCGTTAATTTAGTGCGTTATTATTCAGAATCTGGCAGAGATGCGCTCAACAACTTTTATTTGCACACTGTTTTTGTTGGAAATCCTGGTACAGGTAAAACTACTGTAGCGCGTATTCTGACAAAAATTTATAAAGCACTTGGTATTTTAGAACGCGGTCACATGGTTGAAACCGATAGACAAGGTTTGGTGGCAGGTTATGTTGGTCAAACGGCGATAAAAACATCCGAAAAAATTGAAGAAGCGCTGGGTGGTGTTTTATTTATTGACGAGGCTTATGCCTTAAATAATACGGGTACCAATCAAGGAGATTTTGGCATTGAAGCCATTCAGACTTTATTGAAAAAGATGGAAGATAGACGAGGCGAATTTTTTGTTTTTGTTGCTGGATATACCGATAACATGGAGCAATTCTTAAAAACGAATCCGGGATTAAGTAGTCGTTTCGATAAAACATTAAAATTTGAAGATTATTCACCGTCGGAACTTATGCAAATTGCTGAGCGCATGTTCAGCGATGCACAGGTACAATTGTCAGAAGAATCCCGCGAACATCTGAAAAACTATTTGGCTTTCTTGCACAATTACCGCGATAAATATTTCGGCAATGCGCGTATCGTTCGTCAAATAGTGAGTGAAGCGATTGCTAAATTCAATTTGCGGATGGCTGGCTTGTCTATTCAACAACGCCTCGATGTGGGTAATATTATTTTAATGAACGATGTAGAACATTTCGTTCTCGATAAAGATGATTCTGTGTTCTTGAAGAAAACGATAGGATTTAAGAGGGCGAGTGGGAGTAATTAAGAAATTATGGCAAAAAGAAATAAATCATTCGATGATCGGACTACGCAGGTAGTGCGCTTAACATTTAATATCGCGCAATCTATATTGCATATTGAAAAAAATTCTAAACAAGAAATGAGTTTAGGGTAAAACTTATCACTTATCACTTATCACTTGTTTTATTATAAAACCTTTCTGCGCTTTTTTCTCCCAAGTTTTGGTTGGGTCCAGAATTTGAGTATCTAAAATTTCGAGTTGGCGAGAGATTAATCCTATCCCTTTTGCGTATTTTTCCAATTGATAACGACGTTCAGTTAAAATATTGGGATCGGATTTGGCTTCAACGGTTGTAACATCGCTAAAAGTTTTATTACTAATTGTCTCTGTACTATTTACACTCGTAATCGTACTTTTCCAAGTTTGAATAAAAGGCAAGACCGTATTATTAGCGACTTGAATGGTCGCATACGTATCTAAATAGGCATTTCCATCCCATTGCTGATTTAAAACAAAATTATTTGGTAATTTTATATAGCGAAAAGTGCCTTCTACTTTCTGAATATTCTGATTAGTCACTGTCACTACATAGGTTCGACGATATACCCAAACAGTATCGTTCGCATTACGGGAGTGCTCGTATCTATCGACCAAATAATTTACATTTTTTTGAGAATCGGTAAAAGTATCGCGAATTATTTCTTGTGCAAACCATCGGAATGTATCTATTTTCACAACACCAGTTCCGGGGTCGAATTGAATGGTATCTAAAGTGTAAATCGCAGACGCACCAATTTTTAAAGGGAAATAATCTAAAGTTCTAAAATCTGAGTATGTATCGTTCGTGCTTTTAGAACAACTCCAAAAGGCAAAAGACGAAAAGCAAAAAGTAAAAAGCAGAAGGCAAAAATAAAATACTTGCTTCATTTTAAATTGTATTACTAAATTGAAGCGAAATTATCTCAAATTTAAGAAATTTACTTGGTCAAATGATTTTTATTCTTTCAAATTTCGATAAATTCAACTAATTCATAAAATTCGAGTTAAATCTTGATTAATTTAATGGTTTTACTCGCACCATTTTCCGATTTAATACGCAGAAAATAAACGCCAGATTCAAAAGATGTTGTAAAATTAAGCATATTAACGCCTTCTACAAATCTACGATTCAGATTTAATATAAGTACACCTCTTGCATCGAATATTTCTATAACGCCTTCGAAAGCATTTTTATTTGTAATTTTGAGAGCAAGATAATCATCAAAAGGGTTTGGACTTGTTTCAAATTCTAAACAAGATTCAAGATCTAAAGTTGGTGTATTATTTGTTAAAAACCTAACATAATTAGGCGCAACTTCTCCCTGATTACTCAAATCAATCCAACTACTATACAACGATTTCACAGCAGTGATTCTGAAATCAAGGTAACTACTATTAATTTTAGTTTTGTAGATTAAATTCGGATCAAAAATACCAGTCACAATAGTATCATGCAAATTTTCCGAAATTTTTAAACTTAAAGGCAAACACCCTGTTAATTTTAATCTTACATTAATAGCAGAGCCTAAACTATAAATTTTTTGTGTGTCTTTCAAAATTGCGGCTGTTGGAAGTGGCGGGATTTTATTTGAAGAGCCCCCTACTTCAGTTGAAAAACCTTCTGAATCTTCTACACTCACTGGTATAAGCAAATTTGTATTAGGATTTGAGGGGAGATAATTAAATTCAAATGATGGCGTATTTACGGTAAAATTTGTCCTATTTATTCCTATATTTTCTTGAATAACAATTTTCCAAGGAGGTGTTCCTGTCAACTTCAACTGTACATCAAGATTATTATTGCAAGATGTATCAACACCAGAAAGCGTTAAAGTCGGTCGTTTACTTGTTGGAGAAGTTGTAGCGTTGACAACTATTCCTGTATTTGAGTTTCCAACAGCAAATCCTATGTTTTCATTATAGAAAAACAATTTATCAATAGATTTAGAAAAATCATTTAATATGCAAACCGTTTGCCAAGAATTACCTCCATTAGTTGTTCGCAGAATATAATCTTTAGAAGTAATGCTCTTTATTGCAGCATAGCCTATTAGTGGCGTAATAAAATTTAATTTTGTGATTGAAGCATTGGGTAAACGCGTATTAATTGACCAATTTTTTCCACCATCAGAAGTTTTATAAATTTCTCCTGTTAAAGTGCCAATAAATCCCAATGATTCATTTTGAAACGAAAAAGTATTAGAAGAATTGGGAATGGCTAAGTTTTGCCAGGTTTTCAAACCATCAACAGATTTATCTAGAAATAAGACAGAATTTTGAACTTTAAAACGATAGGCTGTATTTTGGTTCATAATATTGATGAGGTTAATAAAAACCAAATCATTTGAACTTAAAAAACTCCATGTTTCACCCCCATCCATTGTTTTATAAAACGAAGATCCAGAAAAAGATGTGGTTGTAATATATCCTATTTGATTTGTTACAAAAGTCATCTGTATTGGTCGAGGAACATCTTGACCAATTTTGGAATCTAAAATAATTGTTCTAAAACTTAATCCACCATCATTCGTTTTCCAAAGGTAATTCGTATTGTTGTTATCATTATATCCACAAATCAATCCAGTAAAATTATCAAAAAAATATAAACTGCTGTAATGAAATCCAAATTTTAGATCCCCAATCGTTTTAAATGTAGCACCACCATCATTTGAAAAACTTAAAAATGAGTAATTTACAGTTTTATTATTCGAAATGAGAAAAACGTTATTTGCTGACACAAAGGATACATCTTTTACCTCAAGGTTAATATCCTTAGTAAAAAATTGCCATTGAGCTTGAATAAAAAAGGGGAGTATGATGAAAAACGCAATAGAAGAGCGTGTCTTCATAATAAATGAATTTTTTTGTCCAACCCCACAGAGTTAGCTCATATTAATGGGAAAATAAGTGTAAAGATATAACAAAAAAACTAATTAACAATAAATTTAGCAGTCTGTTTTTACCTATCAGATAGTATATGAGAAGGCTGACTGCTAATATTTGGAAGTTGATTGCTAAAAGACATACTCTTCATAATTATTCCGCCACCCACAACATCATCTCCTTCATAAAAAACAGCAGATTGTCCGGGTGCAACACCGCGCACAGGAGCAAAAAATTCAACCGAAACCCCTTCTTCAACCTCAAATATGGTTGCCAAAGTTCCGCCGTCGTTATATCTAATTTGCGTTGAAGTTTCGAGTGGTGTTTCAATACGTTCATATTTTTGCAAATTAACACCGCCCACTATAATTCCGTTGCGTTTCAAATCGTCAAGTTCACCCAAAACAACCGTATTGGTTTCAGGAATTATTTTTATCACAAACATCGGTTTACCAAAAGCTGTACCCAAATTTTTGCGTTGACCGATCGTGAAAAATGGGTAGCCGCTGTGTTTTCCAATTATTTTACCTTCCAAATCAACAAAATTTCCGCCTTTCAATTGCGCTTCTAAATCTGGATTTTTGAATTTCAAAAATGCGCGATAATCGTTATCAGGCACAAAGCAAATTTCGTAACTCTCTCCTTTTTTCGAAAATTCTTCGTAACCAGCTTCTTTTACATATTTTCTAACATCGGGTTTAACCATTTTGCCAATCGGAAAAATTGTGCGCGCCATACATTCTTGTGTCAATCCCCACAAGACATAAGATTGATCTTTTTGACTATCAACTGCTTTAGAAATATGATAACGTTCACCACTTTTATTAATAATTGCGTAATGCCCCGTTGCAATGTGTCCACAATCGAGCATATCGGCGCGTTTCAACAGCGAATTCCATTTTATATGCGTATTACACAACACACACGGATTAGGCGTTCTGCCATTCATGTATTCGCTGACAAAATTATCAATCACATAGTCGCCAAATTCAGCCCGAATATCAATAATGAAATGATGAAAGCCCATTTTAACTGCTACGGCACGTGCGTCATTAATAGAATCGAGAGAACAGCAACCTGTTTCTTTTTTCGATGCGCCCGCATTGGCATAATCCCATGTTTTCATAGTTATACCCACCACTTCATAGCCTTCATCGTGTAGCATCATTGCCGTAGCAGTGCTATCAATACCACCGCTCATTGCCACCAAAACGCGACCGTGTTTACTCATACAATAAAGATCAGAATTTTCAGAATTTAAAAATTTTCTGAATTAATAATTTATGCGGTGCAAAATTGCACATAAATTGTGTTTCGTAAAAGTTTAATAACAATTTCAGTGGGTAAATCGTTCAAATCTTGTAAATTTGTTCAAAAAACGGCACATACTCATTTGAAACTTTGGTTTTATGGCACTTATTGAAAGATATATCAATCCTTTCACCGATTTTGGTTTTAAGAAATTGTTTGGCACAGAGCTTAACAAAGACTTGCTCATTGCCTTTTTGAACGATGTTATTTTACCAGAAAGTAAAAAAATTCAAGACCTGACTTATAAATCGGCTGAATTTATGGGTCAAACGGAGTCAGATAGAAAAGCTATCTTTGATTTGTATTGCATCAGTGCTTCGGGTGAACGGTTTATTGTTGAAATGCAAAAAGCCAAACAAAATTATTTTAAAGACCGTAGTGTTTATTACGCGAGTTTTCCGATTCAAGAACAAGCCCTCAAAAAAGATTGGAATTACAAATTGAATGAAGTTTATACCGTTGGAATTTTAGATTTTGTTTTTGATGTGCGTCAAAAAGACAAAGAAGTGCGTCATGTGGTAAAATTGAGAGACCAGAACTGCCAAGTTTTTTATGATAAATTGACTTTTATTTATTTAGAAATGCCCAATTTTACAAAAACTGAAAAAGAATTAGAAACCAATTACGATAAGTGGCTCTATGCGCTTAAAAATTTACCCGATTTAGAAGACCGTCCTGCAAAATTGAAAGAACGGATTTTTAAACGTTTGTTTGAAGCTGCCGAAATAGCAAAATATAACCCCGAAGAAAAAATTAAATATGAGCAAAGTATTAAAGTGTATCGAGATTTAAAAAATTCTATTGATACAGCTTTTGATGATGGTATAATTGAAGGTGAAAAGATAGGTGTTGAGAAAGGAATTGAAAAAGGAATTGGATTAGGTATTGAAAAAGGGAAAATTGACGGCATTGTGAACACTTTAAAAATGAATATTTTAACTATCGAACAAATTGCGCTCACTTTCAATGTTTCAATCGAATTTGTGCAAAAAATAAAAGCGAAAACGGGTTATAATCTTCAAATAATACGTTCGGGGAACTTTTAAGGTTCCCCGAACGTATGTTCTTCAA
>JAYWBA010000056.1:0-2320 GCA_043781915.1 Saprospiraceae bacterium
TAAAAGCAGAACTTCCTCCCAAAATTTGATAATCTTCCATGGTCATTAACTGACAGCATGACTGCGCAGAAATTTGAGAATGAAGGAATGAAAGAATTAAGAAATTAAAAAATGTTAATGTAAAACGGTGTTTTAAGAACTTCATTGAAATGAGTTTTTTATGTTGAAAATAATCTTAACTAAGATAAAGGATTAACCGATTTACAGAATAAAAGTTTAAAAAATCGAGTAAATCATATAATTTGCTAATCTTAATCTTTATTAACTAAATACACTTTCTTTATCCAATTAGGAATAACAATAGCACCAATAGCTAAATACAAATAGTAAGACATAGCCCGCCAAATTAAAGCAATTACTGTTGCGATCTCCACATTCGAGATAAAATCTTTCAAAAATGGAAAAAATAAGCTTTCTGCAAAACCTGCGCCACCAGGTGTTGGCGAAAATGCCATGATGATGAACATGACTTGCAATCTGCCATACAATAAAACATCACGACCTATAGTCAGTTCAGGAGAGTCGATACCATAGATAATACAGGCAATGAGAATAAACTTAAATGCCCAAGCGGCGCAGGTTGCTAAAAAAGCAAAAAAATGTTCGCGCAACCTAATATTTTTTATTTCAATGGCTGCTATTACAATTTCATCGCCTAATTTTTCAGCACGTGGTCTCAGTTTTTTCAAAAAAGGGAGATGTGTCGCAGCTACTAATAAATGTCGAATGAGTTTTGGATTTACAAATAATCCATAAAATAGTACTGCGCCATAACTCATCATGGCAAAATAAGAAAAAAAGAACAATTTCGATTCCCAATGAGGTGTTGCCAGATTCCATATATGCGGTGCGATAACATTTGGACCATTCAGCAAAAACAAAATTGGAAAAGTGCCGACAAAGAAAAATGTATCGAGCACTACTTTATACAAAACAATAGCGGTTGTGCGTGCAGCCGAAAGTCGCTCTTGCGTTAAAACAAAAAGCGAAACGGCAGAGCCACCTAAAGTGGTTGGCGTTACACACAAACTGAATTCAAAAATGAGGCACAATTCAATACATTTCAAGAAACTAAAATGCCCTTGTGCTAAAATGTACATGCGCAGCGAAAATGCCAGATGGCGCAAAATCATTAACAAAAAAGCTAAACTTATCCAAGAATATGTTTCGTAGCCCCAATCAATATCACGAAGTTTTTCGAAATCGAAATCGCGCGAAATCAACCAAATAATGGCGCCAAAACCTAAAAGAACAGGCACAAATATTTTTGAAATACGCAAAGAACGTACAACCGATCTTTGAGCATCAGTATTATTTGCATGCCAATCGGGAGACTTGGAACCAGCGGTATTTGCGGGCACGTGTTCTTTCATGAATGGATAAATTTCAAAATATGTCGAATTTCTCTGTATGTATGTTTTTTTAGAAAAAATGTGTTTACTGTCTATTAACCCTCTATTTACCTTTATAATGGCAGATAAATAAATTGAACACACTAAATTACTATTAATATCTGTTTTCGCAAATAAAATTCTATGAATTGTGAATTGTTTTCTGTTTTCAAAGTTTAGAAGTTGATTTCTTTGGTATAAACATACTCCTATCAGATAAAATTATCGTGTTTTTAATTTTTTTTTTTCAATTTTTTGGAAGACGTTTTTGACTTCCATTTTGCAAATTTACACCCAATTTATATGTCTCATAACCGCGTTCGAATGCATTGGGTTTAGGCGTACCTATCTCGCCGTATTGTTCAAGAATGAATTGACTTAGTGTTTTTAGGTCCATAATCTTTAATTTTGTTAATTACATGAATGCGCGTTAAACATCTGGTTTCCAAACCACTTTATCAAAATCTTGAACACAATCATTCACAACTTTTACACCTTCACTTTCTAAAAGTGACTGCATAATTTCGGGAGGCGAAAAATGATGCCGACCACTCAACTCACCTTTCCTATTGACAACGCGGTGTGCAGGCACATCCTCTCTGCCGTGGCAATTATTCAAAGCCCATCCCACCATACGCGCAGAACCGAGCGTTAAAAAATCGGCGATAAGCCCATACGTGCAAACGCGACCGACGGGAATACACCGAACAACATCGTAAACGTTTTCCCAATAATTTGGTATCTGTTTCATAGTTTGCATCAATTCAGTGATTAATGTTATTAGCTTCGTAAAATGAGATGTAAATTTGGGCGTTTATTTTTTAATTTCTAAAATTTTAAAATTATGAGCATGAAAAAAAATCAATTTTTATTGTTTTTATTATTGCTAAACGTTATTCTGGTTCAAGCTCAAACGGCAAAGCCCAAAT
>JAYWBA010000057.1:0-6468 GCA_043781915.1 Saprospiraceae bacterium
TTAAAAAAATATTTCCCCAATGCTACTGAAATAAATATTGACACTTTAGAAAACGGTGTTCAGTATAATTTCTTAAACGGAGATGCTCAGTGCGAAGTCTTTTTCGATTCTGTTTCTAATTTTAAATACGCAGCAACTTATATTGAGCCTACTGATTTACCCGACGCTATCAAAAATACGCTCAAGAAAACGTATGATTTTGAAAGCATTACTGTTGCAAAGCGATTGAAATTTCCAGATAAAACGACTTATACGGTTGAAATTCAAATGCCGACTGATTTTTATTCGTTAGAATGTTCAGAAGAAGGAAAAATTTTAAAAATTTACAAATCTCAATTAAGCCCTTCAGAAGGCTCAGCGCAAGAAGAAGAAGGCGTTGAAAACGATTAATTAATTGTATCAAATTTATTTAAACCGAATTTTATAACCGTGTCGTTCAATAATTTTCACTTTGCTTCCCCTTGGTATTTTTTATCTCTCCCTATATTAGTGATATTATATTATTTTATTCAAAAAAAATATAGGCAACAAATCAGCGCTTTAACTGTATCTCATTCACAGTCCTTTAAGTCAAATAAATCCATTTTTGGAAACTTTAATTTTACAAAACTTCTTCAAACGCTTGCCATTATAAGTCTTGTCATTGCTTTAGCCCGCCCACAAAAAACTTTCTCTGATGACAATTCCTCTACTTTCGGGATAGATATAATGTTGGTTTTAGATTTATCGAGCAGTATGTTGTCACAGGATTTTGATCCAAATAGAATCGCCGTCGCTCAACACGTTGCAGCACAGTTTGTAGATATGCGACCGAATGATAGGATTGGTTTAGTGGTTTTTAGTGGCGAGGCTTTTTTAAAATGCCCACTCACTATCGATCACCACATCGTTAAAATGATGATTCAAAAAATTGAAATTGGGCAACTGTCCGATGGAACAGCTATTGGGATGGGTTTGGGAACGGCGCTCAACCATTTAAAAGATAGCAAAGCAAAATCACAAATCGTGATTCTGATGACAGATGGTGTCAACAATACAGGTTTTTTGAATCCAACCGAAGCACTCGAAATTGCCAAAACGCTGAAAACAAAAGTTTACACTGTCGGCATTGGCTCAAAAGGCGAAGCTATGTCTCCGATTGGAAGACGCATGGATGGCAATTATGTTTTTGGCGTTGTACCTGTCGAGATAGATGAGGTCTTACTCGAAAAAATAGCAACAGAAACAGGAGGTGCTTATTTTAGAGCTACCAATGAAAACGAACTCACTCAAATTTACTCTAAAATCGATGTGCTTGAAAAATCTGCTATTGAAGCAAAAATTAAGAAACAATTCGTCGATTACTTTTCGTATTTTGTATTTGCTGCGTTTTTTTTCTTTTTAATTGAGCGCCTTTTAACTTTTTTCGGAGCTGAAAAACTTCAAAAGATATAGCTTAGAACTTGTTTCATTAGTAGAGACGCCATGTTGTCGTCTTCCGATAAAATTGTCAACCAAACATATATACTAAAAGTGAGACGCCAACATGGCGTCTCTATATCGTGAATGCCAATCAAGCATTTACCCAAACGTGAAAAAAAACTCCTGCCGACAGAATCAAACAGGAGCAAATGAAAAAGTTACTTAAATTTTAACCTCCGAAGGCTTAATCGTATATCGCTAAAAGGATAATCAATACAAAACTCTGCAAATAATTACACTATGACACAAAGTGTATTTTGTAAAAATAGGCATCAAAAAATTTACAGGAATATTTTTGCAGTTAAATAAATTAGAAGCTAAAGGAGGTTTTTTCTGAAAAATGAATAATTTTAAACTTTGGCTTGTAAAAAAATTTAACTACTTTGATGTTGACTACAAAAGTATTTCGCCTTTTTCTAAAAATCTCATTTTAAACGTTAAATTTTTAACATTAACATTTTTAGAATCATTCTTAAATTCTAATTTTTGTAATACTTTTAGCTGTTGATTAAAACTATTCTTAGACACGGTGGTTTTAAATAAAAAATTGAAGAGCACGTATGAAAAAAACGGGAATAGTTTTAATGAATTTGGGATCGCCTGATTCACCTAACAGAAAAGATGTTGGACTTTACCTCGATGAATTTTTAATGGATGAGCGCGTATTAGACATTAATAAATTTGCGCGAACCCTTTTGGTTAAAGGTTTAATTGTACCTACGCGCTCAGTTCGAAGTGCCAAAGCATATCAATCTATTTGGTGGGAAACAGGTTCTCCACTGATTCAAATTACGAAACAATTACAATCGGCTTTGCAAATGGAAATGCCCGAGACACCCATCGAAATTGCGATGCGCTACGGGAACCCTTCCCCTAAATATGCCTTCGATAAATTAATGCGCGAACACATCGATATAGAGCGCGTTATTGCAGTGCCGTTGTATCCGCATTATGCCATGTCGAGTTACGAAACTGCGGCTGTGTATGCTCAAGAAGAGTATAAAAAAGGGAATTATCCATTCGAATTGATAACTGTTCCAGTATTCTACAACGACAAACGCTATTTAGATGCTTTAACTGAAAGCATAAAACATTATATTCAAAAAGATTTTGACCTTCTGCTGTTCAGCTATCACGGCATTCCTGAACGCCACGTTAAAAAAACAGACCCTACACACAAACATTGTTTAATGTCTGCTGATTGTTGCAGTACGCCTTCCGAAGCTCACGCATTTTGCTATAGGCATCAAGATATTTTCACAACTTTGGAAGTAGCTGCACGTTTGGGTATTCCTAAAAATAAATTCTCATATTCTTTTCAAAGCAGATTAGGTCGCGACCCATGGTTAACACCGTATACAGCTAAAAGATTGACTGAATTGCCTAAAGAAGGCGTAAAAAAATTGGTCATTGTTTGCCCTGCTTTTGTTTCTGATTGTTTGGAAACACTTGAAGAAATTGCAATGGAGGGAAGAGAATCCTTTTTAGAAAGTGGTGGCGAAGAATTTACGCTTGTGCCATGTATGAATACGCAACCGACGTGGGTAAAGGCTTTGAAAGGTATTATTGAAGATTCGATGTTAGTGTAATAAACCTCTTAGGTTTTAAAAACGCACGAGGTTTTCAAAACACAAGAGGTTTAATTTAAAAAATATGGATTACGATTATATAGTGCTCGGTGGCGGTATTTCTGGATTAAGTTCGGCTTTTTTCTTAAAAAAGAATGGACTCAATGGCCTTGTTCTTGAAAGCAAGGATAAAGTGGGCGGTATTTTGAATTCTAAAACTATTGGTGAATATACACTCGATTTTGGCGCTAATTCTGCCTCACTTACGCCTGAATTCGAGCAACTTATTAAGGATTTACATTTAGAAGACGAACTTTTAACGGCTGAAGCAATTTCTAACAAACGCTATTTATTTAGTAATAATCAGTTTCATGCTGTTGAACCAAACCCTGTTAAAATTTTAAAATCAAAGCTGTTAACTGCAAAAGCAAAATACAGGCTTTTTACGGAGAGTTGGCGCAAAAAGAATGAAAACCCCGAGGATGAATCTGTCGCTGAGTTTGTAACGCGCAGATTTGGCAAAGAAATTCTAGAAAAAGTTTTCGATCCCGTTTTAAGTGGTATTTATGCGGGTGATGTTCAGAAACTTTCGATGCAGCAAGTAATGCCGAGTTTAGTGAATTGGGAGAAAGAATACGGCTCGATTACCAAAGGCGTTTTCAAAAATGCTAAAAGCATGAAACCGCGTAAAATTGTTAATTTTAAAGGCGGATTTGCAACGCTTGTTTCTGCGCTTGAAAAGAAACTAGAAGAGGAAATTCTAACTAGTACCATAGTAATTGCTATCGAATTTATAGATAATTTATATGTAGTATTTACTAAAAATTCTGACGGTAAATTAGAATCCTTTTCGACTAAAAAAGTTATTAGTACTTTGCCGAGTTACGTACTTTCAAAACTCGTTTCAAGTTTAGATACAGATTTAGTAGAACCGCTTCGCAATATTGAATACACTACAATGAATATTTTGCATATTGGTTTCAAAAAACAAGATGTGCAGCTTATTCCTCAAGGGTTTGGATTTTTAGTGCCGAGTATTGAAAAAAGAAAATTTCTCGGCGCCATCAACCAAAGTCTTATTTTTCCTGAAAAAGCACCGACTGACATTGCGCTACTCACCGTTTTTTATAAACACCATTCTATCGAAGAAGTGATAATTGATTTGAAGGAAGTTTTGAAAACAAATGCAGAGCCTGTTTTTCAAGAAACATTTAAATGGGAATTTGCATTACCACAATTTAATGTCGGTTACAAAAATATTCTCGATAGGGTAGAAGCGTTTGAAAAAAACTTCCCTAGTTTTTATGTTCAAGGTAATTGGCGAACAGGTGTTGCTGTAGGAAATATTATCGAGAATGCTTTTTTACTTTCGGAGAAAATAAAAAAATAAAAATGAATTTTTTTTTAATTATTCCAAGTCACCAATTCATAAACTATAAACCCGATGAGAATAAAAAACAGGAGTTGCAGTAAAAATTTGCGCTCGGAGTATTGAACGCGTTTTTCGTAACGCTCATGTGGCGTACTTCTGCTAAAAAATCTGAAATATTGTCGCATAGTATAATTTTTAAGTGTTTCAATTAAACTTCGTAGGTTTTTAAAACCTACGAGGTTTAAAAAATTATAATTTACCTTTTGTATTCAACCAAGCTCTAAATTTTTGCGCGTTCACAACGTGTTGTTCGAACGTTTCAGCGAATAATAACTTACCTCTATCACTCGGTTCTCCACAAAAATACAAATAATTTGTAGATGGTGCATTTAAAACAGCATCAATAGTTGCTGCAATGGGCAAACGAATAGGACCAGGCGGTAAACCATCGCTTGTATAAGTGTTGTATGGACTTTGAATTTGTAAATCGCTTTTAGTGAGTTGATAATTAGGTGGGATATTGCGTTGCAAAAAAACAGCGTAATAAACGGTTGGGTCGCACTGCAAACGCATCGGTTTTCTCAATCTGTTCAAATAAGTACTGGCTACTAAAGGTCTTTCTTCAGGTCTGTTTGTTTCGCTTTCGACAAGCGATGCCATGATGATGACTTCTTCTTGCGTTAGTTTCAAATCTTTTGCTTTCTCTTTGCGCTCATCTGTCCAAAATTTTTTGTACTCGCGCTCCATTTTAGGAATTATTTTCTTAGGGTCGATATTCCAAAAAAATTCGTAGGTATTAGGCAAAAATAAACACATCAATTTTTCATGGTTATAAGCGATAGAATCAGATTGCGCGACGGCATTGAATGCTTGCAAAATCTCCATCGAATCGGCATCAATATGTCTTGCTATTTTGCCTGCAATTTGCGATAAAGATTTTTCATTATTGAGCGTTACGCGCACAGGTGCTTGTTCACCATCTGCTAATTGATTGACCAATTGATAGCCATTCATTCCTGGTTTTATTCTAAAACGACCTGAACGCACCGTTTTAAATTTTAACCACGAAGCCCAATTGTCAAACATCAAAGCATTTTCTAAAAACCCTTCTTTTTGTAATTGCGCACCGAGTTGCTCGACAGATGTATTCGGCTGAATTTTGATAAATTCATCTTTGAGTTTTACAGGTATAATCGGAAGAAAAGCAAAATAATAAAGTATGCCACCCACGACACCCAATGCTACGAGTAAATAAAAAAGTTTTTTTAACATGACCACGATAAATTGATTAAAAGATTTTCATGATTTCTTTTCTGACAAGGATTGACTAAGTTTGACTAAGATTAAACAGAAAAACGGATTTTTGATAGCAAATCATGGAAATCTTTAAATCTGTTTATCTGTTTAATCTTGGTCAAGCTAATCAATTAACCTTAGCGCGTTTGGCTAAAAAAGTTTGCAGTATATTTTTAAAACCTTCATTGATGTCGCAAGGTACGTAGTCAATTCGATACATGAGGCATTGTTCGAGCAAATCATTGTTAAATTCTGTCAATTGCCTTGTAAATGTATCTTTTATTTGGTGTGGTTGCAATCTTATTTTTTCTCCCGTTTCAATATCGACGAAAAGTGTAGGGCGATTTTCATATTCAAAATTGACTTCTTTTTGTTTATCCACTACATGAAATAAAATGACTTCATGCTTGTTAAACTTCAAATGTTGCAAAGCAGAGAACAAGGCTTCTCTATCCTGACTAAAATCAAACATATCGGAGAAAATACAAACTAAAGCCCGTTTGTTAATGCTATCGGCAATTTGGTGAATGGCTTCAATGGCGGAAGTTTTTTTATTTATAACATCTGGCTCGGAAAGGTATTTATCGAGAATGCCAATGAGGTTTCTATAATGAGAAAGAGAAGTTTTGGGCGAAATTTGTTCGTGAATAATATTATCGAAAACGCTTAAACCGAACGCGTCGCGTTGGCGCATGAGGATATTCATGATTGAAGCAGCAGCAAGAGCAGAAAACCCAATTTTTTTCTGAGCGACTTGGGCATCGTGCGGAA
>JAYWBA010000058.1:0-40647 GCA_043781915.1 Saprospiraceae bacterium
ATTGGAAATTTTTTTTCTGCGAATTGGGTTAAAAGTTTCCACATTTACAAAGATTTTTGTTGATTTCATTCTTTTTTAGTAAATTTTTGAAAAATTGGAAAAGATATTCTTAAAATTAGTTGATAGTTGTTAGTTCACGAGTACCAAACAACTATCAACTAACAAATATCAACTATCAACTAATTTTGTATCCGCGTTTCGCATACCATAAAACGTAAGCGTAACAAACTAAAAGAGTGATTAAAAAACCCAATCTAAAATCCCAAACATGCGCATCAATCAATCTACCATAAATTTGAGGAATGACAGCTCCACCAGCAATTCCCATCACTAAATAAGCCGAACCGAGTTTTGTCCATTTACCCAAATAGCGAATACCGAGCGGAAAAATGGCAGGCCACATTGGCGCATTAAAAAGCCCGAGCAAGGCAATACAAGTAACTGATGTATAACCATTGGTAAAATAAGCGGCAAGGCTTACAAGAATGGCACCAATAGAAGCGTAAAGAAGTGATTTTTCTTGACTAATATATTTAGGAATGGCTATTAAACCTAAAATATATCCCACAAGCATAGCAAAAAGCGTAAAAGTTGTAAAATATTTTGTATCGCTTAATCCAAACCCTAAATTTTTACCATAAGTGCCAATAATATCGCCCGACATTACTTCAGCGCCAACATACATGAAAATGCACAACGCACCCAGAACAACATAAGGGATTTGCCAAGGTTTTTTATTGTTTGCAGCATCACCACCATCGGTTATTGTTTCTTCTTTAATTTCAGGAAGTTTGGAAAAATTGAGCATCAAAGCTAACGCAAACAAAATGAAAGCTAAGACAGAATAGGGTGTTACAATGCGCGCCGCCAAATTATTCAAAACATCGTTCTTCACTGCATCAGATGAAGCTGCTAAAAGATCTTTTTTGACACTGTCTGCATCGCTAAAAACAATAAAACCCAGTATTAAAGGGCTTAATGCACCGCCCACTTTGTTGCATATTCCCATAATGCTGATACGAGAGGCTGCCGATTCTAAAGAACCAATGATTGAAATATAGGGATTAGATGCCGTTTGAAGCAAAGCTAAACCCATCCCTTGCATAAACAAACCTGATAAGAAAAGACTGAAACTGCGTTGTGATGCCGCAGGAATGAAAACTAAAGAACCGACTGCCATGACGACTAATCCAAGTGCCATGCCGCGTTTGTAGCCCGTAATATTTAAAATTCTGGAACTGGGTATCGCGAGAAAAAAATATGCCATGAAAAATGCGAAAGTGACTAAAAACGCCTGAGTATCTGTTTTTAATTCGCAAGCCAATTTTAGAAATTGTATCAGTGTGCCATTCAGCCACGTGACAAATCCGAATATGAAAAATAAAATACCAATAATGGTTATTTGATATACTTGTGTACTTTTAGAATTTGCTGGTTGATTCATTAATATTGCTTTTTATTTTGCAAGATGTAAATATAAGGATTAAGAATTAATAATTAAAAATTAAGAACTAAATATTGACGGAGATTTTAAAAATATACGGTTTATTAAATCATAGTTTCTATCAGAATTGTTTAACTTTACAGTTTTAGCATTGAACTTGTTTTAACTTTTTGTTTTCGGGCGTCCCTACACAGTAGGGATTCAATCAGACGATTTGATTTATGAGTTCTTAGCAGCGCTACTGACGAAATGAATCAAAGAAGTATGATTGGAAAATAACCACTTGCAGCCAAAAGAAATAAGTCAAAACAAGTTCATTACATCATTTAATTGAGAGAAACACTATGTCCGATTCGCATTTACACCACGATTCACACTTACACCACCACGAAACACATTTTCAAGGTTCAGAATTACTAACAGATATTGTTATAGGGATGAGCGACGGTTTAACCGTTCCGTTTGCGTTGGCTGCGGGATTGAGTGGTGCTGTGAGTAACTCGCATATTATTTTAACTGCAGGTATTGCAGAAATTGTTGCTGGATCTATAGCTATGGGTTTAGGTGGCTATTTATCGGGTAGAACAGAAGTAGATCATTACAATTCTGAACTCAAACGCGAATATGAAGAAACAGATTTATATCCCGAAGTGGAAAAAGAAGAAGTACGCAAAGTTTTTGCCGATTACGGCTTGAGTAAAAGTCTGCAAAACCAAATTGCAGATGAAATATCGACGAATAAAGATAATTGGGTCAATTTTATGATGCGGTATGAACTTGGTCTGGAGAAACCCGATGCTAAACGCGCAGGGAATGCAGCATTTAATATTGGCGCATCTTATATAGTAGGCGGTTTGGTACCTTTATTGCCTTATGCCATTTTTTCAAATGTGCATGAAGCATTATTAGCCTCTTGCGCGGTTACACTCATTGCACTTTTTATTTTTGGTTATTACAAATCTAAAATTATTGCACAAAATGCCGTAAAAGGCGCATTCCAAACGCTTTTAATTGGCGCTCTCGCAGCAGGGGCAGCATTTGCGATTGCTAAGTTTTTTAATAATGGATAGATACCTGACTACTGATACAATTCAACCCTTAATTATCACAATTCAACTTTTTTAGTTTTCAGTAATGATTGATTAAAGCGATGTTTGCACCATCAAAAAATAAAAATCACTCAACATGAAAAGTAAAAACATTTTGCTCGTTGCTATTTT
This sequence comes from Saprospiraceae bacterium, assembly GCA_043781915.1. GTDB lineage: Bacteria > Bacteroidota > Bacteroidia > Chitinophagales > Saprospiraceae > JAAFJT01. The sequence continues at coordinate 2,665 of JAYWBA010000058.1, forward strand.
AGCTTTAAGTATTTTCTCAAATATTTCTGCACAAGTCACGCAGATTCTTCGAGGAACTATTATTGATAAACAATCTGAAACACCGCTCATTGGAGCTGCTGTTCAAGTTTTAGAAATTACTCCGATTTTAGGAGGTGTAACAGACGTAAATGGCAACTTTGAAATCGCGAACGTTCCGACAGCGCGTTATACTTTGCAGGTTTCTTTTGTAGGGTATTACACAGCTACTCTTCCAAATATTGTTGTTAATGCAGGAAAAGAAACGGTCTTGAATTTAAACTTGGAAGAATCGGTTGCAAAATTAGATGCTGTTGTTATTTCTGGAAAGAAAGAAAAAGGTGCAACTACGAATGAACTTGCAACTATTTCTGCTCACCAATTCAATGTTGAAGATGTGCAACGCTATTCGGGCGGACGCGGTGATGTCAGTCGTTTAGCAGCTAATTTTGCTGGAGTAGCTATTGCTAATGATTCGCGCAACGATATTGTCATTCGCGGTAATTCACCGACAGGTGTTTTGTGGAGACTTGAAGGCGTGCCAATTCCAAATCCGAATCATTTTTCGACACTTGGCACAACAGGCGGACCTGTTTCAGCGCTCAATCCAAATATGATTCGCAACTCCGATTTTTTAACCTCTGCTTTTCCAGCAGAATACGGTAATGCAACAGCAGGTGTTTTCGATATTGGTTTGCGCAAAGGAAATAGAGATAAATTTGAGGCTACTGCTCAACTTGGTGCATTTACCGGTTTGGAAGGCATGATTGAAGGACCTTTGGGAAATGAAGGAATTAAAAATGAAAGCATGAAAAATAATCCATCAGCCGCCAAATTTAGTGGCTCTACAAAAGGGTCATTTGTAGTCGCTTATAGAAAATCGTTTGTAGAATTGGCTCAAAAGGCAGGTATTAATGTAGGAACTGCTGCGCTCCCATTATATCAAGATTTGACTTTTAATTTTGATTTTGGGCAGTCAAAATTAGGTAATTTTTCTCTTTTTGGCATAGGTGGAACAAGTAGTATAGATTTTGTCGGGAGCAAACTCGATTCAACTGATTTTTATGCTGATAAAAATCAAGATGCTTATGCCGATTCAAAATTTGGTGTGCTGGGAGTGCGCAATAATTTTTTGCTCAATAATTCGAGTTATATTCGTACCATCGTTTCTGTATCGTATTCGGGTAATACTTACAATGAGTATCGCGACCATGCCGGAGAGCTCAAACGTCATCAACTCGACATCAACGACCAACAAACAAATTACACTGTATCCAGTTTTATCAATAAAAAATACAATGCACAATGGACAACACGGACAGGGGTTTTGTATCAGAACCTAGGGTTAAATTCGTTTTCTCAAAGTAGAACTAAAACTCTCGATTGGATCCAGTTGCGTAATTTTGTCGGCAATTTTAATCTCATTCAAGCGTATAATCAAACCCAATACAAACCCTCAGATTTGATTACCATTAATGGCGGTTTGCATATTCAATATCTCGACATCAATAAAACTTATGCGATAGAACCTCGAATAGCTTTGAACTATCATATTTCGGCGACACAAAGTCTGAACATTGGTTATGGCTTGCACTCGCAAATGCAACCTTTGCCCGTTTTCTTTTTTCAAGAAAAGCAACCCAATGGAACGTATTTGAATCCGAATAGAAATCTTGATTTTACACACAGCCATCATTTTGTTTTGGGCTATGATTTTAAACCGACGACTGATTGGCGCATAAAACCGGAAATTTATTACCAAATTTTGAATAATGTACCGATTGAAAAAATACCCTCACCGTTTTCAATGCTCAATTCGGGCGCAGATTTTGCTTTCCCAGAAGTGGGTTCATTGATTAATGCGGGTACAGGTAAAAACTATGGTTTTGAATTGACTATTGAAAAATATTTCTCAAAAGGCTGGTATATGTTGGCAACAGGTTCTGTTTTCGATTCAAAATATAAAGGCAGTGATGGTATTGAACGCAATACAGCTTTTAATGGCAAATATGTAGGCAATATTTTAGCTGGAAAAGAATTTAAATTCGGAAAAAATAAAAATAACGCTTTTACTTTAGATACAAAACTGACTGTTGCGGGCGGTAGACCTTTTACACCGATTGATTTAGCAGCCTCCAAAGCAGCTGACCAAGAGATTTTAGACGAAACAAAGCCTTTTAGCCAAACTATCTCCGATTATTACCGTTGGGATGTAAAAATTGGTGTGACATTGAATTCAGTGAAACGTAAATTTACACAAACATTTTTTCTCGATTTCCAAAATGTTACCGCACATAAAAATGTATTTGCTCAGAATTATTCCGTCTCACAAAATTCGATTTACAACACGTATCAAATTGGATTTTTTCCAGATGTGCTTTGGAGAGTGCAATTTTGACCAAGATTTACAAGATTAAAGGATTTTCAGGATGTGTGTTTGCACAATCCTGAAAATCCTTTAATCCTGTAAATCCTGATTCAGACAAATAAAAACTGCTGCATCTTGTAAATCTTAAAAATCTCTAAATCTTGGTCAAAAATGAATATCGTAAAAACACAACTGCCTGTCGATTCAATATTAAACAAATTAGGTAACAAATACGATTATGTCGATAGTTTTAAGGGACAAATTAGGACTCATCGCGATTTTACACCAACGGAAGTTGGAAGAGCATTCTTTTCGTCAGCACCAGATTGGGTAGAAAAACTGATGGGTTTAAGAAACAAAATAGTTGGTGTTTTTGGATTGAAAACTTCAAATAAAAACCCATTGAGCAGAGAGGAACCATTCGATAATTTTAAGTGCGAACCGAACGAAAGATTGGGCTTGTTTAAAATATTCAATAAAACGGATAAAGAGGTAATTTTGGGCGAAGACGATAAACACTTAGACTTTAGGGTATCATTGTTTTTAGAAAATTCAAGTACAAATAAATTTCTTACAATTAGTACAACCGTCAAATTTAATAATTGGTTGGGTCGAATTTACTTTTTACCTGTTCAACCCTTCCATAGATTTATCGTACCTGCTATGCTTAAAAGTATTATTAAAGAATTAGAAAAATGCTGAAAGATAATAATGTTGAATTCAAAGATTTTTATTTAATCCTTATCGGAATTCCGTTCTTAGGTTTTATTATACCACCTGTTTTCTTTCATCACCCGCTTGAAAACACACAAAACTTTTGGGTCTCTGTGCTGATATGTATGATATTCACGACCGTAGATTGGACTCTTTGTCGGTTTGTAATCATCAAAATCAATCGAAAATTTAATAAAATTGAAGAAAATAAAAAGCGATTGCTTTTTATTTTCTTCATTTGTTCAGTTGTGGTTCTGGGTTTATGCGGCATTATAAATTCATTAATCGGGCTTGTTATTACTTACGACGATATTTATAACCCTTCTATTTTTCAAAAAAATGCTGTGAGTTATTTCTTATTTATTGCTATCACTTCCATATACGAAGCGATGCGTTATTTCGAATTATTAAAGCAAACAATAGTTGAAAAGGAAATTTTGGCAAAAGCTAATTTGCAATCTCAATTAGAAAGTTTAAAAAATCAAGTCAATCCTCATTTTTTATTTAATTCGCTAAATACCCTCATTCAACTTATTCCTGAACATCCCGACAATGCTGTCCGTTTTGTACATCAAATGTCGAAAGTCTATCGCTATATTTTAGAGATTAAAGAATCGGATACGACCTCGTTAGAGAACGAGCTTAAGTTTTTAATTGCTTATGCTTTTTTATTAAAGGAAAGATTTGGAGATAATTTAAAAGTGCATTTAGCTGAAATGGAGGGATTTTACAATTTTCAGATTATACCTTTAGCTTTACAAATCGTACTTGAGAACGCAATCAAACACAACGTTATTTCAACCGAAAAACCGCTCAGCATCGAAGTATTTATTGAGAAAGGAGATAAACTCATTGTCAGAAATAATTTGCAAAGAAAAAATCAGGTCCAAGAAGGAACAGGAACAGGACTTGAAAATATTAAAAATCGGTACGCGTTATTGAGTGAAAAGAAAATGGAAGTTATTGTTACACCGCAATATTTTACTGTTGTGTTGCCATTGATGAATAGCCATGAGCTTTGAGCTTTGAGCCATGAGCTTTTCTCAACGATATATGAGAAGGCTCAAAGCTCATGGCTCATTCCTCAAAACTCAATTAAACCTTCACAAATATTTTTAGTCAATACATCAAAGCGTTTTGAGTGAGTACAGATAAAGATGAAGAGATACTCAGTTTATTAGAAGATCGTGACACATTCGAAAGTGGTTTCCGAAATCTAATGGCTACTTACCAATCGGTTCTTTACCGGCATGTACGCCAAATGGTTTTTAATCACGACGATGCCGACGATGTTATTCAAAATACTTTTATAAAGGTGTATAAAAACATCGCGCGTTTTGAAAAAAAATCTAAATTATATACTTGGTTGTATAGAATTGCAACCAATGAGGCGATTACATTCCTGAACGCAAAAAATAAACATCAAACAAACCAAATTCACGACGGTATAGGCGCGCAACAAGCAGAAAAGTTGCAAGCTGATGTTTATTTTGAAGGCGACACCTTGCAATTAAAGTTGCAAAAAGCCATATCTGGGCTGCCTGACAAACAAAAGACGGTCTTCAATTTGCGGTATTTCGAAGAAATGCCCTATGAAGAAATGTCAAAAATTTTAGAAACTTCGGTAGGCGCTCTTAAAGCATCGTACCACCATGCCGCAAAAAAAATTGAACTTTTTTTGACAGATTCTGATACATTTTAGTATTATTTCGTCAAAATGTTAACTTGTTTTAAAAACTACAATGCGTTAAAAAATGAATAAAATTCAGTTTGAAATCCAAGAAGAACTTAGAAAGATAGCACCTAATTTGGCACGCTTACGCGAAAAAAATTCCGCAACCGTTTTAGAAGCGCCAGCACATTATTTCGATAGTTTGGCGGATAATGTTTTAGCGAAAATTAAGGGCAAGAATAGTCAAATCCCTTCTATTAAAAATAATAATGGGTCTGAAAATGTCTGGATGCAATTCAGTCATTCTGTTTCAAATTCTCGGTTGGTTTATAGAATTGCAGCAACGTTCCTAATAGCTGCAACAGCCATTTGGCTTATTCCAAAAACGTTTAATAATCTTAAACAGAATACACAAACAGCTAATGCCATTGCCGATTATTCTCACATAAATGAAGAAGACATACGTTCGCTTATAAATGATAGTAAAACGGATATTGATTCGGATTTTCTAACAAACACACTCGGTGTTACTGAAAAAGAGTTATCGTTGAAAGTTTCTGATAATTCAGCAAATACATCGGATGAAAATTTGAACGATGCCATTGATAAATACATTAAAGAGAATGACACGATAACAAATCTCTAACATATTTAAATAGTTTTAAAAATTGAACAATGAGAAAAATTTTTTATACAGCCTTCGTGGTTGTTGCAGCTTACACAATGGCGTTAAGTCAGAATGAAAACGCTAAAGAAAAAATTGAAGCTATGCGAATCGGTTTTATAACGCAACGTTTAGCGCTTACGCCAGAAGAATCGCAGCAGTTTTGGCCCATTTATAACCAATTCGCCGAGCGTTTAAAACAAATTCGGCAAGACGCTAAACCGCCACGTCCGATAAATACTTTGAATGACGAAGAAACAGAAAAATTTATTCTGGCTAATTTCGATAAAGACATTAAGGAAGTCGAGTTAAAACGCGAGTACTTTGCGAAATACAAAAAAATCATCAATGTTCACCGCATTGCTTTACTTCACACTGCCGAACGCGACTTTGTAGAGCAAGTGCTTAAAAAGTGGAGAGAGAATAATAAACCTAAATAGTTGATAGTTGTTAGTTGATAGTTGATAGAAAAGTCGCAAACTGTCAACTATCAACTAACAACTATCAACTACATTATGAAAATCCTTATCATAGAAGACGAACAACCCGCAGCGAAGCAACTTACCAAATTGCTTCAAAGAATTGATGACTCAATCAGTGTAATCGAAGTAATTGAATCGGTTGATGCTTCGGTTAAGTGGTTAAAAACTTTTCCATCACCCGATGCTATTTTTATGGATATTCAAATAGCAGACGGTTTAAGCTTCGATATTTTTAATCAGGTTGAGATGACTTGCCCTGTCGTTTTTACTACAGCATTCGATCAATACGCAATTAAAGCCTTTCGCGTAAATGCTATTGATTATTTATTAAAACCTATTGATGAAGAAGAATTAGCTGTTGTATTGGAAAAATTAAAAACAAAGACGCAGACCAAGACTTCAACTGAAGTCTTTCAGAACTTATTGACACAGTTTTCAAAACCGATTGCGGCACACAAAACTCGGTTATTGATAAAACAAGGTGCGAATCTTAATTTTATTGAAACTGTTGATATTGCTTATTTTTTTTCGGAAGATAGTTTAACACAGTTTTTTTCTTATGCCAATAAAAAACATCTCATTGAATTCACGCTAGATGAGATGGCAAAGCAATTAAACCCAACAGAGTTTTTTAGAATAAACCGCAAAATGATTGTCTCGTTAAAGTCAATTAAAAAAATTAGCTCTTATTTCAATAGCCGATTAAAATTGGAATTGAATCCTAACTTTGATGAAGAAGTTTTAGTTTCGAGAGAAAGAGTTGCAGAGTTTAAAACGTGGTTAGGCGGATAAAAATAATGGTTAATGAATTAATGGTTAATGCTAAAAATTAACCATTAACCATTAACCATTGACCATTAATTCATTAACCATTATTTAACTCCTCCAGGTATTTGTTCCACCCAAGTTTCAAGTCTTAATTTTTCGATAGTGGTTTGAGCGTTTGAAATAACAGTAATAGTTGGTTTTTGAGGACCTACTTTATTTTTTGCTGTATATTTAACGGTAATTTTTCCGCGTTTGCCAGGTGCAATAGGTTCATTCGGTTTAGTTGGTACGGTGCAACCACAAGAGCCTTTAACATCAATAATCACTAAATCGGCACCACCAGCATTAATAAATTCAAACGCCCGTTCAACAATCGCATCTTCTTTAATTGTGCCTAAATCGACACTTGTTTTATCGAACTGAATTTGAGGTAGATGTGGGTCAATTTTTAGGGGTGCTTTTTTTCTAATTTTTTTTATAGATACAGTATAAACAGATGTGCCTTGAGCTGCCAATGAATTATTTGTATAAATCGAAGCAATCAAAAAAATGATGACGCTTAGAGAAAATTTCATACTAATTCTAATTTATTAATTGTTATGTTTGTTGAATAACCTAAATTTACTTTTCAAAGTACGTAAAATTAATCTATTAGATGATTTTAGGTTTTCAAAAATCTATTGTCAAGACTTTTTTTGTTTTATTAGTCACCTAACACAATTGAAATAAAAATTTAATGAACGAATTAGTGTCAACCAATAATAATTTTAGTCTCGATTTTAGCAACTTCTCGAAAACGAGTAGATCAACATGGCTTGAAAAAATTAAGCACGATTTAAAATTGCAGTCGCTAGAAAAATTCGACAAATCTTTCGAAGATTATTTTTCTATAACGCCTTTCGCCGATGAAGATTTTTTACAATCAAATAATATTCAACCTATTGTCTTGCCGAGTATTGATAAAAATTATTTAATCGCTGAGTATATTTCGATAAGCACAGAAAACATACCTCAATCTAATAAAGGTTTATTAAATGCTTTGATGCGTGGTGTACAAACGCCTGTTTTTTTTCTGTTAGAAAAATTTACGCCCGAACAGTTTTCCGCTTTATTTAATGAAGTCGCTTGTGAGTATATTTTCACCCATTTCTATGCGGTTAAGCCAGAGTTTAGTTTGATTGAAGGTAATTTAAAATCTTTCGCCTTATCTCAAAAGATTAATAATAAAAGTATTCTGAAAAAATTTGAAGGCGCGACTAATATAACTTACAATGTTTTTTCAGAAATGAGTGTTGAACAGCACGAAATACTTTTAAATGAGATTTCAGAATCACTTCCCCATTTCTATTTTTTTTGTATCGATGCTACTTTCCAAACTTCTGAAACGAAGAATGTTGTTGAACAAATAGCGCAGCTTAGTTTACAACTCATTGAATTTTTTAAATCGGCTGAAAAAAATAGGCTTTCTCTCAACACAATTGCAGAAAAAATGCGCGTGCGCATTGCCGTGGGAACAAAGTATTATACAGAGATTGCTAAATTGAGAGCGATAAAAATTGTAATCGCCAATGTAATGAAACAGTGGGGGATAAAGCCGCTTGCCATACCCATTGATGTTGTGGTTTATCCCACACCTACTGAAAAAAATAGCCATTCAGATAAAATCAGCGCAACGGTTCAAATATTAGCTGCTTACCTTGGTGGTGCAAATACAGTTTTAACGCTAAATAATAGCAATGAAAATTCCGTTGGGTTCAATTCGCGCATTCTCACTAATATTCAACACGTGCTTCAACTTGAAAGTGGCATACCTCAAATAAACGATGCCATATCGGGTAGTTATTACATCGAACAACTCACAACCCGCTTGGTAGAAGCTGCTTGGAAAATTATTTTGCGTCAACAAATATAAAAAATGCAATTAGTTGCTGATAATTGACACCTTTTTTTGTTATTTTGCGTTGTATTTGTATTAATTCTTGATTTCAAAAGAACCTACACGCTAATAGTGTAGTCTAACAAAAAAAATTGTCATGGTAGCTGAAACCTACTCGCACATTACCAATGCGCATCCCGCTTTTATTGAAAATTTATACACGCAATATAAAAATGCGCCAGAAAGCATTGATGCTTCGTGGGTTAATTTTTTTCGTGGATTTGAATATGGCGAAAACCCAAATATCCTTTCAAGTAGTAACGGAACAACTGGTATTGATTTAAAGGGCACTAATGGACATGCAGTTGCTGCGGACGTAATTCCAGCTAAAGAAATCGCAGTAGCAACTTTAATTGATGCCTATCGCCACCGTGGGCATTTACTCAGTCAAACCAATCCGTTAAAACCGCGCCGCGATAGAAAAGCACATTTAAATCTTTCTGATTTTGGTCTGGAAAATGACGGCGACAAAGTTTTTGCAGCAGGTGAACTGATTGGATTGAAAAATGCGACACTCAACATTATTGAAGCAACGCTTAAAAAATTATACATAGGTCATATTGGTTTTGAATATAGCCATATTGATAACGAAGAAAAACGCAAATGGCTTCGCGAACGTATTGAAAGTAGGACTCTCGAAGATGGTTTTGGATTTAGTATCGATAAAAAGCGCCGTATTCTGCAAAAACTCAATGAGGCAGTGGGTTTTGAAGAGTTTTTGGGTAAAAAGTTTGTCGGTAAAAAACGCTTCTCGCTCGAAGGCGGTGAATCGACGATTGCAAGTCTCGATGCTATTATCAACGCGGGCGCTGATGCGGGCGTAGAAGAATGTATTATTGGTATGGCGCATCGCGGTCGATTGACGACTCTCGTAACAATTTTGCAAAAAACACCAGATCAAATTTTTGAAGAATTTGAAGAGGTGAGTGAGAAATCGCTCAAATATGGCAGTGGCGACGTGAAATATCATCTTGGTTTCTCTTCACAAGTCACAACGCCCAATGGTAAATCGGTCTATTTGAAATTACCACCCAATCCTTCGCATCTCGAAGCAATTGACCCAGTTATGTTGGGTTTTTCGCGCGCCAAAGCAGATATTTTATATAAAAGCGATTTCGATAAAATTTTGCCTATCATGATTCATGGCGATGCAGCCGTTGCGGGGCAAGGCATAGTTTATGAAGTCGTTCAAATGAGCCAATTGCCTGGTTATTATACTGGCGGAACGATTCATTTTGTCATCAATAATCAAATCGGATTCACTACCAATTTCGATGAGGCGCGTTCATCAACGTATTGTTCGAGCATTGGTTCAGTGGTTCAAGCACCAACATTTCACGTAAATGGTGACGACCCCGAAGCCGTTGTTTTTGTATCTGAATTAGCGACCGCATACCGTCAGGAGTTTAACAACGACGTATTTATTGACATGGTATGTTACCGCAAACACGGACACAACGAGAGTGATAATCCAGAATTCACGCAACCTCAATTGTGGGCACTTATCAAAAACCATGTAAATGTGCGCGAACTTTATAGCAAACAATTAGAAGCGCGCAGTGAAGTGACGAAAACGATGGCAGAAGAAATGAAAAAACAATATGATGATTCACTTCAATCGTTGTTGGCTGAAATTAAACAAAATCCAAAACCATATAAATTTCAAGAACCTGAAATTGCTTGGAGCAATTTAATACGTGGTGAAGCGATTTCGGAGTATGAGCACGTCAATTCGCCTATAACAGGTGTGAGTGCCGAATCTGTTCAGAAAGTTTTAGATTATTTAATGCGTGTTCCAAGTGGTTTTACGCCTTTGAAAGATATTTTGCGCTACCTCGATGGTAAACAAAAGTTGATAAGCAATGGTATTCTTGATTGGGGCTATGGCGAATTATTGGCTTATGCAACGCTTTTGCTCGAAAGACACGATGTGCGTTTGAGTGGTGAAGATGTTAAACGTGGAACATTCAGTCACAGACATGCCTCTTTTTTCGATGCCGATACTAATCAAGAATTTAACCGGCTCAATAATATTGTTGACGAGCAAGGTAGATTTTTGATTTACAATTCTTTGCTTTCCGAATATGCCGTGATGGGTTTTGAGTTTGGTTATTCGATGGCGTCGCCACAAAGTTTAGTGATTTGGGAAGCGCAGTTTGGCGATTTTTTTAATGGAGCGCAAACGATTATAGACCAATTTATCGCTGCAGGTGAATCGAAATGGCAGCGTCAAAACGGATTAGTTTTACTGTTGCCGCATGGTTACGAAGGTCAAGGACCTGAACATTCATCTGGTAGGACTGAACGTTTTTTACAACTCTGTGCCGAAAATAATATGATTGTTGCTAATGTTACTACACCTGCCAACTTTTTTCATCTCATTCGCCGACAATTAGTGCGCAATTTTAGAAAACCTTTGGTGATACTGACGCCGAAATCGCTCTTGCGTCATCCCGATTGTATTTCACCGATTTCTGATTTTATTGGCGAAACAACTTTCCAAGAAATTATTGACGATTCACTTTTTACAGATGCCAAAGCAGCTAAAAAAGTGGAGCGCGTTTTATTCTGCACGGGTAAAATTTATTACGACTTGTTGGCGCAACAACGCAAACAAAACGATGGCACAGTTGCGATTGTTAGAGTGGAGCAAATTTATCCTTTCGCAGTCCAAAAAGTGCAAGATATTTTAGCGAAATACAAAAATGCCAATCCTTTTTGGGTGCAAGAAGAGCCGCAAAACATGGGCGCGTGGTCGTTTTTAGCAACATTGCATAGCAGCTTGGGATTAAAATATATTGGTCGGGGCGCTGCAGCGTCGCCTGCAACGGGCTATGCTAAAACACATGCTAAAGAGCAAAACGCTATTGTGATGGATGCGTTTGGTGTGGCGGTGTTGGTGTAAAAGTGAGAAGTTAAAAAATGAAAGGGTGAATAGTTTACTATTCACCCTTTCATTTTTTAACTTCTCAAGGTGTTTGTTTTACTAACGATATCGCTTTAAAAACCTCAGCCGTATAATTCTGAATAACTTGAGCAACGATTTCAATCCGCTCTTGTGCTTCTTTCCATTGCTTTTGCTCTATCGCTTCGCGAATACCTGGTAGCGTTTTTACGCCATAACCAGTGTAAAAACCTGGTGCATAAATTTGGTGTTTATACCAAGGGCGACGCGGTAAACCTTGTTCGTTGAGTAGGCTGCGTTCAATTTTATACAAAACAGTGTTGAGCTGTTGAATTTTTTCTGGCGAAAGTTGCGTAGCATTCTTAGCCAATTTTTTAAAATCTTCAGAAGAAGATTTTAAATTTTCTAAGGCATTTTCTAAATCGCTGAAATTTAAGTGTGGTACTTTTTCTTTCAAGGTTGGTTCAATAAACGTTTTTTTAGGGTCGTTTGAAAGAACGTATAATTTATCAGCAATGAGCTTATTGTCAGTTTCAACTTCAGTGCGCGTAGTTGCTAAAAGTGTTTTAACTTCTGTGGCATATTCACTCACTGTTTTAGAAAACGCATTAACATCAATCGGTAAAACATCGGCATTGGCGAGCCGCAACATCATTCGACCAGTGGTTTTTGATAGCGTTACGCCATATTTAAAATCAGGATCTTTGAATCGGGTGAATAAATCGTAAGAATCATAAATCGAGTGGTATTCACCTGCATCGCCTTCGCCACCAAATCCGACATTCATTGTCATAATGCCTAAGAATTGTAAAAATGGTGTGAAATCAGAACCAGAACCCAATGCGCCGAGTTTGATATATTTGTCATCGAGCATTTTAGTGCGCGCAGTTTTATCAGCTTCTGTCACTTTTTTAGCATAACGGCGCTCTTTAATCGTCACACCCGTTTGTGGATCAATCACATCATCTGCAATCTCATTAAAAAATGGCTCCAAAGTGTGCGAACCTTCCGCATCAACAAAACCGCGTTCATTCGAATCGGTATTGATGTAAGCCACAGCTTTTTGTTTTAATTCCGCTTGATGATCTTCCGCCCATTCTGTTGAACCCAACAAACTTGGTTCTTCACCATCCCATGAACAATAGACCAATGTGCGTTTAGGTTTAAATCCTTTTTTGGCGAGTTCACCTATCGAACGCGCTTCTTCCATTTGTGCAACTAATCCACTAACGGGGTCGTTCGCTCCATTCACCCAACCATCGTGGTGATTGCCGCGAATTATCCATTCATCGGGCAATTCACTGCCTTTCATTTTAGCAATAACATCATAGAGTGGTTTTAAATCCCAATTAAACGCCAATTGCAAATGCACTTTGTCTTTGCTGGGTCCCACATGATACGTAATCGGTAATCCACCGCGCCAATTCGGTGGAACAACCGCTCCACCCAACGATTTTAAAAGTGGCAAAGCATCCTCATAAGAAATAGGCAATACAGGAATTTTCATTATAGTAATCGCATCTTTTCTATCCAAGCGTTTAGCATCGGCTGTTGCACCTACAAAAGGTGTTAACGGATCACCTGGTGCGATAGGCATATCCATCACAGAGCCGCGCTGCACACCATCTTTTGGTCGAAACGGACCGACGGGATATACATCGCCTTGCGCATAACCATCATCTGCTGGGTCGGAATAAATAATACAACCCACAGCACCGTGTTCGTAAGCGACTTTTGGTTTTATGCCGCGCCACGAACCACCGTATTTGGCAATCACAATTTTACCTTTAACATCAATACCCATTTTTGCCAATTCTTCGTAATCGGATGGAACACCGCGATTGACAAAAACCAATTCCGATGTTACATCACCATCAGCCGAATATGCATTGTAAGATGGCAATTGCTCCGATTTCTGTCCAGAGGTTCTATCTTCTTTCAATGCCGATTCTTCTAATTTCGCTTTGTACGGATTTGCACCCAATAATTCCAAAACGCGCGTTTTCGGTGTCGGGAACAAAACTTGGTATGTCTCAATGTTTGTTTCCCAACCCCATGATTTGTACAAGTCGCGAATATATTCCGCATTAATTTTACCTTGCGGCGAACCCACATGGTGTGGGTGTGAAGAAATAAATTTCAACCAAGTATCTAAATTTTTAGGATTCAGTTGTGCGTCAAACTGTTTTTCCCAATCTTGCTGTTTCGCGGCATTGGTGGCGGTAAAACCGAGGATTTTGGTTTGCGCTATTGATTGGAGCGACAAAGCACAGAATATTCCGAAGAATAAATTTTTTATCATTTTTTAAAATTGAAAATGTTGATTTAAAATTCAAACCTGTTAGGAGCTTCGCACCTAACAGGTTGAAAAACTATCACTTATTACTTATCACCTATCACTTAATTAACGTCTTTCCCTTGCTCCAATTTTGAAATCATAGTCGCGATAGTACTTTTGTAATTATCTTCGTTCGCTTTTGGTTGAGCTTGTTTAGCATAAATTAAAGCTTGTTTAAAATCTCCGACCGCAGAATAGCCGCGAACCAGACCCAATAAACCCAAAAACTCATTTGGAAATTTTGAAGCATTGAGTTTGAACGCTTCAAGTGCATCTTTTGGCTTTTTTAATGCAATCAGATTTTTACCATACTGATAAAGCTCCGACATACTCGCTAAAGGCATAGCTTCTTTCATTAAAGCTTGTGCTTCGGTATCTTTATTAAATTTGGATAGCACTTTTGCTTTGGTGCTGAGCGTCGAAAAATTTTTCTGTCCATCGTAATTAGGTTCCATAGCACTATTTGCCCAAACCAATGCTTCGTCTAAATTCGTGTTATGGTCTGCTGCATAATTGGCGGCATATTGAAAATTTTGCCAAGTCGCTTTTTCGCCTTGCAACTCGGAGTGCATTGAGGCAATTTGCGTTTTTTCTAAATCAACTTCAACTTTAAAAGGAATTTTTAAACGCTCCCATTCTAAAGCAATGGTTGCACTGTTTTCTGTTTGATCGAGAAATTCGTATTTTAAGCGTTCAATCAATTCTGTAATAGGGACAGTTTTAACCGTTACTTTAAGTGCATCTTCTTCAGGTTTGTAAAAATAAGAACCCCAAGCTGTTGAGTTTTTGGAAAAAATAATGGTTGCTTCAGTTGCAGCCATTGCTATGAAGAGTCCGTATTTTCCAGCAGCTAAACTTTGTCCTTCAATTTTCACATCGGTGCTGAACGAAATGGTTGTACATTCATTTGCACCTGCTCGCCAAGGCGATTCTTTTGCAGTGCCATAACCAAGATTTTTAAAACCATAATGCACCAATTGTCCCCAAATTTTTCCTTCTCTGCCTTTTACTGCTGGTCGGTCGTAGGTGATAGCGACATCCGTAATACCGATTCGCTCAGAAACGCTGGCTTTTTTATTGCCCCCATTAGGTGGAATATTTAAATTTTGTGCTTGCAGCTTTTGGAATACTGAACAAAAAATAAGAAGTGAAAACATGAAATACTTTCTCATAAAAACTTGAAAATTAAAAATGAAAATTTTTTTTTAAAACTAATTTTTTTGTTTGAACCCTTGAAAAGTAACAATTGTTGTTATGTTTAAGTAGTGCAGTTGAATCATTAAAAGGTAACAATTGTTGTTATGTTTAAGCTGGGTAATTTCACTTTTCACTAAAAACTTTTTTGCCACCAACAAATGTCGCAATTATTTTAACATCGCGAATTTTTTCGGGCGGAATATTTGTGATGTCTTGTCCCAAAATAACAAAATCGGCGAGTTTGCCTACTTCAAGGGAGCCTTTAATTTTTTCTTCAAATGAGGAATAAGAAGCACTGGTTGTATAGGCGCGCAATGCTTGCTCAACAGTAATTTTTTGTTCTGGCACCCAACCTGTTGGATTTTTATTATCGAGCGTTCTTCGCGTAACTGCACCATAAATGCCATCGAGTGGGGTAGGAGGAGCAACAAACCAATCGCTGCCAAAAACTATTTTGGCGCCAGAATTCAGCAAATCTTTAAAGACATACATATCGTGAATACGCTGAGAACCCACCACTTTTTCTGCCCACCGCCCATCGTCAATCGTGTGATAGGGTTGCATACTTGGAATTACACCCAAAGTACCAAAATGCTTCACATCTTCGGGTGAAATATGCTGTGCATGTTCAATTCTAAAACGTCTATCGCGCTCGCCGTTGATCTTTTCAACTTTTTCAAAAATATTGAGTTGCTCATGAATGGCTTTATCACCAATGGCATGTACCATGACTTGTAAATTATTTTTATCGGCGTTGAGTGTATAATTGTACAGTGAATCGACGGGAGTTACAAACAATCCTTCACCTCCTTTGTCGCTAAAAGGTTGCAGCATTTTGGCTGTGTGAGAACCCAAAGCACCATCGACATAACCTTTCAAACCGCCAATGCGTAAATATTTATCGCCATGCCCATTTTTTGCAACTTCATCGCGTAATTCAGACCAAGTACGCAAAGGCACGTTAGCATAAATCCGAGTTTTTAAAATGCTTTTATCATGTGCGCGTTTAAAAACGGCGAGATCATCCCAAGAACCCATATTATGTACGCTCGTTACACCTTTTGAAGCCACAAATTCCATCGCATCTTCGAGCGCTTTATCTTTTTGTGCGTCTGTTGGTTCAGAAACAACTTTATTGATAAGGCTTTTGGCGTTATCATTAAAAATTCCTGTTGGAGCGTTTTTTGAATCACGAATGATTTCACCGCCCTCAATATTTTTTGTTTCGGCATTTACACCTGCTAATTTCATAGCGTTTGAATTGGCAAATGCCATGTGTCCATCCAAACGATTGATAAAAACAGGATTATTTTTTGTGACAGAATCAATCCAAATGGCTTCCGGTAATTCACCTCCCCAATTTTTATGATCCCAATTACCACCAACAATCCAAGAGCCTTTCGGTACTTTTATTGCATATTCAGCAATGCGATTAATAAATTCTTGTTTTGTTTGCGCATTGCGCAAATCCACTGAATTTAAATCTAATCCACCGCGAATAAAATGGACGTGGCAATCAATAAATCCCGGCACAACCATTTGCCCTTTGGCATTAATTATTTCTGTCGATGCGTTTGTAAGTTTTTTACAAGCCTCTGTTGAACCAACAAAAGCAATGGTGTCAGCATTCATTAACATCGCTTCCGCCCAAGGTTGTGCGGTGTTGCCCGTCCAAATGCGCGCATTTATGACAGCAAGTGAAGTAGTGGATGATTTTTGCGTATTGCAAGAAATAAGAATGATTAAAGCTAAAAGGGCTAGATAAGGATACTTCATTTTATAAAAATTGAAAATAGAGTGCTAATGTAGAAACTTTTTCCCGCAGACTCCGCAAACTTTCGCAGAAAAGTCAATAAAAATCTGCTAAAGTTTGCGCATTCTGCGGGAAATTTGCCAAACATTTTAACTTTAGCTAAAAATTTACGAAAACAAATGAAAAACCAAAAAACTGCTCACGTATGCTAATGCGCCCATGAAACAAAACTGTACGATTGGCCAAAACCAAGATTTAGTTTCGCGTTTTACTACTGCCAGTGTACTCATACATTGTAAAGCAAAAACATAAAAAATCAGCAGTGATAATGATGTCGCTAAGGTATATAATTTAGTTCCATCCGAGCGTTTTTCTTTAATCATTTTATCTTTAATCGTATCTGTATTATCTGCTGCATCGCCCACGCTGTAAATAGTTGCCATTGTGCCTACAAAAACTTCTCGGGCTGCAAAAGATGAAAGCAAAGCAATGCCAATTTTCCAATCAAAACCAAGCGGTCTGATAGTGGGTTCAATGGCTTTGCCGATATAACCAGCAAACGAATATTCTAACTTTTTCGACGATTGATAATTGTGATAGCTTGTTGAATCTGTTGACGATGTATGAGCGGCTTTATAGGCTGTAAAATCGTTAGCTATCCGTTTGGGGGTGGGTGAAAAAGAAGCCAAAAACCAAAGTATAATCGAAACAACCATAATAGTTCCGCCCGCCTGCGTTATAAAAGTTTTGACTTTTTCATACAGGGTAAAAAAAACATTGCGCCAATGGGGTAATTTGTACGCTGGTAATTCGAGGGCTAAAAAAGTATGATCTTCAGTTTTTAAAATTTTCTTCAAAACAAAACTTGCCGAAAGTGCTGTTACAATTCCCAACAGATACAAACCTGTAAAAACCAAACCTTGCTCGTTAAAAATGCCTTGATGCGTGCTTTGAACAACAAACCCAACCAATAAAGTATAAACTGGAATCCGCGCCGAGCAACTAATAAATGGCGTAACAAGAATAGTAATTAACCTCTCTTTTTTATTTGAAATAGTTCGGGTTGACATAATTGCTGGAATAGCACAAGCACCACCCGCCACTAAAGCAACTATACTTCGACCGTTTAAACCCACTTTCTGCATAATGCGGTCGAATAAATATACAGCACGCGCCATGTAGCCGACTTCTTCTAAAAGCGTGATAAACAAAAACAAAATCATGATTTGCGGAATAAACGCCAAAACACCACTTAATCCAGCCAAAATACCATTGGTAAATAAATCGGTCAGCCAAAAATCGCCGAATTTTTCTTTAATGAAAGTATTGGTGTTTAAGAAAATTGTTTCAATTCCATTTTTCGGAATTTCTGCAAAAGAAAAAATGGATTGGAACATCAAAAATAATATCCCGAAAAATAAAAGCGGTCCCCAAAAAGCGTGTGTAACCACTTCATCAATAACATCCGTGAAGGTTGGTTCTTTACTATCTTTTTTCTTCGCAACCACTTGTAGCATCAATGGCTGAAGCATGTTAAACCGTTGTAACGTTTCCGTTATCTGAAAACGCAAATCTTCAAACTCTGCACTTTTATTGGCGTTTCGAATTATTTCCTTCCAAGTTGGGTTTAAAAAAGGCAGTTTATCAAAATGATGAGCGAGTAATATGGCTTGGTATGTACTGCGAACTTCTGGTATTTGGAATCTAATTTTTTCAGCAATTTCTAACTCTTTAGGTTGCGGCTGATAAAACATTTTTTTTCGGGTAAGAAGAGACGTTGCATGCAACGTCTTTACGATTTGATTTTTCAATTCTTCTGTCCCATTACCTTTGCGCGCATTGAGTAAAACAATGTCTGTATTAAAAAATGCTTCTAACTTTTTTGTATCTATACTGATCCCTTGCTCCAAAGCAATATCCATCATGTTTAAACACAAAATGGTAGGAATATTTAAATCGCGCAATTGTGTGAATAACAATAAATGGCGCTCTAATTGAGTCACATCAGCAACATAAACAATGGCATCGGGAAAAGATTTATCTTTTGGATTGGTAATTATATTTAAAACGATGCGCTCATCAGCAGAATTGGGATATAAACTGTATGTACCGGGTAAATCAATAACTGAAATTATTTTACCTTCAATTTCGAAATCCCCCGTTTTTTTATCAACTGTAACGCCAGGAAAATTACCAACTTTTTGACGTAAACCTGTCAAATTATTAAATACCGATGATTTGCCCGCGTTGGGATTTCCAATGAGTGCGACCTTAAAACCCATTTTAGATATTAGTTGACAGTTGGCAGTTGACAGTTGACAGTTGGCGTTGCGATAAACAACTATCAACTGTCAACTGTCAACTGTCAACTAAATTCAGAATACTTCAAGCAAAATATGTTGCGCTTCAACCAAACGAAGTGCCATGAGCATGTCTTCAACTTTTATGTAAATGCCACCGCCAAACGGAATGCGCCGAACGAGTTCTATAGTTTTGCCAGGTAACATTCCCATCGACATTAATTTTGTAGCAATAACATCATCGTCAATCAAGCGTAAAATGCCCTTTTGACCGTTCCTAAAATCAGAAAGCTTCTCCAAATCTACTGCCATGCGCGTTCCCAAAATTGCCACAATTTTATTTAGACTTTGTATTAATAGCAAAAGTAGTAAATAAGTTTAGAATTGCAGTGACATTAATGATGAGTAATTTAAAAAAAAGAAATTTACTGATAGGGTGATTTGATTTTTGGAGAATTTTAAATTAAGTGTGTCAATATTTATATTCTGGCTGTGAATTGTTTGACCTCTTCAATAGTAATACCTAATTCTTCAGCAATTTCAGGAATTGTTTGACCGTGTTTTTTCAGAATGAGTCATATCCTAGGCAAGACATTGACAACAAATTAATAAATGACTTGTGCCCTTATAATCGTATAAAGGTAGTTTTTTTGAAATGAAAATGCAATCAATGCTCTGCAAATTTCACTTTATTACCCAAACTGAGAGTCTCAATAACTTTTCACTTTTCTTTTTTAGCCTTGAAAAAAATAGTATATTTGCAGTTTTAAAGTAAAAATTTAGATTTTTTATGGAAGAAGCTCTTTCAAGATATAGTAAGCGAGGTGTTTCAGCGAATAAAACGGAAGTGCATGATGCCATTAAAAATTTAGATAAAGGATTGTATCCGAGCGCATTTTGTAAAGTCATTCCAGATATTGTTGGCAATGACCCTAATTTTTGCAATATTATGCACGCTGATACGGCAGGCACAAAAACAGTTTTAGCCTATTTGTTTTGGCGCGAAACGGGCGATGCTTCAGTCTGGCGCAATATTGTTCAGGATGCTATTGTGATGAATATTGACGATATGGCTTGCGTGGGTTGTGTCGATAACTATGTTTTATCTTCAACCATTGGAAGAAACAAAAGCGTTATTAGTGCCGAAGTCATTAAAACGCTTATCGAATCGACACAAGATTTTTGTGATTTTTTGCAGTCAGTAGGCATTAAAATGTACTTAGCGGGTGGTGAAACGGCTGATGTAGGCGATATTGTTCGCACTGCGGATGTTGGTTTTACGGTTTTTTCGCGTATGGAGCGCAAAAACGTCATCGAAAATAAAATTGCTGTTGGCAATGTTATCGTTGGTTTGGCTTCAACGGGACGTGCTTCTTACGAAAAATTTGAAAACTCAGGTATTGGTTGCAATGGTTTAACATCTGCTCGACACGATGTATTGGATAGTTTTTATGCAAAAATGTATCCCGAAACTTTCGATCCGAGTATCGATAAGGATGTCATTTTTTCTGGTTCGAAACGTTTGAGCGATAAGTTTGAAATAAACAACCAAACCGCGAGAATTGGCGATTGGTTGCTTTCTCCAACGCGTACTTATGCACCCATCATAAAAAAGGTTATTGAAACAGTTGGCGCAAAAAATATTTCAGGCATAATTCATAATACTGGTGGGGGACAAACAAAAGTTGCTAAATTTGCAGATAATGTTCGAATTATAAAAAATGATTTATTCGATGTTCCGCAACTTTTTCAGCTTATTCAACACGAGTCGGGTACGGCATGGTACGAAATGTACAAAGTGTTTAATATGGGACATCGGTTAGAGTTTTATTGCTCGAAGCAAGTAGCAAGTCAAATAATTGAGGTATCTAATCAATTTAATGTACATGCAAAAATAATTGGTCATGTTGAAGCGTTAAACAATAAAACAGAAGTTATTGTACAAAGTGAAAAAGGTCATTTTGTTTATTAACTTTGCTCTGAACAAAAATATAGTTGACAGTTGTCAGTTGACAGTTGATAGTTTGTGATTTTAAACTGTCAACTGACAACCGTCAACTGACAACTAAACTATCAACTGATTAATTCATGGGTTTTAAATATTTACAAGTAAAGACGTTGCATGCAACGTCTCTGCTTATTGCAACACTTTTCGTAATGTGTATGCTTTTCGTTAACAGCGCAAAAGCACAATCGGAAGCTGTAGTTAGTGGCAAAATATTAAACTTACCAACCCGTATTTTGCACTATCATTACAGAAACAATCCGTTTTTGTTAGAAGAAAGCGAAAACTATGTCGCATTAGATGCCAACGACTCTTTCAATATTAGATTTCAATTGCTTTCGCCTCAAATTGTGTATATCGATTTGATGGGGACAAAACTTAAACTCTTCATAGCTCCGAACGATAATTTAAACATCAAACTCGATTGTAAAAAAAAGATTTCAGAGGCTATTTTTGAGGGTAATAATGCATCCAATAATACTTTTTTAGCGAAATCGATTGGGCAAATTCCAGATTGGGTGGATGAGACAGAAATTAAAAAAGCTCAAAAATCGAAAACTGCACAAGAATATCAAACTTATATTGAAAGCCTTTTTGAAGAAAAGAAACATTTTTTAGACAATTACCCAATTTCAGAAAAATCTAATTTTAGTGCCGATTTTTTAGACTTTCTATTTTACGATTTACATTTCTGGAAATCGCGCGTAATGATTGAATATTATGAAGAAAATAAAAACAATGCTGATCCACTCCGCAAACCTGACGAAAGCGCTAAAACTTCGACCTCGACTGAGGTTATTGCTGAAAACAAAACGGAAGAGCCAGTGCATGGAACACAAAAAATTGTTTCAGATTTGGATAAATTTAATCAATCTAAAACAGAAACCATATTTAGCCCAAAACCTATTCCGCAACCTACTAAAACGGAATATAAGCCAGCTGAAGAGCGCCCGTCCAGAATATTAATTACAGATGTTAATCAGCCTGATTTGAAAATATTAGTTGAAGATTTAAAATCGGCTGAACAAAAAAAATTACCTCCTGTATCAAAAGTTTCTGAGACTATTAAACCTTTAACTTCTTCAACAACAACTGTCTCTAATTTTGCAGCAGGAAAATACTTTTTACCTGATCCATCGCTCAATACCGATGCAGAAGTAGTGCCGTTATATAAACCTACGAGCAGTGAGTCGATGAAATTCAATGGACTTACTATCAATGAACGCATACCTGATTTTACTTTTGAAGATATAAACGGTAAAGAGATTAAATCGAAGGAATTACTCGGTAAAATTGTTTATCTCGATTTTTGGGCAACTTGGTGTGCACCTTGCCAAGCCGAAATGACACGCGCACAAGGTATGGCTGAAAGACTTAAGGATAAAGATATTGTTTTTATTTTTGTGAGTACTGATGAAGACGGACAAGCGTGGCGGAATCAGGTGCAATCAGAAAAATATTTAGGCATACACGCCAACGATCGCGTCATCATTCCAATTAATTTTATGGTTGAAGCGCTACCAAATTACTTTATTATAGATAAAAAAGGGCGAGTTGCTTTCAATTCTTTGATTAAATCGCACTATACATCAGAAGAAATGGTGGAAAAATTGTTGAGTATACCTTAGTTTAGTGGTCAGTGGTGGGTTTGCGTCTCATAGACACAACTGACCATTGACCACTCACAACTTTCCTCTGCCTTAGTTTTTCTTTGCATTAGCCGTTTCAAGGTCTTTAATTTGCTTTTCTAAATCATTTACTTCTTTTTGTTTTTTTAACTCGTCTAAACGTTTTTGGAGCGCTGCTTGTGGCGTATCCTTATTTTTAAAATCTTGAATGCCCTTATCAACACTTTGAAAGTTGCCTTTTAAACCTTCGAACGCTGCTTTTGTAGCCGATTCGCGCGTCATTTCAACTTTAGTCAAGCCACCTGTATTTGAATTAAATGAAACATTGATGGTGCGTTTGCCCGAAAACATATTGTAGCTCAAATTCATCGGCACAACCTGAAGTGGACCAAATTGCGGAAAATAAATGATTTGACTTGAAATTTGTGTAGCATTGTTAGCATCCTGATTACTGCCATATAAAACATCCACTTGTGTTGCAATGGGTAAACGATATACAATTCCATTGAATGAACTATTATTCGTTGAGGCAATTTGTTTATCGTCAATATCGCTTGCAAAGTTAATCAGCACATTTCCATTGGGCTGATAATCGTCTCTGAATTTTGGCGCATTTAGCGTTACAAGATTCGGAACTTTATCAGGCACAACGAATTGAATAATTTTTACATCGCGTTTAACTGTTTTTGCCACAACTTGATCAGTTCGCGTACCCAACATTAATGGGCTTGAACTTATTTGCGATGCTACCGATATTACGCCTGAAATGACATCGCCAATTTCTGGAGAAACTTCTGCGTTTAAACAAGTCAAAATGCCGACACCATCTGATCCATAATCTAATTTGAGTGTAAATTTGCTTGGATTAGTATTTTTTATTTCGAATATTTTGTCATAATCAGGAAGCATTTGCGCTTCAATTTTCACATCCTCTTTCACAATACAACCAGTAGTTTTAATAAAAGCATTCGTTGCATCAAAAGCTTCTTCAACTTCATAGGTTGTAGTAGTTTTTAAAATTTTTTTAGGAAGAACGTATAAATTATTTTCTGAAGGGGTGCTTGTAACTAATTTAGGTGTACTGGTAATAACCCGCGAACAAGCCGTAAATGCATAAATTAATGCGAAACTAATTATAGCTAAACCAAAAACTGTTATATATTTTTCCATATCAAGATTGTTAGATTAGAACTTATTTGAACTTTTTGTTTTCAGGCTAAAAATAACTATTTGCAGCCTAAATAAATAAGTTTAAACAAGTTCTTCTACAAAGAAACAAATTTTTTGATAAAGTCGAAAGAAATATCAGCTATTATCGGCAAAATGTTAAAAATTTTAACGTTTAAGTATTTTACGTATTATAAAACAATAATGAATTGTTAACCGATTAAACCCAGATACTTTAGCTTGAGTCAACACGTTTATTAGTTTGTAAATAAAAAATTTTAAATTTATCATGGTAAAAAATCTTTTTGCGATTATCGCATTTCTGTCAATTTCTATAGCAATTACTGCACAAACCGCACCAGCAGCGACAACTCCTAATTCTGCACCCGTTGAAAAAATGGGTAAAATGGGTAAAATGGATAGAATGGGCAAAGGTGGTGGAGAAAAAATTAAAGAAAAACTCGGTTTAACTGACGACCAAGCTACAAAGTTTAAGGCTATTGCTGATACTTATAGAGGTAAAATGAAGGCAATAAAAACTGATGCTGCTTCTGCTACTGATAAAAAAGCAACGAAACAAAAAGTTCAAGAACTTCGTGCTTCTGAACAAGCAGAAATTAAAGCTTTATTGACTCCTGACCAATACACAAAATATCAGGCAATGATTGAAGCGCGTAAAGAAAAAGCACATAACCGTTACGAAAAACGCAAAGTCGAAAAAGCAGGTGAAGCTGCTCCTGATAAGCAATAGTTTTTCTGTAACAATATCAAAAAAGGCTGCCTCCTCCCGAGCAGCCTTTTTTGATGGGGTTTATCCACCATTTACTTGTTTTTCAAAATAAATAGTGACATTTGAAACAAATAGGAGAAAAATTAATTTTATTTGTGTAAAATTTATCATTGCATGGAATCGTACGTCAGTATTCGAAATTTAGATTTTTTATTGTTTGAAGTTTTTGACGCAGAGCGCGTTAATAAATTTGCTTATTATGCCGATTACGACAAAGATTTGATGCGTATGACGCTCGCCGCAGCCAAAGAATTTGCGGATAAAGAGCTTTTCCCTTTTGCAGATGAAATGGATAAAAAGAAAGCCGTTATGCAAAACGGTATTCCACACGTTCATCCGCAACTTAAAAATATTATTCGCGGTTTAGCCGATGCGGGTTGGATTGCTTCTCATTCTTCACACGAATGGGGTGGTGCGCAAATGCCATTAATGGTACTTAATAGTTCATCACTCATTTTTTTTTCGGCGAATATTAATGCCAATTACGCTTTTTTAACACAAGGTGCCAGTAATTTGATTTATCAGTTTGGGAGCGATAGCTTGAAAAAAACGTATATCCCGAAAATGTATGCTGGTACTTGGCAAGGCACAATGGCGCTCACAGAACCACAAGCAGGAAGTTCGCTCAGCGATATCACTACAAGCGCTGAACCCACCCAGAAAGAAGGCGTTTACAAAATTGTAGGTCAGAAAATTTATATTTCTGGTGGCGATCACGACGCCACTGAAAATGTGATTCATTTATTATTAGCGCGCATTAAAGGTGCACCGCTCGGCGTTAAAGGGATTTCACTTTTTGTTGTGCCTAAATTTTTACCCAATTCGCACAAGTCAAATAATGTGACTACTGCGGGTATTTTTGGTAAAATGGGACAAAAAGGATATGTCGCTGCGCATTTAATGTATGGCGAACAAGGCGATTGTCTCGGTTATTTGGTCGGAGAACCCCATAAAGGTTTGGCGTATATGTTCCAAATGATGAATGAAGCGCGTATTGGAACGGGTATTGCTGCGGCAGGATTAGCTTCCGCTGCATATTATAATTCGCTCAAATTTGCGCACGAACGTCCACAGGGTCGTCATCCACAATCTAAAAATCCTGCTGAACCACAAATTGCTATTATTGAACACGCTGATATTAAGCGTTTGCTTTTCTATCAAAAATCGATTGTCGAAGGTTCGGTTGCTCTTTTAACACTTTGCAGTTATTATGCCGATATTGCGACTGTTTCGGATGGTGCTGAAAAAAAGAAAGCGCATTTGCTTTTAGAACTCCTCACACCGATAGCCAAAACGTATCCCTCCGAAATGGGTAATTTTTCTACCTCTGCGGCGATGCAAATTCTGGGTGGTGCTGGTTATTGCGACGATTATCCCATCGAGCGTTTATACCGCGATATACGCATCAATGCTATTTATGAAGGCACAACGGCTATTCACGGTTTGGATATTTTAGGTAGAAAAATAGTTATTGAAGACAGTGCAGCGCTTTTTCATTTTAAAGATGAAGTTGTTGAAACAATTGCAGATGCTGCTAAAATGGCGACTTTAAAACCGTTCGCACAAGATTTAGTGGATGAATTAACCGAATTGATAAAAACAGTTGATTTTTTAATGCGCGTTGGTAAATCGGAAGGAGCAACGATAATGCTTTCGAACGCTTCTTTGTTTCTTGAATATTTTGGCATCGTCACTATTGGTTGGATGTGGCTTAAACAAGCTGTTGTTGCAGAAACGAAACTCAGCCAAGCGCCAGTTTCGGAAAACGACAAGATCTTTTATGAAAGTAAATTAGCTACCAACGCTTATTATTTTGCCTACGAACTACAGAAGAGTTATGCTCTGCGCAAAGCACTGATTGAAAAAGCCCATTTTATAACGCAAGTTGAAAAAGAGATTTTCGTGTAAATTAAAATAAAAAAGGTGCTAAAATTTTCAGCACCTTTTTTTATTAAGCATTAACCATCAATTTCCTAATTGTTGCATTGAACTTAACGCAAATTTATCTGCCGGGTCAATGGCAAGCGTTTTTTGGAAATACTCTTTTGCTTTAACCAAATCGTTGATTGAACCATAATAAGATCCAAGATAATTATAAGCTCTTGGAACGAATGATTTCGCACGTGCATCTCCTTTTTCAGCAAGTGCAATGAGCTTTTCATATGTTTCGCGCGCTGCAAAAGTATTCGATGTATCTAATTCATTTATAGAAATAGCTTTATACAAATACCCATCAGCACCATCTGGCACTTTTGCTAAGTATGCATCAGAATATATAATAGCACGAGCATATTGTTTGCTACTTTGTGCCCAATACATTGCGTAGAAAATATCTAAGCTTTTTAAATCACAAGATTTAGCACGTTCATCAAATAAATCGAGACCTTCTTTATATTTTCTGGCATCGTAGTTCATTTTAATCAAATCACTGAGAATAGAACACTTTTTTGAAGTGTCGATTTTCATTACTTCACTATACATTTTTGTAGCACCCTCAACATTACCGAGTTTCGCTTCTGCACGCGCACGGTAGTTGTAATCGTAATCTACTAATCTATCGGCAGGTAAAGCAGTCATTAATTTAGTAGAATTTGCCACGGCATCAGTATATAACTTAATGATTCTAGCAGAATCTTTTGTATCCTTTTCAAGACGTGCTGCGTTTTCCACACCCGACCAAGTTAACCAACGATAAATGGTTGGATATTTATCGCCAAATTTTGCAGCGAAAGTACTGCCTTCATTCAAAACGCGGTCGTAATCACGTACTTGATACGTTAAGTATTTGAAGAAACGTAAACGTGCTTCAGGGTCTTGGTCGCCAACAAGTTTCAAATACGAATCCAAAGTACCAGTTACTTTATCGTATTGTTTGTTGTCAGCGTATAACTCTGCCAATTTTTTATACAATGGTGCGTATTGGTTGTCAACTTTAATACCTTCTAAACATTGCTGAATAGCTAAATCAAGTTTATTAGCCCGTTTCCAAACTTCAGCCATTTTAGCATATACTTCTGGATTTGTTTTATCTTTTTCAGCTCCTGTTTCCCAAGCCGATACGGCGCTTCCTGCATCGCCTTTTAAAAGTTGGGCATCACCTAAGTGAATCCAATACGTCGCATTTTTAGGTTCTATATCCCGTGCGCGGGTATAATTGGAAACAGCAATTTCAGGATTTTTTTGCGTTGATTCGATATAGCAATCGCCAATCATCATATAAATTTCAGGACTTCCTTCTCTATAGCGTTTCTCGCGCGAATTACGGATAGCTTGATCAAATGTTTTAGCAGCTTCTTTATTATTTTTTTGATCAAGTAAAAGTTTACCCATACCAACTAAACATTGTGTGCAATTTTTGTCAGCTAATAAACCTTTGTTAAATTGTTCGCGTGCTAAAGTCAACGCTTCACCTGGCTTTGAGTCAATTAAATTAGCATAATCAGCCTCGCCGAGCCAAAAATACGCTTCGCCTAATTTTTTCGGATCTTTTTCTGTACCGACATAAGCGTTCAATATTTTTTTAGCTTCATTGAAGTTCTCGTTGACAATCTTCTTCTTGGCATCCTCAATAGGATTCTGCGCTCCAAGTGTCCAAGTTAATAAAACTAAGGACATTAAAATCTGAAATTTTTTCATGTTATAAATTGTTTGATGTGAAGAAAGTAAGGCACCCGGAAGGGTTGCCCCTACATTAAATTTACTATTTCTATTTCTAAAGCGCATTGAAGTGTAAGTGTTTTATATAATGACGTACAAAAAATAAAAAGTAAACGAAACGGTGTGTTAATATTGTATTAAACTGTCTGAATTTAAAAAACGCAACAAAAATATTTCAAAAATTGGGTTTCACAAGTTTTTAAATAAATTTATAACAAATAATTAAAAATAAAGAAAATTAAAATCATTAACTCCTAATTCTACGAATTCAATTAATTCTATAAATTCGAGTTTAATTCTTAACTTTTCCAACATTACCATCCTTAAATTCTAACATCCGCACGGGTGGATGTCTTGGAACCACACCCGCTTTTAAAATAATTGTTTGACCAATATCACCATCAGCAAAATTTGCAAAAGAACAAGCTAAATTACTTCCGTGTTCTCTCGGATACAAATAAACCGACCTGAAAAATGGATATTGTTTATCTGCTAAATTAACTTGATAAGGTTTAAGCGCAACTTTTTGAGAAGAAGTTTTAATACCCAACACATTGATGTGTTCAAGCGATTTTTTTGTAAACGGATCATCGGAATCGCTCAACCAACACCAACCAATTACACCAATAGCGTTTTTATTTTCTGAGACGTATTTAATGGCTTCTGCGTTCGATTCTGTGGCAAAAGCATTGGCAGGCAATTTTGTGATTTTATAATAATCCATCAAAAAATTAACCGTACTCGAATTACTTTTATCGAAAACAAGTCGTTTGTTACTCACTTCACCATTTAAAATTTTTCTTATCTGCTCTGTCGTAATCACAGAATCTTTATCATCATTATTAGAAATCAATGCAATGGCATCTAAAGCGATTTCGAACACAGGTGGTGCAAATTTCTTTTGCATTAAAATTTTACTTTCAGTTGTATCGAGCGCTCGACCAATACATATCAGTTGTGCGGAATCGTTGACTAAATCGCTGATGCACTCGTTTTGAGTTTTATAGTATCTGTTAATTTTTGTGCGAGGAAATGAGTTTGAAAATACATCGAGTTGCGCATCAACAAAAGGTCTTAAGGTTTCATCAATCGAAAAATTAATTTCACCGTTATCTGGATTATCTTTCAATACTTTTACCTTTGGTTCACAACCCGATAAAAAGAATGAAAGAATTAAAAAATTAAGGAATGAAGGAATGAAAGAATGAAAGAATGAAGAAATCGCTAGATTCCTTGAAATGAAGAAGCGAAAGAATAATGAATTAGTTCTTCCCATTATTTTTTCAGATTTTGACCTGAATTTTAGGCACATCGCATTTATTTTTTTTAATTTCTTCATTCCTTAATTTTTTAATTCCTTAATTTTTTAACTTCCCCATCTTTGCTGATTTCTATAAAATCTGAATCCACCATAAACAATGAATAAAATGCCTATTGCAATGCCAAAAGTTTTATTGCCTGCGAGCAACTCTCCAAAATTGGTTGAAAGAAGAACTATTCCAAAACCAATATACATTAGGGCAATAAACATTCGTAAGTAGTAAGGCATAATCTTTTAATTAATGAATTAAGAAATGAAGGAGTGAAAAAAAAATGTTAAATCCAAATTTATTATTTTTCACTCCTTCATTCTTTAATTTTATAGATGCAAAAACAATTAATTTTGGTGTGTAATAGAAAAAATCAACTCTCTATGGGCTTCACCCATCGCTAATATATGTCGCGCTTTCAACGCTTTTTATCAGTTATAAATGTATAACCTCTCCATACGCAGCAGCGGCAGCTTCCATTATGGCTTCACTCATAGTTGGGTGCGGATGAATTGATTTAATAATTTCATGACCAGTAGTTTCCAATTTTCGAGCAACCACTACTTCAGCAATTAATTCAGTGACGTTATAACCAATCATGTGACAGCCGAGCCATTCGCCATATTTGGCATCGAAAATAACTTTTACAAATCCTTCAGGGGCACCAACAGCTTTGGCTTTACCCGATGCTGTGAACGGGAATTTACCTACTTTAATATCATAACCAGCATCTTTGGCTGCTTTTTCGGTATAACCGACAGATGCAATTTCAGGTGTGCAATAGGTACAACCTGGAATATTGTTGTAGTCTATTTTATCGACGTGTAAACCCGCAATGGCTTCAACGCATGTAATGCCTTCTGCACTGGCTACGTGGGCGAGTGCTTGTGTGTTTATAACATCGCCAATAGCGTAAATGCCAGAAACATTTGTTTGGTATTTATCATCCACTACAATATATCCGCGTTCGAGTTTTACACCCATTTTTTCCAGACCTATATTTTCCGTATTAGGCGTTACACCCGCTGCGGATAAAATTTGATCGCACTCAAGCGTGCTTGTAACGCCCGTTGCTTTATTTTTTACAAAAACTTTAGAGATTTTACCAGAGGTTACCACACTTTCAACCGATGAACCTGCTAAGACTGTAATTCCTTTTTTAGAATAAATTTTAGCTAACTCTTTCGAAATATCGGGATCTTCGCGCGGTACTAATCCTTGATCCATGAATTCTACAACCGTTACTTTCGAACCCATGCAATGATAAAAGTAAGCAAACTCAACACCAATGGCACCAGCACCAACAATTACAATGTGTTCAGGTGCCTTTTCTGGAGACATTGCTTTGCGATATTCAATAACGCGCGAGCCATCAATTTTTAAATTAGGAAGTTCTTTTGCGCGTCCGCCAGTAGCAATTATGATATGTGGTGCGGTTACTGTTTCCGTTTTTCCATCTGCGCCCGTAACAGTTAAAGTTTTATCAGCATTAAAAACGCCATTACCCATTAAAACGGTAATTTTGTTTTTCTTCATCAAAAACTGAACGCCTTTACTCATGTCATCCGCAATTTTACGTGAGCGTTTAATCACTGCGGTGAAATCGGCAGAAGCACCTTGTACGTTTATGCCATAATCGGCAGCATGGTTTATATATTCAAAAACGCTGGCACTTTTCAATAATGCTTTTGTCGGAATACATCCCCAGTTTAAACAAATACCGCCTAATGCTTCGCGTTCAACGATAGCCACTTTTTTTCCAAGTTGTGCTGCACGGATAGCAGCAACGTATCCGCCTGGACCAGAACCTAAAACTATAATGTCGAATGATGTCATGTATCAAAAAATTTCCTAAAAGTACGATGAAGTCTAATTTTTTTGTAGCGATAGTAAATAAAGTTTTTCCTTAAAAGAAAAATCCCATAGAATTCGCAAACTATCATTGATAGTTTGTGAATTCTATGGGATTTTAATTCTTTTTAATTGAGCTTCAACCTCTTAATTCTTAACTGATTAAAAAGCACCCAAAAAAAGGAAAACAGCACCAATAGCCGTTAGACCCAAACTGGCAAACCACAACCAACGCCTACGTGTTAAAATCGAAATAGCTGATAGCGCAATCGCAATTTGAAAAATGGTTACTGCTTTAGACAGTGTAACATGTTCAGCTAAGTGATTTTTTGCATCGGTCTCTAAGCCTCTCGCTTCTTTTGATATTTCTTCTTTTTCGACATCGTACCTTTCAATTTTTTTTGCAAGTTCTTCAGCCACTGCTTCCTTTTTTTCTTTAGTTTCTGGCGCAATCGAAAGCGAAGTAATAATTTTATTTGTACTATTTGCAATCTCCGATTTTATACTTTTCGCTTGATATTGCGCCCACTTATCCGACGATTCAATTTGTTTTATCAACGCTTCGTTAGAATGGTGCCCTGATAAAAGCGCAGCAATTGCAGCTAACACTGCCATAAATGCCGTCGATAAAGCAATAGCCATTGTGCCCTTATCGCCTTTTTCATGTGCTTCTTCGTGGATTTTTTCGTGAAGATGCTCCATCGGTACTTCAATTTCTTCCATAATTTTTTATTTCAATTATTACAGTATAAAGACTTCTTTGCCATATTTCGACCTAAAACTTGATACCAAACTTTTTAACTCATCGGAACTATTATATCCAACCTTTGCGCCAACAATCGTTAAGTTTCCGCGCTTTTTTGAGTAAAGTTCATAACCTTTATTGCTAATCCATGATTCGAGTTTAGCAATATTTTTTTCATTGCCAAAGGCACCAATAATGATTGTTGCAGTTTTTTCCTTCGATGAAGAAACTACTTTTTCAGCTTCTTTAGAAGGTTTTGCTTTTTCTTTCGTAGGTTTAGTTTCAGTAACTATTCCACTGGCATCTGCGGCATGTGTCATTGTATCTCCAATATATGCGCTACTGGTAATTGTGTTGAGGGTATCTGATGAGACACTTGGCGCAGATACAACCACTTTCGATTTGTTGATTCTGTTTATTTGAGAGAACAAAAGCGCCAAAAAAGCTAAAGTAACAGCAGCTATAGTTAAAATGCGCTTAAAAAGATTTTTTTCAATTCCCCAAATAGTAGGAACTGGTTCAATTTCTGGTACTGTGTTATGTTCGTTCATATATTGATATGTTTGTGTAGTGACGGGAGCAATAACTGTTTCGGGTTTAATTGTTTCTTTGATTGAAGTCATCTCAGATGAAACAATTTTTTCTGTTCGCGAAATGGGTTCGAACTTTAAAGTTGGTAAGCCGTAACTTTCTGCATTTAAATTAATAGCATCCTGTAAGAAGTGAATTTTACCCATTCCATCGTTGTAAAAACGACCAAAACCTTCAAGTGCTATTAATTCATATTTAGTGAGGGCGCTCAGCATGGAATTAGTTTGCTCGTCAGTTATTTTTTGAGCTTCAGTACTGCTTATCCCTTCCGACTTTGAAATCGCATCAACTAAAATGCCATCATTTATTTTTGAAGTTGTATCTAAAAAAATATCAGCTTGAGGTGGGTCTATTTGACCACGAACTGCATCGAGCAGCGCCATTTTTTTTACAGTGTATAGTTTTCCGATATCAGGAATTATCACCGAACCGTTTAGAAACAGTTGTTCCTTAATGTTTTTCGTGAATACAGCATCCATGTTTTGGCAATAAGTAATGTTAAAAGCTGTTTAGCAGAATATTCTGCATAATTTTCTCGCTCAAATTTATAACCAAAATTCAATTAACAATACTTTAAGAGCAGGATTATTAAACTTTTCAGTATTTTTTTATTCTGATATTTAAAAAATAGCAATGAAAGAGAAATATTTCGTTAGCCAAAGGTTAGGTTTTACCAATGCACAAGCTGAAAATATTGAAAAAATCGGCTTGCCCACTTTTTTAGATCGGAGTTTTAAAACTACTTCTAAAGTAGAAACGCCTGCCTTTTTAGTTGATGCGCCAAAAACGCGCAAAGAATTTCGTGAATTAAAACAGATGTCAGAGGAAAATAATAAGAAAATTTTCATTACTGAAGTTTTAAGGAATAATGGAACGTCTCATTGGTGGATTCAGAAAATGACAACCGATGAATTTCCCTTGCGCGAAAAAATGGTTTTGTTTTGGCATAATCACTTCACATCGAGTTACGAGAAAGTGAAATCGAGTTGGGCAATGTTTCAGCAAAATCAGTTGTTCAGAGAAAACGCTTTTGGCAATTTTAAAGATTTGACGCGCCAAATTCTGTACAACAACGCCATGATTACTTATCTCGATAATATTCAGAACAAAGCAAAAGCACCAAACGAAAATTTAAGTCGGGAGTTACTTGAGTTGTTTACTTTAGGTGTAGGCAATTACACAGAGTCGGATGTTAAAGAAGGTGCGCGCGCATTGGCGGGTTTAAATTTACACGAAGACCAAGGTGCATACATAAAATTTTGGGAAGATAATGGTGATAAAAAGTATTTGGGTAAATCGGGCAATTTAAAAGCGGATGATTTGGTTGATGCTATTTTTGATCATCCCAAAGCTGCCCATAGAATTACAGAAAAATTTTTGAAATATTTTGTAACTTCTACGCCAAAACAAGGTGATATTGAAAAATACGCCACTTTTTTACGCGCTAACAATTTTGAAATTCAACCTTTTTTGAAAGTTTTACTCACGAGTGATACTTTCTTAAAAAGTCAAGGACAATTAGTTAAAGATCCGTTGTCATTCTTAATGCAACTTTTGTACGAATTTCAATTGCCTGTTCCACCACAAAAATATTTAGTACCTTATTTTAATCAACAAGGTTTTGTTTTACTCAATCCTCCCAATGTAAAAGGGTGGGAGGGAGGCAGAGCGTGGTTGAGTTCTCAAAAATTAGTGCAACGCATGAGCTTGGTACACACTATTGCAGCAGGTAAAGAATTAGAAGCTTTTAAATTGAAAGTTAAAAAAGCAGAGCTAAGCGATAAAATGGAGTATGATTTACAAATTCAGAACGATTCTGCTTATTTAAATAACGAAACGCCAGTGATTCGATGGGATAAAACTAAAGAATCGACGAGTGCAAAAATTATTGATTCATTTTGCGAACAGTTTTTAATTCATTCTGATAGCGAAACTAAGAGGAATTTAGAAGGTATTTTGCGATATGATTTTGATCCAAACACGCCAAACGCTGAAAAAACAGTTGGTTTTTTAGCTGAAAACCTTTTAAAACTACCCGAATTTCAAATTTGTTAATTCGAGTCAAATCATCGTTCAGACAACTGTAATATTCAATTCAATATCATGACGAACAGAAGAGATTTTTTAAAATTAGTTGGTACAACCACTGGCGGAATGTTATTCATACCGCAATTTTTGAATGCTATGTCGCGCGAAAGTTTGTTCGCAGCAGCGCAGCAAAACGGCAATATTTTAGTTGTCATTCAACTCAATGGCGGTAACGATGGTTTGAACACATTCATTCCATACACGGACCCAATGTATTACACGCTGCGAAAAAACATCGGAATGCCGAAAGATAAAGTCTTAAACGCTGCTAATGGTATGGGATTTCACCCTGCCATGCAAGGTTTTAACGATATTTTGCAAGATGGCGCGATGAGTGTTGTTCAGAATGTAGGTTATCCGAACCCGAACCGATCACATTTCAGAAGCATTGAAATTTGGCAAAACGGCAGTGCGAGTAATGAAAATTATACGCGCGGTTGGTTGGGGCGTTATTTAGATGCACATTGCAAACCCGAAGATAATTTAGCGGGACTAAATTTAGATGTGATTGACTCGCCCGCTTTTCGTGGCGCTGAAGCACATACTTTGACGATTCAAGACCCTGCCCGATTCGAAAAACAACTCAAGCAATTGGGTCAAGATTCAGTTTTAGCGGATAATGATGAATCGCATCTTAGTTTTGTCAGAAAATTGATGGTAAATTCGTTCGCGGGTTCGGATAATATTCAAAAAGCGATTGATAAATCGAGAAACATAACAGCAACATACCCGAAACATAAATTAGCGCAAAATTTACAATGGATTGCGCGCATGATAAAAGGCGATTTGCCGACTTCGGTGTATTATACAGGTCAAGGTGGATTTGATACGCATGCTAATCAGCTCGGTAAACATCCGCAACTTTTACGCGAACTTTCAGAATCGGTTAAAGCATTTTACGACGATTTGAAAGATTCGGGCTTAATTAATCGCACAACTGTTTTAGTTTTTTCAGAATTTGGTCGAAGAGCAGCCGATAATGGAATCGGAACAGATCACGGCACAGCTGCACCTGTTTTTGTTTTAGGTGGTGGGTTGAAGTCGCAAATTGTCGGAAGTAATCCTGATTTAAATAACCTCGATGCAAACGGTGATTTAAAACATCAGATTGATTTTAGAAGTATTTATGCGTCTATTTTGCAAAATCGCTTTAATTTTGAACCAATGAAAGCAGAGATTAAAATAGCGGCGCATAAAGGGTTGTTTGTGTGAAATAAATTTTAAACATGCTAAGAGTTGTATTAACGGGTCCTGAATGTACAGGCAAAACGACATTAATCGAAAGGATTTCCTATCATTACGGCATTCCATTTTTACCTGAATTTGCTGTGGAATATTTGGAAAGCCGAAAAAATAAAAAGAAAAAATATACGATGGATGATTTGCTGATGATTGCAGCAGGTCAAATGTTTTCTGAAAACTATGCACTTTTAACGACTTCTATGCAAGAAAAAAAAATTAAGCTTTGCGATACAGATATTCTCACAATAAAAATCTGGGCAGAGGTTGTTTTTGGTAAAACAGATGAAACTATTGAAAGTTTGGTTGACATTTTTGTTAAGCAAAGAAAGAACGAGAATATTTACTTATTGTGCTCACCCGAAGGCATTACATGGGTATCGCATCCGCTGCGCGAAAACCCAAATGATAGACATTTGCTTTTTGAACTGTATGAAAACCTTCTTAAAAAGTTAGAACTAAATTACTATATTTTAAAGGGCGATATAGATTCGAGATTTAACGAGGCGATAAATATTATCGAAAAAAACCTACTGAGTAATTAGATGTGAGTTTTTATGTACTTTAGCGCTCTAAACTTTTAGCGTTGACATGAAGAAACAAATTACAGAACTTAAAGAGAAAATTGCCCTCAGCAAATTAGGTGGCGGTCAAAAACGCATTGATGCGCAACACAAACGCGGGAAACTCACTGCACGAGAACGCATTCATTTTTTTCTCGACCCAAACAGTTTTGAAGAAATCGGTCAGTTGGTAACGCACCGCAGCACAGATTTTGGTTTGCAAGAAGAAATTTATTTTGGCGATGGTGTTATTACAGGATATGGCACAGTAAATGGGCGATTGGTTTACGTTTTTTCGCAAGATTTTACCGTTTTTGGCGGCTCACTCTCTGAAACACACGCTGAAAAAATTTGCAAAATCATGGATTTGGCATTGAAAAATGGAGCACCTGTGATTGGTTTAAACGATTCAGGTGGTGCGCGCATTCAGGAAGGTGTAAATTCGCTCGGCGGTTATGCCGATATTTTTTATCGAAACGTGAGTGCATCGGGTGTTGTACCACAAATTTCTTTAATAATGGGACCTTGCGCAGGTGGCGCAGTGTATTCTCCCGCAATGACTGATTTTATTTTAATGGTCGAGAATACATCTTATATGTTCGTTACTGGACCCAACGTAGTGAAAACTGTTACTAATGAAGAAGTCACTGCCGAAGAACTCGGTGGTGCAACTACGCACGCTTCTAAATCGGGCGTGACACATTTAACAGCTTTGAACGATTTGGAAGCGATTGAAAAAGCCAAACAACTTTTAAGTTATTTGCCCCAAAATTGCGAAGAAAAAACGCCACGATTAGCTTTTAATTTTGATGAAGAATATCTCGATGATATTGCGACATTGATTCCTGAAAGTGCGAATCAGCCCTATAACATGAAACATGTTATCAATAAAATTATTGATGACGATTCTTTTTTTGAAATTCATGAGCAATATGCTGAAAATATAATTTGCGGATTTGCGCGTTTGGGTGGTCGTTCTATCGGAATTGTCGCCAATCAACCCGCTGTTTTTGCTGGCGTTTTAGATGTTGAATCTTCAAAAAAAGCAGCTCGATTTGTGCGCACTTGCGATAGCTTCAACGTTCCGCTTTTGGTTTTAGTCGATGTGCCTGGCTTTTTGCCTGGAACTGATCAAGAATGGCACGGCATTATTACCAATGGTGCGAAATTACTTTTTGCTTTTAGTGAAGCAACAGTGCCACGCATTACGCTTATTACGCGCAAAGCATTTGGCGGCGCTTACGATGTCATGAAC
>JAYWBA010000059.1:0-6441 GCA_043781915.1 Saprospiraceae bacterium
GACGATAAGATTTTAGAAGATGCCATGCACCAAAGCGATAGATGGCACAAACTTGCCGCCGATGGTTTATCTGCGCAACGTATTCGCGACCATTTCACAAAAACTAAAATTCCGATGACGGTTTTCGCTTGGGATAACGATCAACCAAGCGAAGATGACCGCAGCTATACGCCACTCGATTCTATAAAATATTATTTCCGTCAGCTCAATGCGGGTTTTTCTGTCGTCGATCCAAAAACAGGTTTGTTAAAAGTTTGGGTGGGTGGTACCGATTTTAACTTTTTCCAGTACGACCATGTGCGCTCGCGCCGACAAGTGGGTTCAACATTTAAACCCATTGTTTATGCCGCTGCAGTTCAATCAGGTGTTCGACCGTGCGACTATATTCCGAACCGTTGGCGCTCTTACATGACAGATGGAACAACCAAAAACGCTTACGATTTAACAGAAGAAGAGCGAAAAAATACTTGGTCGCCTCGCAATTCGGATGATGCAGGTTATCGCGGTTCTTATTCTATGGAAGGTGCGCTAACCAATTCGGTCAATGTCGTTTCAGCGTATTTAATCAATAAAGTAGGTATTGATGCAGTGCGTGACCTCGCAAAAAGTATGGGAATTACCAGCGAAATTCAGCGCGATTTATCTATTTCGCTCGGTACTGCGGAAGTTTCGCTGTTCGATATGATGCGCGTGTATTCTACTTTTGCGGCGCGTGGAAAGCGTATTGAACCTGTAACGGTGTTAAAAATTATGTCACGCGACGGAAAAACCATTGCCGATTTCACGCCGCAACCTAATATGGTTGCTAATGCACCGCAAGTGTTATCAATCGACCAAGCCGACATTATGACGCGCATGATGAAATCGGTTGTTAACGATGGTACGGGCAGTCGTTTGCGCTATAATTACGATTTAAACAACGATTTAGCTGGAAAAACTGGTACTACACAAAGTCACGCCGATGGTTGGTTTATGTGTTACACGCCCAATTTAGTTTGTGGCGCATGGGTTGGTGGCATCCTACCCGTTGTTCGTTTCAGAGATATGAGTCTCGGACAAGGTGCTTATACAGCGCTACCGTTGTGCGGTATGTTTTTGCAGAAATTGTATAAATCGCCACATTTTGCCGCATTAAAAACAGAAAAATTTCCAGAACCTGCTAAATGGATTAAAGATTCGATGAACTGCGAACACAAAAAATATACCCTCGATGAACTCGCTGAAATGGATTCACTGCGCTCGCTCGATTCGCTCAACAAGTTTTTACGTGCTGGTTTTACTGATTCTGTCGCTCGCATTACAACAAATAAACCAGCACCGCATATGAATGAAGACCACGAATTGAGTGATAAACTTGCACCGAGCGCACCGAATAAAAAACCCACTCCTACTGCGCCAAATAATAAACCACTCGGCACTACCGATAAACCTCAACCCGCAGTGCAACAGCAAAAACCCATACCTAATGTAAAAATTACAACGCCCAGAAAACCCAAAACGGGATATTGAATAGTTACAATATTTTTTAAATAGCTTGAACGAGATTAAGTAAAAGAAAATACAATTTTAAAATTTTGTATATAACCATTAATTATCTTTTTTAAAATACTGTGGAAAATGTCGGATTTATCAAAACAGACGCACTAAATTTGCTCCATTCATTTTTATCATCAAAAACCATTTCAGCATGTACAAACACTTATCAGTCTATATGAAGACAACGCTCATTATAGCTTGTGCTTTACTCGTCTGTCTGACGCGCAGCCAAGCTCAAAATAAAGCAATTCTTAGTCGCGATGTGTCGCTTAATTGGGAAAATATTGCCGCTTCGTTGGCAAAAACACAGATAAAGGTTACGCCGTCGGCACAAATTCAGCCTGTACTCATTAATTTGCCTTTACCAGATGGACAAGAACGCCTTTTTAAAGTCGAAGAATCGACCATCATGTCAGAAGAATTCGCAGCTCTTTATCCAACTTTTAAAACATACTCGGTTATAGCAGCCGACAATCCGCAAGTCAGTGGTCGTATGAGTGTGACACCTTATGGCGTCAATGCTTTTATTTTTACTGAAAATGGCATATTGAATATCCGGCCGCGCGATCTAATGAATCCCGAAGTCCATCAAGTCTATTATGGCAATGACGAAACGCCTACATTAACTGGCAATTGCCAATTTGATGAATCGTTAGTGATTCAAAATAAGAAAACATCTCCCCGCTCAGTATTGGCTATTAGCAATGGGGCAACTCGGCGAACTTTTAATTTAGCCATCGTTACTACAGGTGAGTTTACCGCTCAAAATGGTGGGACTGCGTCTTCTGCCAGTGCCGTTGTGTTGGCTTCGGTTAATGCCATTCAAGCTATTTATGACAGGGAGTTATCTGTTAGATTTACTTTACTCACTCCAGTTACTTATCTCAATGCTGCTACCGACCCGTTTATATCGGATGGTTCAGGCGGTGACAGTCGCCCAAATCAAGCAGCAGAGGTTGTTGCCATTAATTTTACATCTGCAAGCTATGATATTGGTCATGTTTTACACAACACGAGTGCAGGTGGAAATACTTGGAGTGGTGGTGGCGTAGCAGGCTTAGGTGTAGTTTGTTCTAATAATACTTTTTTTTCAACTCAAATTAGTGCCAGTAACCCGAATGAAGACGATGGTAAATCGGGACCTGATAAAGGAGCGGGCTGGAGTGGTTCTTTTAACAATACATCCAGTGGTTGGTATGGTTTATTTGCACATGAGGTGGGGCATCAGTTCAATATGACGCACACTTTCAATGGCAATGGCGGGAGTTGCACCGCCGCTATCAGTTCCACAACGGCTTATGAAATTGGTAGTGGCACCAGCCTAATGGCGTACAATGGTATTTGTGGTGCGGCGCAAAATATCACAAGCGGTGGCACTGCCGATCAGTATTTCCATGCCAATAGCTTAGATGCAGCTGTAACGTTTATAAATTCAACGACCTGTCAGACATCAGTTACAACAGGTAATACGCCACCAGTAGTTGTTGCCAACCCTTGCGGAGGTGCGACTACGATTCCGATGAATACACCGTTTATACTAATAGGCAGCGGAACAGATGGGAACGGGGATGTTATTTATTATTCATGGGAGGAATACGATGAAGACGGCGTGGGGATACCGACACAAGGTTTCATTGGGGCAACAGCTGCTGCGAGTACCGTAGCCCCACTGTTCAGGAGTT
Source organism: Saprospiraceae bacterium (assembly GCA_043781915.1). Taxonomy (GTDB): domain Bacteria; phylum Bacteroidota; class Bacteroidia; order Chitinophagales; family Saprospiraceae; genus JAAFJT01. The sequence goes on from JAYWBA010000059.1 coordinate 3,219, forward strand.
TTCCGCCGACAACCTCTCCTTCTCGGACGTTTCCACAACTAAGCTCTGTCATTGCCAATGCTTATGCTACTGATTTCGAGCCATTGCCAACCGTTGCGCGCACGTTAAATTTCCGTTTAACGGGTCGAGATTACAACACTAATGGCGGTGGTATTCATTCGGTTGATATGTCCGTCACAGTGAGTGGCGCTGCTTTTTCTGTTACTGCTCCAAATGGTGGAGAAACACTTAGTGCAGGCGGTACTACCACCGTCACTTGGAATGTCGGTGGTACAGTTGGCTATTGCACAAGTGTTAATATCAAACTCTCGATTGATGGTGGTTTAACGTATCCTTACACCTTAGCATCGGGTACTGCTAATGATGGTACTGAGGTTGTTTCGTTGCCTGCGGGTATCACAAATACAAGTTCTGCAAGAATAAAAGTAGAAAGTGCTACGAATATCTGTGTGGTGTTTTTTGATATATCCAATGCTAATTTATCTATTACATCTGGTTGTATTGCAGGTTCAAGCAATATTTGCCCCGCCACGGATGCCAGCTTTGCGGTCGGTAATGCAGGGTTAGCTTTGTCTCTAACGAATTCTTTTGGTGGCTCCATTACGAGCAATACCTTTAGTGTTGCAACAACTGATGGGAGCAGAAACATTGGCACATATAATATTACATCAACTGGTTGCGACCTTCCGGGTTTTAATAATCGATTTAAAACTTTAGCTATTACAGTCGGTACATCAGGTTCTTATTCTTTTTCACTGAGTGGCAGTGGTTCTTTCCCAGGGATTTCGATTTATACTGCTTCGGCTTACAGTTCTTCGAATGCTTGTAATGGTTTTATTGCCTCCAATTATCGTCACAATGGCGGAGGGAATGTCACGATCTTCTCTTCGGTTACAGCAACATTGAATGCTTGTACTTCATATATCATTGTCGGCACAGACCTCAATGCAACAGCTCCTTTTACTACAAACATAAGCATCAGCGGTCCAGGCACTATATACACTGATGGCGCAAGCCCTGGAGCCAACTATGCCTATACCTATTTGGCTGTCAATACTACCGACAACCAAATAAAAACAATCAGTTCAACTGCCAATTTCACAAGTCTTCCTGTGGGTGTTTACAATATTTATGGCGGTTCATACAATACGAGTGTCAATACATCTGCTTGGATAAATCAAACAATATCTCAAGTTCTTTCGTCTGGTAACTGTGCATTGTTTAGTAGTAATTTTAAAAAAGTTACTGTTACTACCGCTTTGCCTGTTGAACTACTCTACCTTCAAGCTACTCCAGTCAATACTGCTGTGCAAGTGACTTGGCAAACCGCGTCTGAAATAAACAACAAAGGCTTTCAAATAGAAAGACTTAACGCATTAGGCAACAATTGGGATATTCTTGGTTTTGTTCAGGCACAAAACAAAGCATCGAGTTATACCTTTACAGACAATACCCCCCTCAATATTTCGTATTATCGCTTACGGCAAATAGATATTGATGGCTCAGAGACGTATTCGAAAATTGTGTCTGTTTCCATGGAAAGTTCTAATACATTGAGAGTTTACCCAAATCCTGTAGCAGATGTTTTAACTTTAGAAAATGCTACCGGAAGCGATTTACACGTCCTCAATCTTTTGGGACAAGAAGTGATTAGCTCGCAAAGTTCTCTCGGAACACAACGCATTAATGTGTCGGCTTTACCGCATGGGATATATTTTTTGAAAGTGGGTGAGGAGCAAGTTAAGTTTACAAGACAGTAACTGAAGTACTTAATTTTCGCACAAAGCAGCAAAGGAATTAGAACTTTGTGACTTTGCGCGTTTTATTTGTGGCTTTGCGCGAAAAATTCTATGTTAGTAAAGTTATCGTACGTTACGATCGAATTAAATATTTTTTTATACTTTGCAGAAAATTTCAAACGTGCGTTTGTCTCCTCCTCGCGGCATTACCCAAAATATTCAAAGCTAAAATAACAGAAAAAATAGCCAAACCAGGAAAAACGGCGAGCCACCAAGCCGAAAAATTTTGACGCGCGCCGCTGAGTTGTGTTCCCCATGTGACTTCCTCGACGGGTAAACCTAAGCCAATATATGAGATGAGCGCATCGAAACCAATAACGCTCGCAACGCCATAACTTGTAGCAACTACAAGCGTACCAATCATGTTTGGTAAAATGTGTTTTAAAATAATGCGCGGCGTTGAGGCACCTACCGCTTTAGCGGCATCGACGAATGGAGAAGTGCGCAATCTAAAAAACTCGGAGCGCACCAAACGTGCTAAATTCATCCAAGATGTTAAACCTACTAAAATGATTAATCCGAGCGGCGTAATTTTTGAAAAAATCGCTGCTGCACCCAATAACCACATAATAAGTGGAACGGATTGAAAAATTTCGACAAGACGCATTAAAATATAATCAATCGATAAAGTATAGTATTTGAATCCTCGGCGCAATAAAACTTGATTGAATAATGCCAAAAAAGGTCCTATCAGAATTTTAATAGTTATGATAATACCCAAAGTTATGCCGTCGAGGTTGGAAAATAAATAAAAAATATAGGAGTACCAAAACATAATCAGCAGCACAGTGATACTGATGCCGGATGCCAAGTATGTAACTTTTGCAGGCTGATTTGCAGTAAAACCTGAGATAGCGCCAATCAGAAAACCAATAATAAATGTGAGTGCGAAACCAAAAATAGCAACGGTTAAAGTAATTTGAGCACCATGAAAAATTCCTGCCGCCACATCTCTTCCAACGGCATCGGTGCCAAGATAATGCGCTACATGATTCGATTGACTTTTTAATTGTGGTGGCGAATAAACGTTATCAATATCTTGCTGTTCATAAGCCCATGTGAAAAAAGCTCGGTTAATAGGAGCATCTTGTTTGCCTGCAAATAGACCAAGCAGAGCCACTATTCCCCAAAAAGAAAGGATAGCAACAGCTAACTTCACACTTAACCGACCTTTTCTCAAGCTATCAAAAATCATTTTTAAAATTTAATGTATGCCCAACAATTCACGAGAAGATAAAATTAACTCGTAATTATTTAGCTATTACTCATTTCTCGCAAATTTCGTAGATTTAATAGCGTTTTCAGATACAATCTGCTGAATCTGTGAGAACATCTGCTAAATCATACGTTTGCAAAGTTAACAAACAGTTTTAAATTTACTGATAAAAGAAAGCGGGAACGGATAAAGACTGTAGCGAAAATGG
>JAYWBA010000060.1:0-6425 GCA_043781915.1 Saprospiraceae bacterium
ATAGCAAAAACCTCGTAGGTTTTGAAAACCTACGAGGTTTAATAACCGTCACCACACAAAAAATCGCCAACGCCATCGAAATCCGCGTCAAAGACAATGGCATCGGTATGTCCGAAGCCACTAAAGCCAAGGTCTTTCAACCCTTTTTTACCACAAAACCAACGGGTTCAGGAACAGGTTTGGGTTTATCGCTCGCTTACGATATTATTACAAAAGGACATGGTGGTACACTTGAAGTGGAATCAACTGAAGGTGAAGGAACATTTTTTAAAGTCAAATTACCTTCTTGAAAAATACACCTCAGTATGTTAATGGGAATTCCTAAGTGAATATGCAATATTTTAACTTAAATTCAATACTAATCTCTATATTATGCTTTATATTTTTCACTTCAATCGGTTACCAAAATGAAACAATCCTTATTTCTTCTATTCAGTCTTTTTCTTAATACGGTCCTTCATGCACAGCATAAAGTTACCGTCATTTTAAAGGAACAGACGCACCTACTGAATGACTCAATTTATATCAGTGGTTCTTTCAATAAATGGATAAGTAAGCCAGATAGCCAATATCTTATGCTGCCTCACGGAATGGGCGAAAAAGTGATTACGCTCAACCTTAAAGCGGGGAAAATAGAATATAAATTCCACAGAGGCAATTGGGATAAAGGGGAAGTACACAATTTTGGTGCTGAAGTGAACAATAGAGAAGTGATAATTAACAGGAACACGACTTTGATTGATTCGGTTAAAACTTGGAAAGACCAAATTGATAGCAATGCCCAAATTTTGGATGTGTACCCTTATATGCTGGGTAAACAGTATCAAGACGTAGTATTAGGTGATATGTATCCTTGGTATTTCAAACAAGGGCATGATGCAACATGGTCGGCAAAAGATTTGGAAATGTCAGATTGGCAAAAAATGAGACCCAAAGAACTCAAAGCGGCAATTGCCGATAAAAATGGTAAAATTGAAGGCTGGTTTAGAGCAAAAGTGCGCTTTGATACGGCTTTTAACGCGCTACCCATTTATTTTGGGTACGACTCATGGGCTTCGGGGGAAATGTATATTGATGGCATTTTGATAAAAAAATATGGTGAAATGGGCGTAAACGGGCAGTCGTTTAAAGAATATAACCCTATTCATAAATTAGCTTTTTTATTAAATATGTCCTTAGGCGAAGTGCATACGCTTGCATTTCATTTTATTGACCAAGTTTCCCCTTTACCGCCGCATGATATAAAAGTAAAAATGTCATTTAGTGTAGTAGGACCCGATGGATTTGCCATTTTTACCGAACACGTTACAGAAGAACCTATTTATCTTACTTTGTGGGTTGTTGTCAGCACACTTTTTAGCGTTCTGTTTTGGTTATTGGCTTTTCAGAATCGGGAAGAAAAGAATTTATTTTTGATAGCTATAACTTCTACAATAATTACTATTAATGCTATCATTATGGGTTTGCCACATAATCCTTCGATATCTTTTGTAGCTAACAAAATAAGTAATCAATTATCGCTTTTATCGATTAGCGTTTTTAATGCCGTTGTAATCTTACTCATCGTTAGGTTATTTAATAGAAAAATAACAACTCTCTTAAAAGCTATATTGGCGTTGATTTTATCCATAACGATTATTATGACCATAATTGGTATGTTTTATGAAACAACTTTAGAAAAGTATAGTGATTTGCTCAATATTTTGGCTCTATTTGTATTCTTTACGCCAATTATAGTTTGCCTTTATTATATTATTTCCTCCCGCAAAACCTTAAGAGGTGCACAATGGGCAATTGTTGGGGGGTTAATTCTGACATGGGTTTGGCTAATCCTCGTTCCTATATATTCTATGTTCGCACCTTTAACTTATAAAACATATTCTATATTGCTTACCGGTTATTTTCTTTCTTTCCCTCTTGGTATGCTCGTCTATGTTGCCATGCGTTTTAAAGAAATTATTAAAAATGTTCGAGAAAATGCGCAACAAGTAGTGCAACTTTCGGAAGAAAAAAATACGATCTTAGAAACACAAAACGAGACTCTGGAAAAGCAAGTAAAAGAGCGAACCTCTGAATTGAATAATTCTCTTGAAAAACTCAAATCCACCCAAAACCAACTTGTTCAATCTGAAAAACTTGCGAGTTTAGGAGAACTCACAGCAGGCATTGCGCACGAAATTCAAAACCCTTTAAACTTTGTCAATAATTTTTCTGAATTGAGTTTGGGAATAACTAAGGATTTGGACACAGAAATTACCAACGAACCGATTGATAAAGACTACGTCAGAGAATTGATGCACGATTTAAATTCTAACCAAGAAAAAATAAATCACCATGGCAAACGCGCAAGCAGTATTGTGTCAGGAATGATTGAACATTCAAAGCCTGCAACGGGTGTAAAAGAATTTACTGACATAAACAAGCTCTGCGACGAATACTCTCGAATAGCCTTTAATAGTTTTCAAGCGAAGGACAAAAACTTTAACTGCGAGATGATTACGCATTTTGATGAAACGTTACTGAAAACAGAAATCGTTCCACAAGATGTTGGTCGTGTTGTTTTCAATATTGTCAATAATGCGTTTTATGCGGTAAATGAGCGAGCGAATCAAAAACGTTCGGGGAACTTTGAAAGTTCCCCGAACGTGGAAATCGGAGATTTCAAACCCACTGTCACTATAGAGACAAGGCATGCCTTGTCTCTACTTGAAATTCACATCAAAGACAACGGCACAGGTATGTCTGAAAATGTTAAAGCTAAAGTTTTCCAACCTTTCTTCACCACTAAACCCACAGGGCAAGGAACAGGTTTGGGGTTGTCACTCGCTTACGATATTATTACGAAAGGGCATGGCGGCAAACTTACAGTTGAAAGTACAGAAGGAAAAGGGAGTGAGTTTGTTATAAATTTTCCAATCGCTTAAAGTTTAATTCTATGAATTATTCCTTATTCCCAAATACTTATTCCTTAAAATGATTGAAACCTTACAAGGCATCATGCTACGGCACATAAAATACGGCGAGACAAGCGTGATTGCCGATATTTTTACGCCTGTACATGGTATAAAAAGTTTTATGGTGCAAGGCGTGCGCAAAGCAGGTAGCAAAATTCCAGCTTCTATATTTCAGCCTTTGATATTGATAGAGTTTGTAAGTCGTGTGCACCCTAAAAATTTATCTTACATCAATGAAGTGCGCGTTATCAATCCACTAAGTGGTGTTTTTTTCGACATACGCAAATCGGCATTGGCGCTTTTTATGGTTGAAGTGGTTCATAAAACAATGAGCGACGCGAGCGAAAACGAGATGTGCTTTGATTGGCTCTATTTTTTTGCGACGCATTTAAATGCTCAAACAGAAACTGAGCCTTTTTTTGCGCATTTATTTTTAGGGAAAATTATACAGTTATTGGGTTGCTCACCCAATATCGAAACATACCAAGAAGGTTGCATTTTCGATTTGCAAAATGGTGGATTTATTGTATTGAATGCGAGCGTTTCAGTTAACGATTTAAAATTAGCAGATGCTATTCACACACTATTTAAACACATTGAAATTATTTCAGAAGCCCAATTCTTCGATTTTAATGTTCCTTTGCTCCCTTCTCGGAAGGTAGTTTTAGAAACGCTATTGCAATACATGTTGTACCATGTGCCGAATATGAAAGAGATACATTCACATAAGGTGTATCACGATATTTGGTCTTGATTCCGCGCAAAGGCGCAGAGAAGTTCGCAAAGACGCAAAATCCTAATTTCTTTGCGCCTTTGCGAACCTCTTCGCGCCTTTGCGCGAAACTTGCCGCAAAAAAAAAGCCAGAGCGTTAACTCTGGCTGGGCGTTCAAATTATAGTAGTCACTTCAGTTGAACCCAATACATCTGGTTCTATGGTTTGAATTGAGATTGGTATAAAGGGCTAACAAAGTGAAAAAGTTGTAAAATCAAAAAACTAAAGTTGAATGATTGTCTTCGGTCTAAAAATGTGTGAGGTTAACAAACTAAAATTGAACGATTGTTTCGGTTTAAAAAGTATGAGGTTTATAAACTAAATTTCGACGATTGTGATCAGGCAAAATGTGTATGGTTACCAAATTAAAATTTGGTGATTGTCTTCTGGTAAAAAAGTGAGTGGTTAACAAATATTGGAGTAAATTAAATATTGTCTGCTGCATAATAAATTGATTTTTTTTGAACTGTTTTGATGTTACAAAGATGCAGGTGTCCGACACTCCATTATTGACGTAATTCAATTCTAACATATTTTTTTTTATTGAATGTTAATTGAAATCTAAAAAATTAAAAAAATTACAATTACTTTTGGCTAAAATTATAGAGAAAGCGCTAAAAATTCATTGAACAAACAGCGATTGAAATTGGGAAAGTATGAGCAGCGACCAAAACTTACAGAATTATTTATTCGATTCGGTACTTGCAAAGTACCCAAAAAAAGCAGATGCTATTTCAGCTCTTGCCGATTTACTCGGTGTGGGTAGCGATGCCGTTTACCGACGGGTTCGAGGTGATTCCGATTTAACACCCAAAGAAATTAGTCTGATAGCCAATAAATTTAAAATTTCGGTCGATTCGCACATCTTTAATGAAACCGATCATATTTCATTTCAGTTCAACCCATTTGTTAGAACTATAAAAACTTTCGACGACTACCTCGATGATATTCACGCCGATGTTCGCGCCTTGGGTTCTATACCGAATGTAATGGTGTATTATGCTTCGTCCGAAATTCCAATTTTCTATTATATCGCAGAACCAGAATTGTTTTCATTTAAATTGTATGTTTGGGGAAGATCGATTTGGAATTTTGCTTATTTACAAAATGAAGATTTTCATTTCGGTTTAATTCCGCCCAATGTTTTAGAAAAAGCGAAAGAAGTTTGGCGCCTATATAAAATGCAAGGCAGTGTAGAGATGTGGTCGCTCAATATTGTCGATAACACGCTCAATCAGATCGAGTATCATTTTCATACCAATTCATTTAAAGAAAGGAACGATGCGCTTGGGTTGTGCGATAAATTATTAAAATTGGCGCATAAATTAGAAGTGATGGCACAGCAAGGCAGTAAAGTAGATACGCATTCTGCTCACGGCAACGGCGGCAGCAATTTTACTTTATACCACAATGAAATAATCTATACAAATAATACGATTATGGTGGATTCGCCGCACTTTAAAAGCGTATATACGACCTTCGGAAATCCCAATTTTTTAAAATCATCTGATTTAAGGTTGTTCAATTATACACAAAAATGGTTTAATGACGTTATTGCAAAGAGTACTCAAATTAGTTTGCACGGCGAAAAAAATAGAAAATGGTTTTTCGACAGATTATATCGCCGTATTGAAACCGTAAAACAACGCATAGAACTTAGCCTCAATGATCGTTTTTAAAAATATTCGATGGAAATTTAACTCTGTTTGTAAAATGCCGAAACTTCTTTTAGTTTTTTTTGGGTTGATTTTTTCTTTTCAAAGCTCTGCACAAACTCCGACGCGTAAACTTTACATTAAAGTGAGCAATATTAAAGAAACGGGCGGCACTATTAGACTGGTTGTTTACGATAGTCCAGATAGTTTTTTGGTGAAAAAGAAGGTATATAAATACACTCAATCTATTGCCGTTGGAAAAAACCGCGAAGTCAATTTTGTATTCGATTTACCTTCGGGTGTGTATGCAGCAGGTTGCTATCACGATGTCAACGACGATCATCACATGGATGTTAACTATCTCGGAATACCTATTGAAGCGTATGGCGTTTCGAATAACCCGAAAGTGAAATGGCGCAAACCTAATTTTCAAGAGGCGCTCATCAATTTGAAAAATTCCGACGCCAATATAACGATTGAATTAAAAAAGTGGTGAGAATTGGTTTTGTTCTCTTACAATTTGTAAGTATTCAGCTTTAGCTGAATTTCGCGATAATGGAAACACAGATGACACGGATTTAGCGGATTTTCACAGATTTTTTTAATCTTTAAAATTTCATAGCAATAAGGAATCTGTGTTCATCCGCTTAATCCGTCAAATCCGCGTTTCCATTGATAAGCATTTCAGCTTTAGCTGAATAGATACTACAATTTTTAAATTCGTAATTAAATTTTCAAAAAAAGGTAAAGCACTATATAAATTCGTTAAACAGAACAAATATAGTTCTGTTTAAATTCTGAAATTGAATCGATGAAACAGAACAAACGTTGTTCTGTTTAGAATCTGAATTGGTTATAAAAATAAAAAAGGTTTCATTCACAATCGAAAACGAAAATGAATGAAACCTTTTTAATTTAGGTGATAAGTGATATGTGAAAGGTAATAAGTATTTTGATTATCACTTATCACTTATCACTTATCACTTATCACTTATCACTTATCACTTATCACTTATCACTTATCACTTATCACTTATCACTTA
>JAYWBA010000061.1:0-2301 GCA_043781915.1 Saprospiraceae bacterium
CACATACTCGACGTTGTAACCGTAATCGGTAGTAATGTTTATTGCGTTTAATTGGCGCAATGTCATTTTGTCGGAAAGGGAATTCTCTCTGGTTTTTACTGCTATACCATCTTTTTGGAAAGTGTTTTGGTCGAGTTGCATCCAGACATAACTCAACGGGTCAGGTGAATTATTGGTGTATGTAATTGTTTCTGTTCCGTTCAGAACTTGCGTTTCGTCGTTCAAATCTAAGTCCATTGAATAGTCGGCTTGTTGTTGCCAATACGATTTTCCAGGCGCACCACTCGCAGTGCGTTGCTCGTTCGGCGTTGGCAGAATTTCTTCTAACTGTCTGAACTTGTCTTGAAAGTCTTTCGAAGGCTCTTTGTCTTGTGCATGTAATGGCACAATGGTGCTGATACAGCACAGCAAAAGCAATATGCTCTTAGAAAATAATGATAAATTTTTTTTCACTTTAAAAAATTGATACTTTTAAAAAATAAGGATAGGAAAAAAGGAAAGTATTTAATGGTCTTTAAGAGTTTCATTAATTTACAAACCAAAAATGTTCCACGTGGAACATTTTTGGTTTGTTTTAAACCTCGCAGGTTTTAAAAACCTGCGAGGTTTTTTTCTTCATTAGAGAATATTAAAAATTATCCAAAAGAAAATTCTTGAAATCTTTGAAATCAGGGTTTAAAGCTACGGCAATTTTTTCTTTCTGCAAAATATTTTTCAATGATTCTGGTATTTCAATATCAGAATTTATTATGCGCACCACATCGTCATAAAATTTGGCAGCGTGCGCCGTTCCCAAAATTATTCCCGCCGCATCTGTTTTTGTTTCAGCGACATACTTTTGCCACGCTAAATATGCTACGGCGGCATGTGGCTCTAAAACGTAATTATATTTCTGCATCACTTCACGCATAGCCATTTCCGTTTCAGTATCCGTAAAAGTATAAGATGCAATGCACTTTTTAACTTTGTTCCACGTGGAACCATTTAGAAAATCGATGCGCGCAAAGTTGGAAGGGTTACCAACATCCATTGCGTTCGATATAGTGCGAACCGATGGTTTTGGCTCGAAATTTCCTGTATGAATATACTTAGTGAAAACATCGTTTGCATTAACAGCAGCAATGAATTTCTTTACCGGCAATCCGAGTTTTTGTGCGAATAAACCTGCGGTTATATTTCCAAAATTGCCTGATGGCACAACGAAAACAACATCGGACTTTCCTTGCAGTCTTAGTTGTTTGTATGCCTCAAAGTAGTAAAAGCTCTGAGGAATCAAACGCGCGATATTGATAGAATTGGCAGAACTCAGGTTTATTTTGCTTCTTAATTCTGTATCGAGGAATGCTTTTTTGACGAGTGCTTGGCAGTCATCGAAAGTGCCATCAATTTCTATCGCCGTTATATTCTCTCCAAGAGTGGTTAATTGTTTTTCTTGAATATCACTCACCTTTCCTTTCGGATACAAAATAACCACTTTAACGCCCAGAGTTTTATAAAATCCTGCCGCAACGGCACCGCCTGTATCACCCGACGTCGCTACTAAAATCGTGATTTCTTTTTTCTCTTTCTGCAAAAAATGACTCATACACTCCGCCATGAATCGCGCGCCAAAATCTTTAAACGCCAAACTCGGTCCGTGATAGAGTTCAAGAATATGTGTCGACTCGTTTAAAGTTGTTACAGGCGCAGGAAAATTTACTGCATTCTTAATAATGTTTTTGAGGGCTGCATCAGGAATAGAATCCGTCAAAATTGTCTTAGAAATCTGATATGCCATTTCAGGCATTGACAGGGTTTCGATATTTTCAAAAAACGATTGCGGGAGTTTATTAAATCGCAAAGGCATATACAAACCATTATCGTCAGGCAAACCTTTGAATAATGCGGTTTGAAAATCTACTTTTTGTGTTTTGTTTTTAGTTGAAAAAAATTGCATGGCAATTGAAAATTAAAAATTAAAAATGTTCTTCGTAAAAACCTCGTAGGTTTTAAAAAACCTACGAGGTTTAAAGTGCAAAATGTTCCACGTGGAACATTTTTAGTTTAACGCTTTCGCTTGTTCAAGTCTCTGACTTGAACTTAGTATCGGCGCTTCTCCCGACGCACACTACGCACTAATCATATAATAAAGCATTCTTGTTTTAAGGAAAATGATTCTCTTCTGATACGGGTCGAGAGAACCGCCGATACTTGATTCAAGTCAGAGAGTCGAGTAGGCAAGGGCATTTCAGCCCAAGCCGCTCACAGAACCGTACTTGACAGTCTCCCATCATACGGCTCTTGTTATTCAACCATTGCCTT
>JAYWBA010000062.1:0-6416 GCA_043781915.1 Saprospiraceae bacterium
ACAATGGCTTTTTCTGACCCAATTATTTGGGGTGAGCGCGATAATAATACTTCTTTGTATTTACACCGCATTGCAACGCATCCCAATTTTAAAGGTAACAACTTAATGTCATACATAGTTGAATGGTCAAAACAAAAAGCTATAGAAAATAACAAAACATTTATACGCCTCGATACTTGGGCAGACAATGAAAACCTAATCAATTTTTATCTAAAATATGGATTTAAAATAGTAGGCGATAAATTCTTGCCACCTTCAAGTTTATCAAAACATTATTGGAATATAACGGTAACGCTGTTTGAGTTAAAAGTGAAAAATGAAAAGTGAAATCGAGATTTGCCGACTTTTCACTTTTCACTTTTCACTTAGTATCCAAACTTCTGTTCGTCTTTATAATCTGTATTTAAAAAAACAAATTCAACGCAAGTCGCAATCCATAATCCCACAAAACTCCCTGCCAGAACATCTTGTGGAAAATGCGCGAATAAATACATTCTCGAAACACAAACACTATAAGCTATAAACAAACAACACATTCCGAATACCACATTGCGCGGTTGAGTGAATGCTATTGTACTCCAAATAGCAAAAGCACTGGTTGCATGACCTGATGGAAAACTATTATCACCTTTTAAGATAGGATAATTTGCTACCCAATTGAATGTTGCCATGATGTGATTTTGGTCTAGAATACTACCTGGGCGAATATGATGAAAAATATTTTTGAGAATGAGTGCAACTACCAAAGTTATAGCAGAGACTAAAGCAATTTTAAGTGTTTCAAATTTTTTTTTCTGATAAAGAAATAATGCACCAAAAAATAAATAAGGGTAAATATCGCCGAACTCAGTTATCCAACGGAAATAAAAATTAAGGATGGTATCGCGATGCGCATCGAAATAATACAATGGCTCGAATTGATTGGTATTAATTGTGAAAGCAGTTGCCCACACCAAAAGAAGCGCATAGACGAGATAATAAAATTGGTGCGCTTTAAAGAAAGAAATCATTGACTCGAATTTAAAGAATTTTAAGAATGAATCGAATTTTTACCTAACTTGAAAGTTCCTTTAATTTTTTTCAATTCTATTAATTCGAGTATTTTTTTAATAAACCCAAATGAAATTGACATTTTATAATCGTTCAAAGCACGCCACGTCAAAATAACTGCAAATGGAAGCATGATAAACACTGGCACAAAAGCAGCTTGAAAGGCACTCAGTGTTTCGTTTTCTTTTAAATTTTTACAATAAATGAGTGATACCATGAAAATCATGAAAAAGAAAATGGAAATCAGAAATGGATAACCGAATCCGCCTTTTTGGATAATGGCACCCATTGGTGCGCCAATAAATAAAAACACCATGCAAATAGAGGCTAAACTGTATTTTAAATACAGTTCGTACAAAAACTTATTGCGCGATAGTTCAATAATATTGACACTTCTTAATGTTGACTCAGAAATAGACTCAATTGAATGCGCTTTTGCGCCAGCATTACTGTACAATCGCGTTTTATCAAGAGTAGGTAAACTATCTAAATAAGTATAAAAATTATTTTTAAGTTGCTTATTCACAAAAGCTATAGTATCTATCGGTTTAGGTATTGGAATAGTCTTATTATGACCTTGCGCTAATTTTTCGTTGAGCTTAGAACTAAAAGGTGTTTCACTTAAATTATTCTTACTGCGCAATTGAATGGAGTCATATTTATGTTTGTCAACATTTATTGCTTTATTATTTGCAGGTTGTACTTTTTTTTCAATAAATTTAGGCAGAAGTGCTACATTATTTCTTTCGCTTGGCGGAATATCATCGGTAAATGATGTTTTTTTTTGCTGTTGTGAGTCGGGCAAAGTAACTTTTATAATAGCTATGGCATTATTTACATCTTTACCAAAATCTCGAACATACGTTCTTTGCTGGCGTTTTAAAGAATCATCAAAATCGAGAATTTGTCGAACTGTTTGCGTTTTCTGATTGCGTTTGAACAAATCCTCGTCCGTCTTTTGACGCTCAAATTGTGTTAAATCAAATAATTTTTGCCACGTTTTAAACTTAATGCGCGTGAAAGGGTAGTGGTCGCCGCTCGAAGCTGTGTTTTGTGACTCCTGAAATTGCGTGCCATCTTCCAAATTCATGACAATAAATTGCTTATCATCAGTCGTGTACATTTCACCTTGCTTGGCATAAGTTTGATTAAAAAGAGACGTGTTGCGTTCTTTATTGCCATAAATAAAAATATCGCGCAAATGGCGACTTTCAGCATCTTTGTGTTTAATCAGAAGTGTATATTCTGCAAACTCATCGTTGAATACATTTTCTTGAAGCGTCAAAGCAGGTTTGCTGCGCCGAATATCGTAAAAGCGCGAATAAAATTTCAAATTCGCCCAAGGAATTACTTTATCGGATGTAAAAGCAGAAAAAATAGAAATGCCTGCTACAATAATGAAAATGGGCGCACAAACGCGCATTAAACCCACACCTGACGATTTGAAACTCGAGAGTTCGAATCGCTCAGCCAAATTGCCAAGCACCATAACAGATGAAATCAAAACACCAATCGGTAGTGCCAATGGCACCATCGTCATGGATAGATAAAAAATGAGTTCAATCAATTCAAAAATTGAAAGTCCTTTACCCATTATTTCATCAATCCAAAGCCACATGAATTGCAAAACCAAAACAAATAAACCAATGCCAAAAGCCACCATAAATGGCGGTATGAATGAGCGTATCAGAAATTTGTCTAAAATTTTCATAATTTAGTAGGGCGCAAAAGTAACTCGAATTTGAAGAATTTTAGGAATTTGGCGAATTCGTGACAAAGAAATTCTGATAATTTTTTAAATTCTTCAAATTCGAGCCAACTTTGTGCCTTTAATCTTAATAACCTCGTAGATTTTAAAAACCTACGAGGTTTATTCATCTTTATTCATGGTCAATAACGTCATAACCGATGCCAACGTTGTTCAATTAACACAAAAATGGATTGATATTTTTGTAGTGGGTTTAAAACTGTGTCCGTTTGCGCCGCCAGTGATAAAAAATAAAACGGCACATTATGCTGTTTTTCGAGACGAAAAATTGAGTGTCTTTAAATCTTTTTTTGAAGAAGAGTGTGCGCGATTAATGAATACTGATTCGATTGAAACGAGTCTAATTATAACGCCTGAAAATTTTCTCGATTTCGATGCGTATTTAAATGTTTTAGAGCGTGCCAATAAATGGATCGAAAAATGGAATTACGAAGGTATTTTTCAAATCGCATCGTTTCATCCCGATTATCAATTTGAAAATACTGATTATGACGATAACGAAAATTTTACAAATCGCTCGCCGTTTCCAGTGTTTCAAATTTTGAGAGAAAAATCGATTACAGAAGCAGCAAAAACTTTTAAGAATATAGATAGCATTGGAGAACAAAATGCTGAGCGATTTAAAGCAATGGATTTTAAGACTATTTTACAATATCACGACTCAATTAAACAAAATAGAAACACACAAAATGACATTAAACGATAGAATAAACGCACTCGTAAAACTCGGAGATTATTTATTACATCCCGATGATAATCTGGAAAAAGTAATGTATCGTGCTGAAGCAGAAAATGGTTGGTTTACAATCACTAATCAGCATCAAGCGATTAATGAAATAGCACACCAATTTTTGAATGAGGAAAAATTGCGGGCTTGGGTAAAAAATTATAATGTTCAGGATGCGCCGCCTAAAAAAATTATAGCGCTTATTCTCGCAGGAAATATTCCATTGGTAGGATTTCACGATGTGCTGTGCGTTTTTATTTGCGGTTATACTGCGCGCATCAAACTTTCTGATAAAGATTCTGCGCTCCTTCCATTTTTACTTTTAAAATTGATTGAAATTGATGAGCGCACAAAAGCCTATTTTGAAGTTTCGGAAGGACCCATACGCGATATGGACGCCATTATTGCAACGGGTAGTAATAATTCTTCGCGCTATTTTGAAGCCTATTTTAATAAATATCCGAACATTATCAGACGCAATCGCACCGCCATTGCCGTTTTAAATGGCACTGAAACAACGGCAGATTTAACCCATTTACGCAACGATATTATCAACTATTTCGGGTTGGGTTGTCGCAACGTTTCGCATATTATGGTGCCCTTAGGTTACGATTTTACACATTTACTCGATGTATTACACGATGATAAAAGCCTCGTTGATCATAACAAATTTAAAAACAATTTCGATTACGCTTCGAGTATAATGCTGTTAAATTTAGTGCCGCATTTTGTAACGGCATCGTCATTACTCACTGAAAATCCGTTTTTTTCATCGCCTATTGCAGTGCTGCATTATTCATTTTACAACGATATAGAAGTCGTGAATGCAGAATTGAACTCAAAAAAAGAGCAAATTCAATTGGTGGTTTCGAACGAAAAATTAAATTTTGTACCACTTTTTTCTTTTGGTGAAGCGCAATCGCCTAAACTTAACGATTATGCGGATGGCGTGGATACGATGAGTTTTTTGACGCGTATTTAAGAATAAGTGATAGAAATATATTTTCAAAATTTGAGGGTGAACATAGCGACGAATTTCCCGCAGAAAACGCAGAAATTTAACGCAAAAATCGCTGAACCTTTGTAATTATTTATTTCTGCGAAATTCTGCTGAAATTTCTGCGTTTTCTGCGGGAAATTTATTAAGCGAAGTTTATAGGTTTAAGAAGTTTTTTTTACTGTTCTAACACATTTTCCATCGGAAGTTACTGATACGTAATCTGTTAGAAATTTTGAAAATGGGAGAAAAAATGAAAGCACTGACGATTTATTGAGTCAAATACTCCTATATTTGTTCACTAATTGCGATATTGACAGAAATTTAGTTGCAAATAGTCGCAAATACTGATAGCACTTAAAACAATCAATTTCTCGCTATGAAGCAACAAAAAACTGGAGGAACGCAGATTATGAATATTTTTCAAAAGTTTCAAGAGAAAAACTTTGCTGTAAAAAAATGTAATCTTATCTTGTTTTAAAATAGAAATTTTTTAAAAAGAGGTTGCTCATTTTGACGGTATTTTACTATAAACCAATTTTTATTTTGAAAAAAATATACTTATTTGCTGCGTTCAGTCTGTTTGTTTTTTCGGCAAATGCTTACACAAAAATTAATGAATTTAAAAATCTACGCCGTTTAGAAGCCAACAAAACGCGTACTATAGTCACGACAGATGGTGAAATAGATGATGTTGATTCATTTATCAGACTGCTGTTATACGCTAACGAGTTTAAAATAGAAGGATTGGTGTACAGCAGTTCTATGTGGCATTATAAAGGCGACAGCAAAGGCACGAAGTTTACTTCCGAAATGGCGATGACGCAAAAAATTTATGGCGAAAAAACGAATTTGCGTTGGCCCGGAACGGAATGGATGAACGGTTTGATTGACGCTTACGCGCAGGTATATCCGAATCTCATTAAAAATGCCAAAGGTTATCCAACAGCGGTAAGTTTGAAAAAACTGATTCACGTTGGTAATATCGATTTTGAAGGGGAGATGGATAAAATCACGGATGGATCAGAATTTATAAAAAACAAACTGCTCGATGAGACAACCGAACCGATTTACTTGCAAGTTTGGGGTGGTACTAACACTATTGCACGCGCATTGAAATCAATTGAAGAACAATATTCTAAAACGCCGCAATGGAAAACTATTTATAAAAAAGTCTGCGATAAAGCCATCATTTACGCCATTTTAGACCAAGATGCGACGTATAGAAAATATGTTTCGGTGAATTGGAAAGATATTAAAGTGTTATACAACTCAAACCAATTTTGGTGTTTGGCTTATAACTGGAAAAAAGCGGTGCCCGATTCACTACAATATCTACTGCAAGCCAAGTTCATGAGTGAAAACATTATTCACAATCACGGAGCTTTGACAAAGATGTATTACAGTTATGGCGATGGGCAAAAACAAGCGGGCGATGACGAGCATATTCATGGCGACATCACAAAAATTCAAAAAAGTCAGTGGGGCTGTTTTAACCAATTCGATTTTATTTCCGAAGGCGATTCTCCATCGTTTTTGCATTTAGTTGATGTGGGTCTCGATAATTTAAAAAATCCAGAATTTGGTGGTTGGGGCGGACGATTGAAACAATCGGCAACAAATCCGAAACGTTGGGAGGATGGTGAAGAAACAGCGGATTTTAATCCATACACACAAAAAATGGATAAAGCTTACGGTCAAGTGCGATGGCTTGAGGCATTACAAAATGATTTTGCTGCGCGTGCGGATTGGTGTGTGAAGGATTTTGAAAATTCGAATCATGCTCCTATAGTTGACGGTTGTCAGTTGACAGTTGACAGTCTTAGATCGCCAAACTATCAACCGTCAACTGTCAACTGTCAACTAATATTTGC
>JAYWBA010000063.1:0-2297 GCA_043781915.1 Saprospiraceae bacterium
TGCGTGTCAATGCCCAATTATTCGATTGGGTTTTGGAAAATCTTATTCGCAATGCACTCGATGCGATGGAAACAGGTGAAGGCACAATTGGTGCACATATTTATAGTGAAAGCAATTTTGTTTGTATTGATTTGAGTGATACAGGAAAAGGTATTCCGCGCGATAAATGGCAATTGGTTTTTAAACCAGGTTATACTACAAAAAAACGGGGTTGGGGTTTAGGTTTATCGCTTGCTAAGCGCATTATTGAGAGTTACCACAATGGTAAAATATTTGTATCTAAGTCTGTCATCAATAAAGGCACTATTTTTACTATTAAGCTGCCGACGGTTACTTAAACTGGCGTTTTATTTTACATATTCATTTTTTAATCCATCAAATAGCCCTTTTTTAAGTTAACTATTCGTTAAAATTGTAACAAAAAAAATTATTATGACAAAGAATTATAACGAGTTAGAAATTATTTATAATTTAGCGCCCTATAGAAGGAATAATTAAATCTTACACTTTTAATAAAAGTGTCTTTTTTCATCAAAAGACTATGAAAGAGAAATACATTTATAACGAGCATACGTTACAATACGAAAAACTAGAAACGAATTACAAAGAGCGAGCTCTTAAAATTTTTGGGTTGTTCTCCGCCATGATTGTTTCCACGTTTTTGCTGTCTCCTATTTGGCATCAGATGTTTCCGAATGCCATTGTGCAGAAAAAAGATAAGGAAATTGAGCAACTCACACTCAAGCTTTCCACTATCCAGAAACAAACAGATTTAAACGCTTCTGTTTTGAACGCTATTCAAACGCGCGATGCGAATCTTTATCGCATGATGTTTAACATGAACCCCATTGACCCAAGTATTTGGAATGGCGGTACAGGTGGACATGACAAAGGATTTGATTTGGCGAAATTTTCTTCAACGCCACAAATAGAGCGCACGCAAGATATTATCAATAAACTTTCGCAGCAACTCACTATTCAATCTAAGTCGCTCGATACTTTAGCTGTGATGGCGAAAGATAAAGAAAAAATGCTTTCATCGATACCAAGTATTAAACCTGTTCGCCAAGATATGTTAAACAATAGCCTCGATGCACTTTCAGGTTTTGGTTATCGCATCCACCCTATTCACCACGTGCGCAAGTTTCATAAAGGTATGGATTTTTCTGCACCTTCTGGCACTGCAATTCAATCAACTGGAAACGGCGTGGTTGAATCGGCAAACTATAATGGTGGTGGTTACGGCAAATGTGTTATCATTGATCACGGCTACGGATACAAAACGCTGTATGGTCATATGAGCAGAATTGACGTAAAAGCGGGTCAAACCTTAAAAAAAGGTGAGCGCATTGGACTCATTGGTTCAACAGGCGCATCAACAGGTCCGCACTGTCATTACGAAGTGCATTTAAATGGCATCATCGTCAATCCTTTACCTTTCTGTCTCGATGGACTTTCTGTTTCTGAATATTCGAGTTTAGTGACTGCAGCTGCACGCGAAGGGCGTTCTTTGGATTAAGTGACAAAAAGCAAATTGCAAAAGGCAAATAAAAAAACCTCTGATAAAAAATCAGAGGTTTTTTATTTTAAAGGCAGAAAACCTTCTGCCCTTATACTCTGTACCCGTGCGGTTAAAGCATAATTGCAAGTTTGTAAATTGCAAAGTATAAGCGTTGACTATTACGCATAGATAGGATGCCCTTAGTATTTTTGTACTGACCAACCCAAAAAAGGTTTGACGGTTGCACAATTGGGCGTGCCATCTTTTCCAAGGGCTGGAACTATTGTTTCAAGCCATAATGATTCATTTTGACTCGTCTTTGAAATCATTTCTTCGGTGACACCTCTCAAAGGCACTTTCAAACGTCGGTTCCAAATTGAATCTATTTGCCCTGCTGAAATACCAATATTGATATAAATAAATCGCTCATGCATTGCACCTTGTATATTAACGCCTGAAAAATCTATAGAACTATTGATGGATTTTTTCACTTCTGCAACAAAATCAAAACATAAATTCTTCCCATTGCCCAATTGGAATTGTTCAATTTCATATTGCTTACCTTTGCCTTTCTGAATACCGAAACCGACGTTAGTAGGCGTTTTTTCTAAAATAATACAAAATTTCATTGTGTAAATTTTAATTGCTTAATATCTTCTTTGACCACTCACCACCATATTCAAAAAACGCAGATGCTTGTTCAAGGTGTGTCCTGCAATTCGAAGCTCACGTGCTTTGAAGAACTATAAATAAGATGATAGTAGGTCTATCATACAGGTTTTCCGAAAGAGCTGTA
>JAYWBA010000064.1:0-6404 GCA_043781915.1 Saprospiraceae bacterium
GGCTAAACCTGCAGTTCCGTCTTGGATATAACGAATTGTTGAACCAAGTTCTGCTCCGTTCGTAGCAATTCCTCGAACTGTAACCACAGTCGATGTATCTTTGAGGCGTGCTTCACTGATTTTTAAAACTGTTTGGGCGTTTAAAACGTTTAGAAGTAATAAAAAAGTAGCTGTAAATAAATAATTTAGTTTCATTTTGAATGTTGTTTAAAATTTTTTGCAAAGTTCAAAATTCAAAATCAATTCAATGTTAGTTATCCGTTAATAAATGCTAAGATGAGTATAATTAATATTCTGATAGAAAAAGAATTTGCAATCGACTTTAGAAAGAAATCAGCTATCGGAGGTGTTTTACTTTTTGTATTTTCTTCGGTATTGGTTTTAAAACTAAGTTTCACAAAGCCAGATCCTTTGGTTTGGCTGAGTTTGTTCTGGCTGATTTCATTGTTTGCTGCTTTCAACTCCGTTTTGAAAAGTTTTACAAACGAAAAAAATGCGCGACAACTTTATTATTACCAAATATTAACGCCATTACAAGCACATTTCAGCAAACTCATTTATTGTTGTTTGAATTTAATACTCATAAATATTTTGACTTTCTGCGTTATGGCAATGCTTTTATTGCAACCGATGCGTGTTTTAAGCGTGTTTTTTTTAACACTTTGCATGGGAGCAATCAGTTTTGCTATAATTTTGAGTTTTGTAAGTGCTGTTGCAGCTAAAGCTGATAATCCAAACTTGCTAATTTCGATTTTAGGTTTTCCTGTTGTCATTCCAGTATTAATTTTACTCGTTAAACTGAGTAAAAATGGGTTAATGTTAGTTGATACAGCTTGGTATTGGGAAATTATTAATGTTGTGGGAATAGATGCTATATTGATAGCGTTGACGATAGTTTTGATTCCTTTTTTATGGCGTGAATGATTGTGAGCTAACCTCTTAGGTTTTAAAACCTACGAGGTTTAATTCGGTTAACAAACCTCGTAGGTTTTAAAAACCTACGAGGTTAATTCAAGTAGATATGAAAAACATGTGGTGGAAAATTCTGTGCATTGTATTGTTGCTTTGGAGCGTCATTGCGGGATTTATTGTACCTTTAAAAGATGGCGTTGTTGGCGTTACGCCGAGTAATTTCAAAGCGGGCGAAACTGTTGAACTGAAGGTTGAGGGCTATAACACAAGTTGGAAAAATAATTCAGATTTGAAAGCGTGGTTGCATATAGATAGCGCTTATAAAGTCGCTAAAGGCAATAAATTCATCGATACTTTTATTGCTTATCCAATTGAGAGTATCAAAACTGAAGTAGTTTCGGAAAACTTAGCGCTATTTACGTTTAGTATTCCAAAATATTTGCCTTCGAACGCTAAAATTGAACAAGCCAGCTTGTTTGTTAAAAATGGCGAAAACGGAAATGCTATCCGACCATCGGCAGTTACAATTACACAAGATTCGATTAAAGTTTTGGAAGGAAAATCAGCTTGGTCATCTTCCATCATTAACTCTAACAAATGGCAATTTAAATTTCCGTATAGAAATATTTTGTACGAAACGGTGCGCAATACATTTTTTCATGTACCGATGTGGTTTGTGATGTTTACGTTGTTTGGTTGCGCTATTGTTTACAGCATCCGATATTTAAGGTCTCGCAATCATTTGTGGGATATTAAAGCACAATCCTACACATTGCTTGGTGTAGTTTTCGGATTTCTTGGTTTGTTCACTGGCGCTTTTTGGGCGAACTATACTTGGGGCGAACCATTTCCAATGGACATAAAAATTATCACAACTTATGTTGCGCTCGCCATTTATTTGGCTTATTTTGTTTTACGTGTTTCATTTACCGATTCAGAACAACGCGCGCGCATTTCAGCAGTGTATTCCATTTTTGCCTTTGCATCGCTTGTGCCGCTTCTATATATAGTTCCTAAATTAGCACCTGATAGTTTACATCCAGGAAACGGTTCAAGTCCTGCTTTCGGATCTCAGGATTTAGACAATACGCTCCGCATGGTTTTTTATCCAGCTTCTATAGGTTGGATTCTATTAGGTGTTTGGATTGCAACATTATTAGTGCGAGTAAATATTATTCAGAATAAGTTGGCAGAACGCAGTAATTAATTTATCTTTGAGCTTGATTATCTTTTTGAATTATGAAATATTCCTTTCTTTTAATGCTATTTACTTTGTTTTTATTTTCTGAAAACTTAGTTGCACAGTCACAAAATTCTGATTTTATCAGGTCAACTGGAAAAATATATGTCGTAGTTGCTGTTCTAACAACAATTTTAATTGGCATTTTTGGCTTCCTGTTTTATATAGAACGCAGAATTAAAAAAATAGAAAGCCAACAATAGAGATAATGGCATTGCCTTGTTCCCAATAAACACAATTAATTACGTTTGAGACAAGGCAATGCTATTGTCTCCCAATTAACATAATTTGAGGCAAGGCAAAGCTATTGTCTCTACATTCAATCATCAACAAACAGTTATGTCTGAAATTCTTTCTCCTAATTCATTTTTTGATAGTGTTGCGATAAATTTTCGCAAAGCAGCACCCTATACAGGTCTCTCTGAAGGATTATTAGCGCAAATTCGCGCTTGTAATACGGTTTTAAGAATGCGATTCCCTGTACATATAGGTGATGATATTGAAGTGATGGAAGCATACCGCGTGCAACACAGCCATCATAGAATGCCAACAAAGGGCGGAATTCGCTACTCTATGAGTGTTGACCAAGAAGAAGTGATGGCACTTGCAGCGCTGATGACATATAAATGTGCACTTGTAGATGTGCCTTTTGGCGGCGCAAAAGGCGGCATTAAAATAGACCCGAAAAAATATACCGTCGATCAGTTGGAGCGCATTACGCGCCGATATACTTCTGAACTTGTTCATCGCAAAATGATTGGACCAGGCATTGATGTTCCTGCACCAGATTATGGTACGTCAGGACGCGAAATGGCTTGGATGCTCGATACTTATATGAGTATGAATCACGGCGAACTCGATGCGATTGCTTGCGTAACAGGCAAACCCGTTACGATGAATGGTATTCAAGGTAGAGTAGAAGCGACGGGGCGCGGCGTTTATTATGGTATTCGCGAAGTGGTGAGCGTTAAAGAAGATATGGATAAATTGGGGTTGACCACTGGGATACGCGGTAAAAAAATTATCGTCCAAGGTCTTGGTAATGTGGGTTCTTATTCGGCTTTAATTTCACAACAAGAAGGTGATGCCATAATTATTGGAGTGGCTGAATATGAAGGATCAATTTACAGCGAGAAAGGTTTTGACGTTGAAAAACTTTTAGAGTGGCGAAAAATACACGGTACAATTTTGACTTTTCCAGAGGCAACAGTTTTAGGAAATAATACATCTGCCTTAGAGCTTGAGTGCGATATACTTATACCAGCCGCTTTAGAAAATCAAATTAATGTAAATAATGCGCATAAAATTAAAGCTAAAATTATTGCTGAAGCAGCCAACGGACCTGTTACTGCTGAAGCCAATGAAATTTTGATCAAACGTGGTGTTTTAATTATTCCCGATATGTACATCAACGCGGGCGGTGTAACAGTATCGTATTTTGAGTGGTTGAAGAATATTTCGCACGTTCGTTTTGGTAGAATCAATAAACGTTTTGAGCACAATACCTACGAAAATATTGTTGATGCTATTGAAAACTATACGAATAAAAAAGTATCTGAACGCGATCGAACAATGATAACGAAAGGTCCTGACGAAATTGATTTGGTGCGTTCTGGTCTGGAAGAAACAATGATTACGGCTTATCATAATATCAGAAATCAATGGAAAAAGCAACCCGAGATTGAAGATATGCGCACAGCTGCTTTTGTAGTGGCTATTAATAAAGTGGGCAGCGATTATATGAATTTGGGGATTTTTCCTTAATTTTGACCGTGATTTAACAGATTAAAGAATTTTCATGAGTGTTTATTTCTCTTGAGAATCCTTTAATCTGTTAAATCGCGGTCAAAAAGTCTATTAAATCATTGTCAAACTTGGAAAATCTCGACTATAGTCTTTTCTTCTTGATAAACGATACGCTGCGAAATCATTATTTCACAGCTATTGCGCCATATTGGCGAAATATGTTTTTCTGGCTTCCGCTTTATGTTTTTCTAATCACTTTTATTATCCAAAAATATAAGGCAAAATCAGGAATAGTATTGCTCGGGGCTATTATTTCAATTGCTTTATCAGATACTGTAAGTAGTAAAATTATAAAACCATACTTTAAACGCGATCGACCTTGTAATCAAGTTACTATTCAGAAGAAAGTCCATTTATTAGTCCCCCCGAGTTCGGGTTATTCGTTTCCATCGTCACACGCAGCCAATCATTTTGCTTTAAGCTTTTTTCTCTTAGTATTTGAACCTTTTAGAAAAACTTGGATTAAAACTTCGCTTATCTTCTGGGCAGCGAGTATTTCTTTAGCACAAGTTTACGTGGGTTTGCATTATCCATTTGATATTTTTTTTGGAGCACTTCTTGGTGGATGTATTGGGTGGAGCATTTCAGCTATTATTATAAATTTGTTCCCGATTAGGTCACCCGAACAGTTATAAAAACTACTTTTAAGTTCAATTAATTCTTACGGATTCTGCGAAAATTTATGTGGAACTTGTGGGAAATTGGTAAACAACTAAATCTTGTAGTCATCAATCCGCAGATAACCTTCTTCTTTTACTTCTACATTTAAGCCGAATTGTCTAGCAACCTCAGCAATTTCATTAGGCTCTAAGCTGCCTTTGGTATTTAATTCAACAGAAAGTTGTTTTAAGAACGATAAATTATCTATCAAAAGTTTTTCCGTTTCTTCAACTTGCGCCCTAACTAAATTTTCAATAACTTCGTCTGTTTTTTTGGTGTTTAATGCGTACGAGTTTTCTAAAGTATAATCAGCTTGAAACGCATCGAAACCTAATTTGCGAACATAATGCACCACAGTAATAGTGATTTGTTCGCGGTCGTGCATTCTGCCAACACTCGCTTTGTCTTTACCAAAAACGACTTCTTCTGCTAATCCGCCTGCCAATAAAATTCTTATTTTCTTTATCAGATTTTGTTTGTTCTCATAAATCTGATGCGGAAAAGTAAATCCACCGACATAAGTACTCGCAACTTTACTCTTCAATTGTAAAGGTGCCAGATTAAACATCAGCATATACAATACCGCATGACCACATTCGTGCACACTGATATTGGTAATCGCTTCACCGATATGGCTCTCTCTGATTTCATCAATTCTGCCAACAAACGGAATAAGCAATTTAGTTTTACCTACCGATGCAACAATACTTTGCTTTTCTACACTATAGGCTATTGTAATAGACTTTACCTCTTTTTGAAGTGCTTCAAAAATGAAATTGGTTAAGTGTGTTTCTAAAATATCGGTAATACTACTAAAAACGGGTCGAACACCTTGAACAGGAAATACGCCGTTTCGGTAAATTAAATCGTTGATGGACTTGTCAATGCTGACCTTAATCCCAAATTTTTCTTTAACTGAATCGGATATTTTTTCAATTTCACGCGAAATGAGTTTTTCAAACTCTATACGACGCAGACTTAAATAAATGATGTGAATGTTTCCGAGTCGCGCCACTTGTTCGGGGCGAAACTTGCGTGTGAGTGCATTCTTTATATCAACTAAAGTCACCTTTTTTGTGAACGCATGAAAAATATCAGCATCAATATCAGCTTCACTCGTTTGCCCTGCCATACTAAAAGCATCATCTAAATTGCCACTGATAATAATAAGCGATTTTGAATGATTGACCGGCTCGTAAATTTTCTTTTTCTTTTTTTCTAAATTAGCAATATTGAAATACTCCTCGTAAGTTAATTCCATTAATTGCTCATACGTCTTATCTGTTTCAATTAGCTTTTTGAGTTGTTGCGCTTCCCAAGCAGAAATCGTTTCTTCTTTATCTAAAGGAATTGATTCGTTGTTCTGGCGCCTTTTATTGCGTTCATATTTATTAAAAATGGCGTTGTTAATAAAACTGTCAATTTCGTTGCGCTCTTTTTTCGAAAGTTTTCCATCGCTCAACAATTCCCAAAAATCCGCAAACTTTGTCGATTCTAAAGGCTGACCGTGTACATCTAAGGTATTAAAACGTTGAATTTCATCGAACAAAAGTATTTTAGGTAATTCATCATTCAAATCGTTGCGCTCTAAAAAAGCACTAACCGAACCAATCCACGACGTATTATCCGTATTGTTGAGTTCAACTTCAATGAATTTATCCTGAAAATTGAGTAGTTTCACAAGTCTACGAATCAAATCTGTTTTGCCCACACCCGTCATTCCCCATAAATTAATAATAATAGGACGTACAAGGAGTTCAGGCACTAAATACCAAATTTGGATGTA
>JAYWBA010000065.1:0-40572 GCA_043781915.1 Saprospiraceae bacterium
GAATTGAAATGCATCTGTTCCTACTCCTGTGTTTCCTGTCCCTGTCTTTTAATCGTACCGAAAGGAATTGAAATGATAGCGTTATGGTTATAGGTTGCGATATGCGTGCTCTTTTAATCGTACCGAAAGGAATTGAAATGAATTAGAAAATACCAATTCGATGCGCGCAAACGAACTTTTAATCGTACCGAAAGGAATTGAAATAAAAATCAAAAAGTTAGTGATGTACTACATGTGCCTTTTAATCGTACCGAAAGGAATTGAAATGTTGAGTTAACAAGAGGGTTAGTTTCATCTGATTTAGCTTTTAATCGTACCGAAAGGAATTGAAATCAAGATAAAATAATTGAGCATAAACTAAGTAAAAGGCTTTTAATCGTACCGAAAGGAATTGAAATTATCATCCTTTTAACTCTTTTATTAAACTGCTCGCTGCTTTTAATCGTACCGAAAGGAATTGAAATTTCCATTCAGAAAAAACCCCATCATTTAACGTATCTCCTTTTAATCGTACCGAAAGGAATTGAAATAGCTGTAAATCTTGCAAATTGGTTTCAGAAAATTTCTTTTAATCGTACCGAAAGGAATTGAAATTGCGCTTTCTTTTTGGTAAGCGCAGCAACGCGTTGCCGCTTTTAATCGTACCGAAAGGAATTGAAATCGGCGTACTTTAAACAGTTGAGCGCGGCTGCTTCAGCTTTTAATCGTACCGAAAGGAATTGAAATATGTACTGCAAACAATAACACTATTAGTCGTAAGCCCCTTTTAATCGTACCGAAAGGAATTGAAATTGAGTTAGCACATAAGCCTACGTCATTCGAGTTCGCTTTTAATCGTACCGAAAGGAATTGAAATTTTGGCTGTGCCAATCTGCGCGCTGTTTGAGCAGCATCTTTTAATCGTACCGAAAGGAATTGAAATGTGAAAATTGGCGGTAAACTTCCTGACGATGCAGACTTTTAATCGTACCGAAAGGAATTGAAATCCAATTTCGATTTGCTTTGGCACATAGTTTTTCAACTTTTAATCGTACCGAAAGGAATTGAAATAGAATCTGGAACGCCTCAAGGCGATTATGATTTTAACTTTTAATCGTACCGAAAGGAATTGAAATACTGTTGCAATTAGCAAAATAAAACTGATTAGCGCCTTTTAATCGTACCGAAAGGAATTGAAATTACTTTTTTAGTAAAAGTGCCGAAACCGCGCAGGCTTTTAATCGTACCGAAAGGAATTGAAATACTTAAAGAAAGTTTTAGTTTCAGTCGAGCTTTGCTTTTAATCGTACCGAAAGGAATTGAAATTAGTTTTTAAATACAAGGCTACCTACAATATTATCCTTTTAATCGTACCGAAAGGAATTGAAATGCAATAATACTACCGTTAATTTCGATTCTGATTCTACTTTTAATCGTACCGAAAGGAATTGAAATACTACATCAATAGATTTAAGTTGGTTGAGCTTTGCGCTTTTAATTGCACCGAAAGGAATTGAAATATAAGCAACAACCTGCGCTGATGGGCGCGCTCTTCTTCTTTTAATTGCACCGAAAGGAATTGAAATCACAATCGTTGTATCTGAGCAGAAGGTGAATTATACCTTTTAATCGCACCGAAAGACAATTTAAAAATTGTGATTGTGCGCGATATGTGGCTAACTGGTTTTGATGCACCTTGTTTGCATACGCTCTACATTGATAAACCGATGAACGGACATAATTTAATGCAGGCTATTGCGCGCGTTAATCGCGTATTTGCCAATAAAGAAGGTGGATTAATAGTAGATTATATTGGCATCGCGCAAGATTTAAAAACGGCATTAGGCATTTACATCGATGCGAAAGGTAAAGGTAAACTCACTTTCGATAAAGCCGAAGCCATCGCTTTAATGATGGATTGCTACAATTACAATATAGTAGTAGATATGTTCGGCAATTTCAATTATAAAAATTATTTTATTACTGAACAAAACCAACGACTCAATTTTATTTTAGATGCCGCCAATTTTATTTTAGGTTTAAAAGACGAAAACGGTCGCACGGGAAAACAACGGTTTATTGAACACGTTTTGCGATTAGAAAAAACTTTTGCTATTTCCGTCCCCGATGTCAAAGCGTTTCAAATCAGAGATGATTTGGCTTTTTTTCAAGCCATAAAAGCGCGTTTCAGAAAATTTGATGCCCACAATAAAAAAATATCGAGTGAAGACCTTGAAATTTCTATTCGGCAAATCATTAACGACGCTATCATTTCGGATGAAGTGATTGATATTTTTGAAGCCGCAGGATTTAAAAAACCGAATATTGAAATTTTAAGCAACGATTTTTTAGCGATGGTACGCGGTATGCCACGTGAAAATTTAGCCTTCGAATTACTCAAGCGATTATTAAGCGAAGAAATAAAAACGCGCTCGGCAACCAATTTAACACAAAGCAAAAAGTTTTCAGAAATGCTCGCGGCATCGGTCAAAAGTTATCAGAACGGATTAATCGAAGCTTCGCAAATAATAGATGAACTCATTAAATTGGCGCAAAGTATTAAAGAAGCTGATCGACGCGGAGAAAAACTCAAATTACGCATAGATGAATTGGCTTTTTATGATGCGCTCGCTGAAAATCCAACGGCTGGAACTATTTTAGGGGATGAAACACTTAAAGCCATTGCCAACGAACTTGTAGAAAGTGTTCGCAAAAATACCTCGATTGATTGGCAGTTGAAAGAAAGCGTACAAGCTAATTTACGGGTTATTATAAAACGCATTTTGCGCAAATATAAATATCCGCCCGATGATCCCTCAACTGGCGAATACAATATTTCTATTACCAAGGTTTTAGACCAAGCCAAATTGCTATCAGATTATTGGTCAAAATAAACAGGTAGAGACGTTGCATGCAACGTCTCCCAAAAACATATAGCGAAACCGCAGATAGACGTTGTGAACGTTTGACGTTGGATGATGAGACGTTGCATAAGGGAGACGTTGCATGCAACGTCTCTACCGAAAAACGAAATCGAATAAAATAAATGTAATTTTGGGGTTGGATAGGTTGTGATTCATTTTTATGTTTGTTGCGAGAAAACGAACACACGATGACCGAATTATACCTAAACAAATACCGTGTACCACCTGCCCGCGCACAATGGTGGGATTATGGTACGAATGCTGCCTATTTTATAACTATCTGTACAGCGCATCGTCAACATTATTTTGGTAAAATTGTAAATCAAAATATAGAGCTATCCGACATTGGTGTGTTTGCTTTAACGTGTTGGTCCGATATTCCCCAACATTTTCCGTTTGTTCAATTGGGTGTGTTTGTAGTCATGCCGAATCATATTCACGGCGTTGTAATTATTGATAAACCCGATGTTCACGTTCACGTAGAGACGTTGCATGCAACGTCTCCTGAAAAACCTGAAAAACGCGCGACAGTACTGCAATTGCAGAATTCGGAGACGTTGCAGAATTCGGAGACGTTGCGGAATTCGGAGACGTTGCGGAATTTGGAGACGTTGCGGAATTCGGAGACGTTGCAGAATTCGGAGACGTTGCATGCAACGTCTCTACCTAAGACGGACGAACAGGCGTTGCAGGAAAAACGCGAATTTATGTCTAAAATATCACCAACATCAGGTGCAATTCCAGCCATTGTTCGATCATTTAAATCGGCAGTAACAAGGGCTGCGAATCTAAAAAAAATGGAATTTAGTTGGCAAACCCGTTTTCACGACCATATCATTCGAAACGATTTAGAATACCAACGCATAAACGATTATATAGAAACCAATCCTCAAAATTGGCAAAAAGATAAATTTTATTCGGATTCTTGATTTTTTAAAGTTTTGGCAGACATATCAAAAATGAAATCGCGAATAATTTTTTGCGAAATTGATTTTCAAGAAAAAATTATTTAATCACCTAAACGTAACAAAATAAATTACCTTTAAAAAGATAAAATCAATCGCTTAAACATAACAAAAATTATTACCTTTAAACGATTGAAAAGTGAAAAAAATTAAATACTTTCAACCCAAAACACAAACTCCGAACAGCTTCTAAGTTTTTTAATGAATCTTTCGTTAAAAAAAAAATTAAACCCTATAAATTTCAAATTTTAGTTTTAATTTGCACAGCGTTTTGAGTTTCTGGTTTATGAGTACCCAATTTTCTAAAATATAAGTTTATGAATTTAAAGGAATCGCCCAAAAAATACGATGTAGTAATAGTTGGTAGTGGCGCAGGAGGTGGCATGGCTGCTTATACGCTTGCAAAAGCGGGTGCAAAAGTAGCTCTTCTGGAAGCAGGTGGAGATTACGACCCTGCAGACCCAAAATATATAACTCAAATGAAATGGAGTTATGAATCGCCGAGACGTGGCGCATCGACTAAATTTAGAAATTTTGGCGATTTCGACGCAGCATGGGGTGGTTGGGAACTCGAAGGTGAACCTTATACTAAAAAGAATGGGACGCAATTCGATTGGTTTCGCTCACGCATGATTGGTGGCAGAACTAATCACTGGGGACGCATATCGTTGCGTTTTGGTCCAGATGATTTTCGCGTAAAAACTTTAGATGGTCTCGGAGAAGATTGGCCCATCGGTTACGACGATGTAAAACCGTATTACGATAAACTCGATAAACTTGTGGGTATTTTTGGAACGAATGAAGGTTTGTACAACGATCCCGACGGCATTTTCCTTCCAGCACCTGAACCGCGTTTGCACGAACTCTATATTAAACGCGCCAATAAAGGTCTTGGCATAACAACTATTCCTTCGCGATTGAGTATTCTGACAAAACCCATCAACGATGAGCGCGGATCGTGTTTTTACTGCGCACAGTGTAGTAGAGGTTGCCAGGTGTATGCCGATTTTTCTTCGTCTTCCGTTCTCGTTAAACCCGCGGTTAAAACAGGCAATGTGGATGTTTATACATTAGCGATGGTGCGCGAAGTTTTGACTGATGCTAAAACAGGATTAGCAACGGGTGTGAATTACGTTGATAAACGCGATATGCTCGATAAAAATATTTATGGTAGCATCGTCATTTTGGCTGCTTCGGCGTGCGAATCGGCGCGATTGCTTCTCAATTCTAAATCGGGCAGATTTCCTGAAGGTTTGGCTAATTCGAGTGGTGCAGTGGGTAAATATCTACATGATTCAACGGGCGCGAGTCGCGGTGGATTTGTGCCTGCTTTGATGGATAGACCGCGGTATAACGAAGATGGTGTCGGTGGTTTACACGTTTATTCGCCTTGGTGGCTCGATAATAAAAAATTAGATTTTCCGCGCGGATATCATATTGAATATTGGGGTGGCATGGGAATGCCATCGTATGGTTTTGGTATGGGCATGGAAGATATAAACGGTACGATTCCACAACCTGATGGCACAAAATTACCAGCTGGTGGTTACGGTGTGCGTTTGAAAGAAGAAACGCGCCGTTTTTATGGTGCTTATATAGGTATGGCAGGTCGTGGCGAATCTATTGCGCGTGAAGATAATTATTGTGAAATTGATCCGAACGTGGTTGATAAATTCGGCATTCCTGTTTTGCGCTTTCACTATACTTGGAGTGAACATGAGATTAATCAGGCTAAACACATGCAGGATACCTTCGAGAAAATTATTATCGAAATGGGCGGCATACCACAAGGTAAAAAGCCGACGGCTGAAACAAATTATGGTTTAGAATCGCCGGGTAAAATTATACACGAAGTTGGAACGGTGCGCATGGGTAAAAGTGCAAATAAAGCGCCACTTAACGCATTCAATCAAGCACACGATGTTAAAAATTTATTCTGTGTCGATGCAGGTCCGATGGTGTCGCAACCACACAAAAATACGACTTGGACATTGATGGCACTCTCGATGCGTGCATCGGAATATATTGTAGA
Source organism: Saprospiraceae bacterium (assembly GCA_043781915.1). GTDB lineage: Bacteria > Bacteroidota > Bacteroidia > Chitinophagales > Saprospiraceae > JAAFJT01. Next base: position 5,901 of record JAYWBA010000065.1, read on the forward strand.
TCAACGTAAATTAGGAAAACTTTAATTTAGTTGATAGTTGTTAGTTGTTAGTTGATAGACGGTAATCGAATCTCAAACTAACAACTATCAACTAACAACTAACAACTAACAACTATAATAAAATTATGAAAAGAAGAGATACGCTCAAAGCCATCGGGCTTTCAGCATTTGGAATTGCAGCAGCCACTGATAAAGTGGATGCAAAAAGTTTGGAAACGCTTGGTGGCGAAAAACCTAAAAATACCACAGGCAGAACTGAAGATGAGATGGCGTATGAAGCCAAGCTTAAGTTGGAGAAATTTTTCACACCCGAAGAAATGAAAACCATTGCCATCATCAGCGATATTATTGTACCCGCTGATAAAGTTTCAGGTAGTGCAACGCAAGCAGGTGTACCCGATTTTATAGAATTTATGGCGAAAGATAATCCCGGTTTTCAAACGCCACTGCGCGGAGGTATTCATTGGTTGAACAATCAGTGTTCGAAGCGTTTTGAAAAAAACTTTAATAATTGTTCCCCGCAGCAACGCATTGAATTGATTGACGATATTGCTTATCCAGAAAAGAAAAAACCTGAGTTCACACAAGGCATCGCCTTTTTTAATAGAATGCGCAATTTAGTAATGACGGGGTTTTATACGTCTAAAATGGGAATAGCTGACGTCGGTTATGTCGGTAATACGCCGAATAATTGGACGGGCGTGCCGAAAGAAGTTTTAGCGAAACATGGATTTTAAACATTATGATATTTTTCTCCTTTTAAAATCGTAAACGCGCGATAAAGTTGTTCAACAATTATTAACCTTACCATTTGATGCGAAAACGTCATAGCTGAAAGAGAAATTTTAGCATTGGCGCGCTCATAAACCGCATCGGAAAAACCAAACGCGCCACCAACTTGAAAAATGAGTCTGGGCGTGTTGGTAATTTGCTTATTTTCTATAAACTCAGAAAAAGCGACAGAGCTGTATTGCTTGCCGTTTTCATCGAATAAAACTAAAATATCAGAATCACTGAGTTTTTCGAGAATAAGCGCGCCTTCTTTTTTTAAAAGTGCCGATTTTTCTGTCGGTGCGTTTTTTATATCTGGAAGAATAACAATTTCAAAATTGGTGTAGTGCGCCAACCGCTTTCTAAAAATTTCAATACCTTCAGTTAAATAACCTGTTTCTGTTTTACCGATACAACGGAGTTCTATTTTCATAAATTGTAGATTTCTTTCACCACAAAGTCACAAAGAAACAAAGGTTTCACAAAGATTATGGGTGTAAACGCAATAATTCTTTCATTCCTTCAATCTTTAATTCCTTCATTATCCAAACCATTCCATTCAGCATAAAATTGTTTTAAATAATCTTCCATGAATTGATGCCTTTGTTCAGCGAGCTTTTTTCCAGTTTCCGTATTCATTCTATCTTTGAGTAGTAAAAGTTTTTCATAGAAATGATTAATTGTGGGTGCGGTGCTTTTGCGATATTCTTCGGGCGACATTTTCATTTGCGGCGGAATGTTCGGATCGTACATTGCGCGATTTTTAAATCCGCCATAATTAAATGCGCGTGCTATTCCAATGGCGCCCAAAGCATCTAATCTATCAGCATCTTGAACGATTTGCATTTCCAAACTATTAAATTTCGCATCTGCATTACCACCTTTGAACGACATATTTTGTATGATTTGTGCAATGTGGTGCGTTTTAGTCGTATCAAAACCGTGCGATTCTAAAAACTGTTGCGCAATGCGCGCACCAAGCGTTTCGTCGCCGTTGTGAAATTTAGCATCAGCAATATCGTGCAAAAGCGCTGCAAGTTCTACAATTTCAGTGTCAGCAGCTTCTGATTTGGCAATCAGTTGCGCCGTTTTCCAAACACGATATGTATGCCACCAATCGTGACCACCTTCAGCGTTTTGCAAAGTATTTTTTACAAAATCAATCGTTTGTTCTAACAGTGTTTCAAAATTTTGCATAAATTATATCGGTAAACTTATAATAAACTCGCTACCTTCATTTTCCTTACTCTCAACTTTTAATGTTCCTCCATGCCCTTTCGTAATTATATCGTAAGCGAGCGACAAACCTAAACCCGTGCCTGAACCTGTGGGTTTTGTTGTAAAAAAGGGTTGAAAAACTTTTTCTTTGACCGCATCAGTCATTCCTGTGCCATTGTCTTTTACGCGAATTTCGATGGTTGGGGCGAATAGCAATTCGCCCTTACGCGTGGAGACAGTTACGATTGGTTTGTATATCGAATTTAAATCTGTTAGGTGCGCAGCTCCAAACAGGTTGTTGTTGATTTTACGTTCGTTAACTGCATAAAACGCATTATTAATCAAATTCAAAATCACACGACCAACATCTTGCGGAATAATTTCAATTTTAGGTATTGAAGCATCTAAGTTTGAAACCATATCGCAGTTAAAGTTTTTGTCTTTAGCACGCAAACCATGGAAGGCTAATCTGAAATATTCGTCGCACAGTTTATTCATATCGGTTAGTTCTTTCACACCCGTTGAAGCGCGCGAATGTTCGAGCATACCCGTTACGATACTCGCTGCGCGTTTGCCGTGGTAATTTATTTTTTCCTGATTGCCGTTTAGATCATGTAAAATTTCACCAACATAATCTTTGTTTTTCGATGGAATGTTTAGCTTTTCTATCTCTTCTTGCAATTCTTTAGTTAAACCTGAACTTAACTCTGCAAAATTATTGACAAAGTTAAGTGGGTTTTGAATTTCGTGCGCAATACCCGCCGTGAGTTCTCCCAAACTCGCGAGTTTTTCGGATTGAATGAGTTGGTTTTGCGTGGCTTTCAAAATTTTTAAAGCTTCTTCTGCGCGCTTTTTTTCTGTTTGAATTTGAATTAAGTCGAGATGCGCTTGTTCGGCTTGTGCTTCTGCTTTTTGTATATCGATAAAGCGCGTATATGTTTGTTCAAAAACTTTTGAAAACCTAATAAAAATATCAGGCGCTTCAGGAACAGATTCAGAAGTTATAAAAATAAGGTTTCCATACTTAAAATTGACGACATTATTAACCTGAAAAGTAGGGAGCTGAAACCCTTTATCAAGTAACATCCTTAATCTTTGTCCAAAATCTGGCAGAGTGAGCATATAGTTATAATGCTTTTCTAAATCAGTTCCCCCAATTTTTTCTTCATAAAAAATCTCTGCTTTTTCTCTAGATTCATAAAATCGGATAAAAGTAGGGCTTGTTTTAAGTTCCATTTTAAATGGGGGCTGGATAGAGCCTTGTGTACTCATCCAACCAATACATGATTTTCCATCGATAATATTATAGCCACAGCTCCAAATTGGTATCCCTAATCCACGCACTTCGTTCGAAAGCAAATTAGCAGCTTCTTTTAATTCACCACTACTGTGCATTGCCATTGTTTTACTTCTAACTCGTTCGAGTGCTACCTCAATTTGCGCTTCGCGCGATTGTGCTTCTGCTTTTTGCAAATCGAGGAAGCGGGTGTAGGATTGCTCAAAAACCGCTGCAAACCTTTGTAATATTTTTACATTTTCATCTGTTAAAGGTTCAGTACTCCAGGATAACGCACCGTATTTCATATATGCATTAGAGAAGGTAATTTTTTCAAACGATTGCATTATTTTCTGAAGCTCGATGGGTATTTTTACAAATTCTGTCTTGCTAAAAATGAATTTGTCATATTCTTTTTTCGATTCACCTTCGCACACCATTACAGCATATTTTTTGCCCTCTTTCCAATTATTGAGTTGTTCCAAATAAAAGGGATGCTCAAAATAAATATTGCCATAGCTTGCAGGATAGTCATTTTCAAAACCGGATATCCACCATGACATATCACCCGTTTCTGCATCCATTATGATAATCGAACAGGCACCATAAGTAAATCCAAGGCTTTGCAATTGCTCAAGTGTTGTTCCTGCAATTTCACGGAGCTGATTGCTATGTTGCATTGCCATTGTTTTGCTCCTAACGCGTTCCAATGCACTTTCAATTTCTAAATCACGGTTTTTATTAACGAGCTCAGAGGTGCGCTCCGTAACTTGCTTTTCAAGTGTTTCATTTTGTGTTGAGAGAATGAGTTGCTTTTCTTGCTCTTGGTTTAAATTTTCAGCAGAGAGTTTTTGCACTTCAACCAATTTATTTTCTAAATCACGGTTCGATGACCCGAATTCCCAAGCTAAAAGTAGCGATAATACTAAAGGACCACAGATATCAGAAACTAGTCCGCCGATTTCCCTTATTAAATTGTTATCACTATAAAAAGGCGGAAAAAAATTAAATATATTCGCAATAAAAGCCAAGAAGCAGAATGTTCCAATAACTTGACCTATCGCTACAATCCAAAAACCAGAACGCTTATTTCTAAGTCCTAAAAAAATAATTCTAAACGCTTCAAATACAATAAAAATATTTATAGCAGCTAAAACGGGATTAGAAAATTGCGGATAAAAGACAACCAAAATATTTGTAATTGTGATTGGAACAAGTAGCCAAGTCCTTGAAGGTAATTTTTTGTAATAAATCAGGTAGATAAATAGAATCTGCCAGCTACCAGCAAGAGCAACAGACAATTTCCAAATTAAGTTACACCAAAAACTAGCAGTAACATCGGTTGTATTTGTTGCATACATAATGCTAAAAAAAAGTACCGCAAAATCGAACATATAAAAAGCAGATACCAAACTGGTAATGCGTTTAGGATAAAACAAATAAACAAAAAGGAAAAATAGCGTAAAACTTAAGAACAAACTGAATGAAAATACGCTGTGATAGGTTGTTAAAGAGATATCGGTGTTTAAATTTGAAATTGGCGCAATAGCTAAACTAAAGCCAAAAAATAAGCGAGGCTGTATGACTTTATCAAAATCGTGTGTGGCATACCGAACTTTCAAGGTATGTGTTACTGAGTTATTAAGCATTCCCGTAAATGGTTTTCTGGGCAGATAACTCTTATTTTTACCAGAAGTAGCGAACACATCACCGAAACTTGCGACTAATTTATCATCGAGATAAATTTCCGAAGCGCCAAAATGGCCAACGCGTAGCGCAATGAGTTTACTGTTTAAAGAATCCGGCACAGTAAAATTTTGTCTGAACCAACCGATTCCTGACCAATTCAATGGCTTACCTTTTTCATCTTGCAAAAAAATGGGATTGGCTTTTTGCCAACTGCCTTTTGCATCTAAGCTATCAAATGGCGTATTTCCTAAAGGAAAATAATCCCAAATAGTATTTAACGGAATCTTTGAAAATGCGTCAACATCACCAATATAAGCACTTTCAACTGCTTCACCTTGCGCTATTAACTGAGAGAATGGCAATAACAAAAGCAGAATGATTCTAAATAAATTTTTCATATTTCTTAGTTTTTTAAGGGTAAAACAATCACAAACTCGCTACCAACTCCTTCCTTACTTTCTACTTTTAAAGTTCCACCATGCCCTTTTGTAATAATATCATACGCGAGCGATAAACCCAAACCCGTACCTGAACCTGTTGGTTTTGTTGTAAAAAAGGGTTGAAAAACTTTTTCTCTGACGGTCTCAGTCATTCCTGTACCATTGTCTTTAATGCTGATTTCTATGTGCGATGCTGTTTGCGACGTTTGAACAATTACGGTTGGTTTGTAACCTCGTAGGTTTTCAAAACCTACGAGGTTTTTTTCATCGTCAGCCAAACCTCGTAGGTTTTTAAAACCTACGAGGTTATTTCTCTCATTCACTGCATAAAACGCATTGTTAATCAAATTTACAATTACACGACCAATATCTTGCGGAACAATTTCTATTTTGTGTAGCGTTTCATCGAAATGCGTTATCATCTCAACGTTAAACTCTTTGTTTTTGGCGCGCCAACTATTAGAAGCCAAACGGAAATATTCGTCGCAAAGTTTGTTGACATCGGTTAATTCTCTGACACCTGTATTGGGTTTAGAATGTTCAATCATTCCTGAAACAATACTCGAAGCACGATTACCATGGTGATTTATTTTTTCTTGATTGCCTGTTAAGTCTTTTAATAATTCACCAACATATTCTTTATCTATATGAGGTTGGTTTAATTCTGTGTTCAATTCTTGCGCAATACCGATACTAAATTTCGAAAAATTATTGACGAAGTTGAGCGGGTTTTGAATTTCATGCGCAATGCCAGCCGTGAGTTCGCCCAAACTTGCGAGTTTTTCTGATTGAATGAGTTGTGATTGAGTTGCTTTGAGATTTGAAAGCGATTTTTCGAGTTGCGCGCTTTTTAAATTTATCTCTTCTTTTTGGTGAGAAAGCAGGTTGTTTGCCTTTTGTTTATTCTGATTATTTCGATAAAGTATGACAGCCAAAACCACCGCAGAAAGCAAAGCAGCCGCAATACTAATCAACCACCATTGCTGATTTTGGTTCTCTTTTTCTTTTATTAATTTCTCCTTTTCCAATGAGGCTTTCTCTTGCTCATTTTTCTTAACAATTTTTTCTATTTCTATATTGGCTGCAAGATTAGCAAGGTCTTGTTCTTCTTTTTCTTTTATGAGGCTTCGATATTTTTTTAAGTATTCAAAAGCTTTTTTAAACTGGCCTGTCTCTTCATATACTTCTGAAAGCAATAAACTATTATTGATTACCAGCTTTTTGTCATTACTTGTCAATGATTGTTTATCGCTTTTTTCTGCGAATAAGATGCTTTTCTGCAAATCTCCTAATTTTTGATAACACTGTGCTATATAGGAATTGAAATACATTTGTAAAGTCTCTATATTTAAATCCTTACCAATTTTATTTGCTTGAAAAAATTCTTTTAAAGCTTCTTCATATTTCCCTTGCCCCATCAAAATTTGCCCCGAAGCATCATAACTTCTGGCTTCAAAAATGAGACGATTTTGCTTAGTCTTGATTTCGTTTACAAACGACCTTGCTTTCTCCAAATATTGTTTCGCTTCATCAAATCTTTTCAAAGCCACAAGATCAAAGAGAGCATCAATATAGATAGATGCGATGTTTTCTAATTTTTGGGTTTCAATTTTCAATTCAATCACTTTATTGAAATAATCTAAGCTTTTTTGAGGCATACCATTATTATCGAAAGCAGCGCCCAATTGTCGCAAGACTATGAGTCGTAATGCTTTCTCTCCATTTTTTTCAAGTTCGTAATCTGCTTTCAATAAATTTTCAAAACCTAAAACTGTTTTAGTTTTGTGCAGTTTAGTCGTATAAAAGTAGCCCATTAAGAAATTGAGAAATGCTCTTTCTCTAACATCCTTAATATTTGTTAAGATTACCTTCACATCGTTTTCGACCTCATTCGCTTCCTTTATTTTATTCACGGTTTGAAGTGCAAATTCCTTATTTAATGATGCCATTAAAGCAAGTTCAGGCTGTTCTGTTTCCTTGAATAATTTTATGGCTTGGTCGATATATAGTATGCCTTCATTGGTTTTGTTCAGCGTTTGGTAATTGGCACCGATACCACCAAGAATATGAGCCATCATTTCTTTATCATTCACTTTTTCAAAATACTTAACTGCCTCCAACCTTTTTAGAATTACTTTTTGTGGGTCGTTTTTTGGGGAAAAGTTTTCCATTAGTTGATTGGGTTCTTCTTTTAGTCCGCTTTCTGCATAAAACCAAGATTTTTTAAAATAGTAATAAATGTCAGAAGAATAGTAATAAATGTCAGAAGAACCCGACATAAACATCATGAAATTCAAATAAAGCCCTTCACCTTTAGGGTAATTGAGTTTTTGGTATAGTTGACGGGCTTGTTTGGCAGCAAGAATGCCTCGTTCAAATTGCAAATCAAATAAACAGAGAAGAGCCAAATCATTCAGCCGATTTACTTGCATCGTATCCTCATGCGTTTGTGAATTCAAAAGATTTTGAATACTATCAATTTTAGTAGCATAAGAATTTTGAGCCAATGGAATTCCTAGGGTTTTGATTTCAATCTGCGCTTGAGCCAAAACTGAAAATAAAAGCAGAAAAGCAAAAAACAAAAGTGGTTTCATTCAATAGATGTTTTAAGAAGGTATTAGTTTTAGCAAATCCAAAGATCAAAGAGTTTTGTCTAATTATAAATAGAAATTTTACAAAAATAAATATTTTTATTCAAAAAATGATAAATTTATAAATTTGTTTAAACACTTTTAAAAATATAAATCGCAAGAATTTTTTTATCATCAAAGCAATTCAAACAGAACAAAAAGATTTATGTTTAACGAGCGCATCGAAAACAGAACAAAAAGATTTATGTTTAACACGCACATTGAAAACATAACTAAAGTACTTATTTTTATGGAACGTAAGTGCAAAAAAAATCTCCCAAGAAAAATTATTTTACCGAAAAAAACGTTATCTTTACAAAACATAATTTATTCACTCTTTAAATTAAATTTTTATGTCGAAGGATAAAGGTGCAAAGGAAAAAAACATCAAGAAAGAACCCACGAAGAATTTAAAGGAAAAACGCAAAGAGAAGGAAATTAAAAAGAAAGAGAAAAATTCGAGAGATTAATTGAATTATTAGATATGAGTTATAAGGGATGAGATAAACAAGAGTTCATCCCTCATAACTCATCCCTCATAACTTACAGTGTATAATTTTTAGTCGCTTTTTCAGCGCGCTTTAATAAAGCATGAACACCCTGAATGAGTTGTGCAAATCGCGCATCAGTAGTAGTGCCAAGTGTATAGCGCTTATAAATTTGCTGCATGACTATGGCATTTTTAAACAAACCGAAAACGTAGTAATAAACAATATCATCAAGTTTACGACCTGATTTTTCAGCGTAGCGATTCGCGAATTCCCTCCGGGTCAAATTGTTTGGCAACCAAGTAATATTAAATGATTTTGCAAATTCGTCGTCGTCTGCTTCCGACCAATAAGAGAGTGCTGTGCCAACATCCATGAGTGGATTGCCAACAGTTGTCATTTCCCAATCTAAAATGGCATCAATCTGGAAAATATTTTGTGCATTTAAAACGACGTTATCGTATTTAAAATCGTTGTGAATTAACGTCGGAACCGGCTCTTTATAGGGTTTATTTCCTACCAACCAATCATAAAGATATTCTACGACGGGAATGTCTTCTGTTGCTGACTTCTGATATCGTTTATACCAACCATTCACCTGGCGAAATACGTAACCCTCTGGTTTTCCAATATCAATTAAGCCGGTTGAAAAAATATCCACTGCATGTAATTCAACAAGCGCATCACACAAATTTTCAGAAAGCTTTCTGAAGGTTGCTGCATCTATAGTTTGTGTTATTTTTTTTGTGTTAGCTGGTCGAAGAATAATACCTTCAACCCTTTTCATAATGTAAAACGGTGCGCCAATAATATTTTCATCCGTACAAAGTGCCAAAGGCGTAGGCATTTTTATAAAATTCGCTTTTTGTAAAGCGTTTAAAATGCCAAATTCACGCGCTACATCGTGTCCTTTCGATATATTTTGAGCACCAACTGGCGGTCGGCGCAAAACAGCGTTGTTTTCTCCCAATTTAATACTGTAAGTTAAATTGGAATATCCTCCAGGGAATTGTTCGACATTCGAAATTAATCCTAATTCAGGATGATGCGTTGCTAAATATGCGTTTAGTATATTTATATCTAATTTTTCGCCATCGCGCTGAGCAACGGGTGCATCGAGTTCAATCATAATTAATATTTTTTCAAAATACTCCTTGCCAATGACACTTTATGCACTTCATCGGCACCATCGTAAATGCGGGCACCGCGTTCGTGCATATACCAAAAAGATAAAAGAAAATCGCTGGTTGTACCTGCTGCGCCATAAGTTTGAATAGCACGATCAACAACACGCAGAAACATATTGGCAACGTAAAATTTGATGGCTGAAATTTGGTCGCGCGCAGCAGATGCACCGAGTAAATCGATAGTGCGTGCTGTATTTAAAACCAAAAGGCGCGACGCATCTATTTCTGCACGACTTTCAGCTATAAAACCTTGAATGAATTCTTTATCACCTAAAACACTCGTCGCATCAATTTCGCGCGAAGCGGCACGTTTGCACATAAAATCGAAAGCGCGCTCTGCAATGCCGATGAATCGCATACAATGGTGAATACGCCCTGGACCCAAACGTTCTTGTGCCAATAAAAAGCCTTCTCCTTCATTGCCGATGAGATTAGCAATCGGCACACGCACATTATTATATTTCACTTCGCTGTGGCTCAACCAAGAATCGCCCGAATGTCCCATAATCGGAATATTTCTCACAATTTCAAAACCTAGCGTATTGGTCGGCACTACTATTTGGCTGGCACGTTTATGTGGTGCCGCATCGGGGTTTGTAATCGCCATAACAACGGCAAATGCTGCGCCGTCAGCAGCGGTTGTAAACCATTTATGTCCATTGATGACATAAAAATCGCCCTCGCGAACAGCAGTTGTTGCCATGCGTGTCGGATTTGAGCCTGCAAATTGTGGTTCAGTCATCGAAAAACAACTTCGAATTGAACCCGTCAGTAACGGCTGTAAATAAGCATTTTTCAATGGCTCCGAAGCGTATTTCATCATGAGTTCTGTATTGCCAATATCAGGCGATTGACAACCAAATACAAAATGACCAAACGGTGTTGTACCTAAAACTTCACTCACGCGACCGAATTCGCAGAGGGTTAAACCGTGTCCACCTTCTTCTAATGGCAAATGCAAACCCCACAAGCCTGCTGCGCGTACCAATTTTCTTTTTTGGTGAAGCGTTGGTTCAATCACTGAAAAATTACCCATTAGGTTTTCAGTGGTTTCTAACGGATATAGTTCTTGTTCGACAAAAGCGCGCACTCGTGGTATGAGGTCGATGGTTTTTTCTGTGTCGAAAATGTTTGTGAGCGTAGATTGAACTGTTGCTTGCATAATTATTATTTTTTTTCCACGGATTAAAATCCGTGGTTATAAATTGGTACGCCTACGGCGTTTTCACTATTTATTCTTCCACACCCACAGATTTCATCTGTGGCTATTAAATTCCTGCATCCTTCGGACTTTTCACTTTTCACTTTTCACTTTTCATTTTTCACTTTTCACTTCTTTTGTTGTTTTGTTTGGAAAATTTTAAACTCTCCGAAGGCAATTATCAATAACGAAGCGATACAAACAACAGTTACGAGTTGCCAACCAATTGAATCAAAATTGGGTGCGAACACTTCTTGCAAAATTTTCAAAGTCAGAACTCCTAAAATTGACCAAATACCATAACGTGTTTCTGTTAATCCTTCGGGTGCGATGGCAAAATATTTGTGCGGATTTAATCTTCTGTCCAAGTAAGCAAAAAATCTATCTTGAAGAAAACCAATGAGAACGATAACGATGAGCCCTGCAAAAACTTTATCAATTTGTCCTTGCTTCCCTTTTAAATAAATGAGGGAACCAATGCCACGCGTTCTGTTGAGGAGTTCGGCAATGATAATGTACGTCCAAGAAATGGCAGTAAGCACCCGAATATCATCGAGCAAAGTTGAAAAAACAGCAGGAATATAGGCAGAACGAATAGTTTGCCATTTCGATGCCCCGAGCGTAAACACTGCTGTTTTATAAACATCTTCAACGCCATCAATGCGCGAAACGATAACAGGTAGCAAATATACCAAAATGCCAAATGCCAAGAAAGCGATTTTCATTTGGTCGTTAATGCCAAACCATATAATGAATAAACCTGTGAGTGCAGAAAGTGGCAAGTAGCGCAATGTGTCAATAATTCTACTGAACAATCCTCGAAACAATGGGAATAATCCAACAACAAACCCGATAGGAATGGCAATGAGAATCGCCCAAAAATAACCTTTTAAATTAAGCCACAATGAATAACCTGTATTTGAAAAAAGCTCATCTTTATTGATAAGTTCACCATAACTTTTAACAACGTTTAACGGAGTTGGTATAATTGGATAAGCTTTACGGAAAGAAGTAGCATGCGCAAAAGCCAAAGAATCAGCGTGTGCCAAACTATCGCGATTTAAATTTTCGTTGTCTAAACGCGTTTCGTAATTACTTAGCACCGGAACATTTATTGATGAGGCTTCAGCAATTATCCACCAGACAATAATAAAAATAGCCCCACCAGCAATCGATAAAATAAGGTTTTGTGCACCCACTGGTTTTTTTCCTAAATCAAATAAATTCATACTTTTTTAGAATGGAGGAATTAAGAATTAAGAATTAAGAATTAAAGATTGATGGAAACTAAAATTTCAAAATTCGTAGCTATTCAGCTAAAGCTGAAATGTTAATCAATGGAAACGCGGATTTTCGCAGATTTTGGCGGATTTAACACGGATTTTTAAACTTAATTTTTTTATATCAAAATCCGCTATGAATCCGCCAAAATCTGTGAAAATCCGCGTTTCCATTGTCGAATAATTTAGCGATAGCTAAACAATTACCAAAATTCTTAAATTCCATCATAAATCATCACGAAAGTACGGAATATTTATTCAATGCAAGTTTTTTTTTGGGAATAACAAAAAAAAACTTGTCCCTAAAGAAAGGAACAAGTTTTTTTTGAAGGGACCTAGATGGGGTTCGAACCCACGACCCTCGGTACCACAAACCGATGCTCTAACCAACTGAGCTACTAAGTCCAGATAATAAATTATCAAAAAAATGCGGAGGCTCAGGGATTCGAACCCCGGGTACCCTCTCGAGTACGGCAGTTTTCAAGACTGCTGCAATCAACCGCTCTGCCAAGCCTCCGTTGATTATTTTTCGCATATTTTTCAATGCGGGTGCAAAAGTATTACAGTCTGATGAATTTACAAAACCTATTTTCAAATTAGCGTTAAAAAGTCCACCATTTTTTTCTAAAAATGCGCGGAGCAATAATATATCGCACCGAAATACCTGTTTGCCAATCGAAGGTTGTACCATCGCCCACTATTTTTAACATTGGCTTGAAATCAGCAGAAAGCACAATACTGCCTAATTTCAATTCACCACCGGCAATTGCTACAATACCTGTAGGATTTGTAGGTGCCACTTTATAATTATCATTCGGTTCTAACCAAGTGTGATAAGCTCCTAAACCCGAATAAAAGTTTAATGCGCGTGTTAAAATATTGGTGTGTTTCTCAATCAATAAAGTGCCTGTAATATCTTTATTTGTAACACCCGATTTTACAATCACCTCGGCAGTAGTTGTAATAGCTACTTGTTGTTGAACAGTTAAACCTATACCATCGCCAAAACGCGCACCAATGGCAGTGCCATAACCTTGGGCTTGAATATTGTGGTTTAAAAAAAATAAAATAAGAAGGAAGCCGAAAATAGGTTTCTTGAACATTGAAACTTGTTTAGTTTATCCTTAAACGCAGTTTTCAGATAAGTATTTTTTTGTTCATACAAGTTTATGAAAATTATAACAGCTACTCACCAATTAAATTATGTAAGGCTTCGCGCACAGCGCGGCGTTTTTCTTTTTTAACTAAAAAAACGGGCGGGCTTTGACGTTCTGCGCAGTCTGGTATTTGACATCGCTCGCAGGTAGTAGAAACCTCGCGCGATGTAATGGCTTCATCGTTTAAAAAATGAATTTTAGAATCTGTATCATTTTCAATCAGAATACCCAGCGTTACGCTGCTGGAGCGCGATTCATCATCGCATTTGGCGACAGTAAAACACAAATAATTATCTAAAGTGTTGTTATAAGCACTTCGTTGAGCGGCAATAATAAAATTATTGTCAATTGTTTCTGTTTCCAATTCCTCTAAGCTTTTGATTGCTAACCACCGCCGACAGTAATGTTCCGAACTAACTGTTGCTTGTGGGTGATGTTTTCTACTTAAATGCAGTTCCTTATTAATTTCAAATTTAGAACTGCCACGCACATGTAAGAAACGCAGGACAAAAACTTGTTCTAAACCTAAAAAATGCGGCAAAATGTTTGTCATGCGCTGAAAAAGCATTTCAGGTGTTGCATTGTATTTATTCAATAAATGCAAAATGCCTTCACCGTTATTCCACTGCTTTTGATTAAAAAATGCTTTTACATCGGTTATAAATTCTTTCTGCGGCATTAAAAGCGCTGCAGAAAAATAACCAGCTTTGAAATGGTTTAACACCTCATCGAAATTTTTTACTCGAAGTAAAGAAGAGGTATAAGCGCGCTCTTTAAGTTGCAATTCTTGGAAACCCAATTCTTTGCCTAACTGAAAAGCACGTTGCGCTGTAGTTAAATTTTTATTTAGCAGCAACGTTTTTGTTTTTTGGTTAGTAACTGCGCGCAAATTATTTAAATCAGGATAAGCACTTAAACCATCTTCAACAATGTTGTAATTGTATTTAATCTGAAGAATTTTTTCAAGAATATTAGAATTGTGAAGGGTTTGAATTGTAATATTAAAATCAGTTGCTAATGCCATCGCTGCTTTTTCAATATCTTCGAAGTAATTATAATTTATCTCTAAGTAACTGCGCAGTGCAGCAAAATAAAAATGCGCTTCGTTACCTGCATATCCGCGCGATAAATCGACTAAGGTAGCGATAAAAGCACCCACACGCGTAGGCGCATCGGCAATCAATTCAACAATGCGCATTAAATCGAATCCAAAAATATCGAGCGGTAATTCGTTTAGGAAGTTCGATTTTAATAATTCTTCTATGGGTTCCAAATTTTTTGGAAGTGTTTCAGACAGCAAAGCCTCTGATGTAGTATTAAAAGCTTTAGCTAACTGGGCAATTTTATCGGGCTTAGGAAATTTTTTTGCTTTTTCAATTTCATTCAAATAAGAGACGGAAAGAAGGGTTCGTTCCGATAAATCGGCAAAAGAAAAACCTAAGTTCAGCCTGTGTTGATGGACTTTCAAGGCGAAATATATGCGCTGATGTGAAGATTTAATTGCCATAATTTTGCAAATATAGTCATTTGCGAATTACGAATTATGGATTTAGTTGTTCAATTATAAATTTCAAAATTAGTTATGGTTTTTTCAGAGTAAACCAAAACTTGTTAGAACAGATTAAAAACATTCCATACGATTTCAGTTATCTCAATTATGAATCGTGAATTTAGGAATATAATTTCATCAAGAAGTTCACGGAAATTTTCACAGAAATTCGCAAAAACTTATATTTTCGTTCAAATTTCAGCGTATTTCTGCGAGATACTGATTAACAATCTGCTTGAGTTCGATAGTTACAATACGGAACAGTAATTTTGAGTCGTAATTCGTAATTTGAAATTCGTAATTAAAAAAATGCACACCATCTTAGATTTAATCTACAATCGTTTCGAAAAATTTTTGGTTATTTCATTCATCTTTGGGTTAACACTATCAACTGAATGGATCGCGCGGCGCACTTTAGTGCGTTATATGCGTGTTAGAAGTATCCATGAGAACGATACAACCAATTTGAAGTTTCTTGGCAATGCACTTAGCGCCATTATTTACTCTATCGGAATTATTTTTGCTATCCGTGAATATCCACCATTGCGCACATTCGCGGGTTCTTTACTCACAGGTGCAGGTATTTTAGCTGCAATCATTGGTTTGGCATCGCAACAAGCGTTTAGCAATATAGTGAGTGGTATTTTTTTGGTTATCTTCAAACCTTTTCGTGTGAACGATCGCCTTAGATTAAAAGATAGCTACAACGGCATTGTTGAAGATATAACGTTAAGGCACACTATTCTTCGCGATTTAGAAAACAAGCGCATTATTGTTCCCAATTCGGTAATGGCAAACGAAATTTTGGTCAATAGCGACTATCAAGAAGAGCCTGTTGTTAAATTTGTTGAAGTACGTATTGCTCAAAATACAAAATTCGAGCGGGCAAAAGAAATAATGTGCCATCTTATTCGTCAGCACCCTAAGTTCTACGAACGACCAGAAAGTATTCATCATGATATTGAAAAAAAATCGAGCGAAGTGAAGTTGATTGAAATGAATGAACATGGTTTGCTTTTACGCGGTTATGCTTGGGCGCGCAACGCCGCTGAAGGTTTCGATATGTATTGCGATTTATTAGAGCAAATTAAATTGCAATTCGATGCAGAACAAATAACTATTGCCGTGCCGATAAGAGAAATTTTAATAAAATCTGAACCAATTATCACTGAAAAGTAAAATTATCAAAAACTTAGCGCTCTCATAGACGTTTTATTACAAAATTCTTGTAGATTCTTAAACATTAAACTAATTTAGCTCAAAATTACTTTTTAGAATTAAAATATAGGAAGACTTCTGCCCAAAAATGCCTTACTTATATTGGTTTTAACCTAAAAACTGGGCAAGATTAACGAATTATAATTATGAATATAGTAGGTGGATTAGTTAAACGCGCTTTCACTTTGGCGAATAAAGCTCAAGGTTTAGGGCTTACGCCTTACGAGTTGCAGCGCAAAACTTTGAGAAAACTAGTTAAAAAAGCGCAGTTTACTTCGTTTGGTACGACATTTAATTTTACTGAAATTTTAGATTCGGACGATAGCATTAGAACTTTTCAAGATAATGTGCCTATTTACGATTACGACAAAATGCACGACGATTGGTGGTATCGCGCTTTAAAAAATGAGCCAAATGTTACTTGGTCGGAAAAGATAAAATATTTCGCACTCAGTTCTGGCACTTCGGGCGCGCCGAGCAAATACCTGCCCATGTCAGAAGATATGATTCGCGCCATCCGACGGGCTGGATTTAAAGCGTTTTTTGCCGTTACTAAGTTTGGATTAAGCGGCGATTTTTTCACTAAACAGGGATTATTCATTTCTGGGACAACGACTCTCAAAGATAACGGCGGTTATTTTGTGGGCGATATGAGCGGCATTAATTTAAAAGAGCGCCCATTTTGGCTCATGGGATTTTCAAAACCTGGCAATAAAATACAGAGCGTGCCTGATTGGAATGGGCGATTGAATTTTATAGCGCGAAAAGCGCGTACTTGGGATATTGCTTACATTTCAGGCATTCCATCTTGGGTGCAACTCATGATTGAAAAAGTTGTGGAGTATAATAAAGTGGATAATATTCACGAAATTTGGCCTAATCTGCGCGTTTTTGTTCATGGAGGCATTGCTTTCGAGCCTCATAAAAAAGCATTCGAAGCGCTGATGAAAAAACCGATGGTTTACATAGATACTTATTTAGCAAGCGAAGGTTTCATTGCTTTTCAGAACAGACCTAATGCGAAAGGCATGGCTTTGATTCAGAATAATGGTATTTTTCACGAATTTGTACCTTTTAACGATCAAAATTTCACACCTGAAGGGCAGATAATAGACAAACCGCGTGCGTACCATATTGGTGAAGTAAAAGAAGGTGTTGAGTACGCTTTACTCATAAGTACATGTGCTGGCGCTTGGCGTTATTTAATTGGCGATACAGTCAGATTTACAGATGCAGAAAAAAAAGAAATTGTTATAACAGGGCGCACAAAACATTTTATTAGTGTTGTTGGCGAACACATGTCAGTTGAAAACATGAATGTTGCAGTAGCATACGCAGCGAATAAATTAAAAACCGATATCAAAGAATTTGTAGTTTCGCCAGTAAAAACTAAAAAAGGTTTTGTTCATAAATGGTATATTGGAGCCGAACCTTTGGTAGATGCAGAAGTTTTTAAAAAACTTTTAGACGAAAAACTGAGCGATATTAATGATGATTATGCCACCGAGCGCGGCAATATTCTTGGCGAACCCGAAGTTATTATACTGCCTTCATCAATTTTCTACGATTATCTGAAAGCACAAGGAAAAGTAGGTGGACAGGCGAAGTTTCCACCCGTTTTGAAAAACGAAAAATTTACAGATTGGGAAGCGTTTGTAAATTCAATTACGAATTACGAATTACAAATTACGGATAAACTAATCCATAATTTGTAGTTTTCAATTCGTAAATCGTAATTCGTAATTTGTAATTGAATGAATAGTATCTCTACAACGGCATTTTTATTGGGTTTACCAGTAGGTTTCCTATTCAGTTTTGCTATGGGTCCTATTTTCTTTATGCTTTTGAAAAGTAGTTTAGAAAATGGGCTGAGATTTGCTGTATTCATTATTTTGGGCGTTGTTTTAGCCGATTCTGTTCTATTAGGCATCGCTTATAGGGGAGTTACAAAACTATTTTCAACTGTAAATATTGATTTTGAGTTTTGGGTACAATTGTTTGGAGGTATTTTACTTCTATTTCTTGGAATTAACTATATTTTAAAGAAGAAAACCAAAATTTACGATACACCCCTCGAAAAATCGCAACTGATTGCCAAAAACATTTCTAAAGGATTTTTTGTAAACATTTTAAATCCGATTAATTTTTTTGAATGGGCTGGTACGGTTGCATTACTCAAATCAAAATATCATTACACTTATTCTGAAAACATGAGTTTTTTTGGTGCCGCTTTACTCGGTGTTTTCTTAACCGAATTTTTTATAGCTTTTTTTGCTGCTCGATTGCGTCATTTTATTAAACCTATTTTTATCCATCGCGTAAACTTTGCGACAGGCATTATGTTTATTGGTTTTAGTGCTTGGCTTTTTTGGGAAGCATTTACTTAGGGAATAAGGAATAGGGATGAGTTATGAAAAAAACTAAAAGCGCTGAAAGCGCGACATACAATAGCGACAGACGCAAGCCCATAGATAACGACAACGACCCGACGGCGGTTGACCGTAAAAGCGATCACATCGAATTGGCTTTTAAATCGCGTACAGACAAAATTGATGGTCGTTTTATGTACGAACCAATGCTCGCAGGTCATCCTAAAGGCATAACTGCTATTCCTGAAACAAAATTACTTGGTAAAGCATTCCGCGTTCCGCTTTGGGTGAGCAGTATGACAGGTGGCACACAAAAAGCGCGCAATATAAATACCAATTTAGCGCGCGCTTCCAACGAATTTGGGATGGGAATGGGGTTGGGTTCTTGTCGGCAATTACTAACTAGTGATGCGCGTTTCGATGATTTTAATATGCGCCCCTTTTTGGGTGATGCTCCACTATATGCCAATTTAGGATTAGCACAAATCGAAAACCTCATCAGACAAAACAAAACAGACTTGATATTGCGTTTAATCCAAAAACTTAAAGCCGATGGCTTAATTATTCATATTAATCCGTTACAAGAATGGTTGCAACCTGAAGGTGACCGTTTTGAGTTTTCACCTATTGATACTATTCAAAACATTCTCAATCTCAAAGAATTTCCTGTTATTGTAAAAGAAGTTGGTCAGGGATTTGGCTACAAGAGTATGCGTATTTTAATGCAATTACCCTTAGCCGCTATCGAATTTGCGGCAGCTGGCGGAACTAATTTTGCACAGCTCGAATTATTGCGCAGCGACGCCATTCAACAAGAATTATATTCTGGATTTGCTCATGTTGGTCATACTGCTGATGAAATGGTGGAATTTGTCAATCGCGCGCTAATAGAAATAGAAGACGAAGTTAAATGTAGCAATTTCATTATTTCAGGTGGTATTTCTAATTATTTAGATGGTTATTACTGTCTAAAAAAAATAAAAGCGAACGCTATTTATGGTCAAGCATCTGCCTTTTTAAAATATGCGCAAGGTGATTATGCGACATTGCAAAAATATATCACTGCCCAACTCGAAGGGTTGGCAATGGCGTATAGTTTTTTAAGCCTCAAAAATTAAAGATTCAATTCTTTTCTCACTTTTTCGACAAATTCAATAGCAACCCCTGCTAATTCAGCAATAGTAAAATTGTCGAGCCTAGTTTTAAGTAAAAGGCTTTTTACGAAATTATAATTTTTTTCGTATTCTTTTTTAGTAGCGCCCAATTCAATTCCTTGTTCAATTCCTTGTTCAATTCCTTGTTGAACACCTTCTTTAAAAAGTATATTTTCTCTTAAATCAATTGTAATTGGCATCTCTTTTATAATTTTAGATGTTAATGAATCGATGTTACGCAATTGAGAAAGAATCATCAACTGACTAAAAAATTTTGATAATTCTGTCTCATTTTTACACAAAGCTACAAGTTTTCTTCGAATTAAGCGCAAAATACTTTCTGCTTTTTCTTTCGGATAGTTTGAAAGTACGGCTAAAATAACTTCTTCGGGCATTTGAGAACTCAAAAGTTCATCAGTGTTGAGTTCCCTTAATTCTAGTTTTTGAAATTTAAATAAAAAATCTTCAAAACTTAGTTGTGTTATCATGTTCGAAGGCTTTTCGCCCAGATAAACTACCAAGTTTCGAACTGGCAACTTATATTGAGCAATTAGAATTCCATTGTATTCTACCATGCGATAAATCACAATAGGATTATCACCTGTTTCGACTTCGATATGTAAAATATAATCTGAACCTTCATACGGTGTAATGAGATATACAAAATCCATTTCACGTTCCAAAGTTGTTTGCCTTTTTTCTTTGAGTTGTTGAGCTGATTTGATACGGATGCCCAATTTTTTTTCTGCAATTGACAGAAAAAGTGTTTGCATATTTTCTTTAAAAATTTTGTCGTAAGCATTGGCTTCTCTCTTTGACAAATCTTTTAGCTTATTAGTTTTTATAGTTTTGTGTCTTGTCATAGTTTAAGCTTTGCTCGATAGTATTATTAAGGGTGGTAAAGTTAATAAATGATTTGAATTTTACAAATGTGTAATACACCAATTGTTAAATTAAATCACTTATTTCCAAGAATAAATTCATTAAAATAGAGCGAATTGGTTTTACATTTGCAATCAAAAAATTTTTCTAAAAATGCAACAGCCAACGCGCCTTTTCGATTTTATTTATTACCAACAAGCACATTTTCCGCAAGAAAGAGCATTTGTTTATCGGCATCAAGGGACTGAGTTAGCAAGTTATTCTACTCAAGATTTGGTTGATTCCTCAGCCCAATTGGCTTATGCTTTGCATCTTCAAGGCTTAACAAAAGGAGATATGGTTGCCTCGGTTGCTGTTCATAATCGACCTGAATGGATAATTTTAGATTTAGCATTATTACAACTCGGAGTCATCAATGTTCCTGTATATCCAACAATAAGTTCAAGAGATTATAGTTTTATCTTCAATGAAACGGAAGTTAAAATGTGTTTTATCGGCGACGATAGTGCCTCTACCCTACTCATAAAAGTACGCGATGCACAACTCAATGTCTCTTCTTTGAAAAAAATATACACTTTTGATAATACAGATGACAGTTTAAACTGGGAACAATTGTGGCAGGATATTGATTTTGACCTCAATGCACGTTCAATCATACAAAATATAAGTGATTCTATTTCAGAAAACGATTTAGCTACCATTATCTACACATCGGGCACAACAGGCGAGCCTAAAGGTGTGATGTTAAGCCATAAAAATATTGTCAGTAATATAAAAGCTGTGATGGGTGTTATTCCGATGCTCAAAGCAGGCGATAAAGGTTTAAGTTTTCTGCCATTGAATCACGTGTTCGAACGCGTTGTAGCGTATGCATATATTTATGTGGGAATGAACGTTTATTTTACGGGTGTTGATAATTTGGGTGGAGATAAAGGTGATTTAAAAACAGTGAAGCCCCATTTTTTTACTTCTGTTCCACGTTTGCTCGAAAAAGTGTATGAGCGCATTTACAATAAAGGTTTAGAGTTGAAAGGCATTAAAAAGAAACTGTTTTTTTGGGCGCTCGAGCTGACATCTGATTTTCAATACGACATACATTATTCTGGTTTACGTGCTATAAAAATGCGTATTGCCGACGTACTCATTTTTTCTAAATGGCGCGAAGCATTGGGAGGAAATATCAAAGGCGTTTTGGTGGGTTCTTCACCATGTCCTGCAAATATTATCAAAGTTTTTTCTGCTGCAGGTGTGCCTGTTTGCGAAGGGTATGGATTAACTGAAATGTCGCCAGGGGTTAGTTTTAATCGGTTTGATAACAAAAACGCCAAAGTTGGAACTGTAGGTTGCGCTATTGATGGCGTTACAATAGCTATTGACAGCAGCGACGGCGATTACAAAACAGAGGAAGGCGAAATTATTTGCTCAGGTGATAATGTAATGATGGGTTATTACAAAAAAACCGAAGAAACTGCCCGTACTATTTTTATAAAAGATGGAAAACGTTGGCTTACTACGGGCGATATTGGGAAATTGATTAATTACGATAATGTCGATTATTTGGTTATAACCGATAGAAAAAAAGAATTGCTCAAAACAAGCAATGGTAAGTATGTCGCTCCTGCGCCGATTGAAAATAAATTACGCGAAAGTTTTTTAATTGATCAAGTTTTAATTGTTGGCGATAATAAAAAGTTTGTTGCTGCTTTAATTACGCCCGCGGTTGAAGCGCTTAAAAACTGGTGTATCGAACATCACATCACTTGGGTAGGTCTGAAATCAATTTTAAAAGATGAGCGAATTATAGCACAATATCGCTCCATCGTCAATGCTTGCAATATTACTTTAGGTCACACAGAACAAATAAAAAGTTTTAAAGTTCTCCCAGACACTTGGGAAGCCACAAAAAGTGACAATTCAACATCAGAACTTACTCCAACAATGAAACTTAAAAGACGCGTCATCCTTACTAAATACCAAGCAGAAATTGATGAAATTTATGCTTAGTGTTAATCCTATTACAATTTTTTTTGCATTGTGATACATCTGTAATAAATTCGGTGTACTTTAGTCTCAAATTTCGAAAAAATTTACAGTTTAATATGAAAACTATAGAAAAGAAACATCCTTTAGCGATTCGATGGTTTCATTGGCTCAATTTTCCTATTCTAACCATTATGATTTGGAGTGGCTTAATGATTTATTGGGCGAACGATGTGTATCGGCTCGGTTGGGGAGATAAAACCATTCTTAAATTCTTTCCAGACTCGTTTTATGATGCGCTCAATTTGAAATCACAACTCGCAAATGGCATGGCAATTCATTTCATTATGATGTGGTTTTTCTTTCTGAATGGATTCCTGTATGTGCTTTACACAGCTTTTTCAGGCGAATGGCGCTATTTATTGCCCAATCGCCATTCATTCAAAGAAGCTTGGCAAGTGCTTTTGCACGATTTATACCTCAGCAAAAAACATCCACCAGCTCGCAAATTTAACGGCGCACAGCAAATTGCATATACTTCTGTCGTTTTAATGGGTGTAGGTTCACTTCTCACAGGATTAGCCATTTATAAACCCATTCAGTTTTCAGGTTTGGCTTGGTTTTTTGGCGGCTATGGTTTTGCGCGTGTTCTCCATTTCGCGCTCACAGTTGGTTATGTTTTATTTTTCTTGGTACATATCGCTCAAGTCATTCGCGCAGGGTGGAATAATTTTCAAGCTATGGTGACTGGATTTGAAGTCAGGAATCAGAAATCAGGTGTCGGGGATCAGGAAAATCGCGAACTCCTGACACCTGAAACCTAACACCTGTACCCTAATTCCTGATACCTTTAAATATAAATTTATGAAAAATCACGAGAATAATAATATAGAAACTTGGACGGAAGCCAAAGTTAAACGCCGCACACTCATTGCTTTTGCCGTTTACGCGGCAGCAGGTGCAACAGGAATTGGTGCTTGGAAATATTTCAGGGCGTTGCCCGATACAGAAAATGGACTTTCTGGTACAGCACGAAAAATTTTGAGTTTTGACGAAAATGTCAATAATTTAATTTTCGGTCCACAGAATTTGGCACCAACATATCCTAAATCGATGGCTGCTAAATCGCCCCGCGTAAATAGTGGTATAGGTATCGATAACGATATTGTACTTTCTGAATGGCGACTTGAGTTGGTTGATCCAAATACAAATCAAACACAATCGCTAACGATTGATGACATAAAGGCTTTGCCAAAACAAGAAATTATTTTCGATTTTAAGTGCGTTGAAGGCTGGAATGAAATTGTGCATTATGGTGGCGTTAAACTTTCCGATGTCATGAAAAAGTACAATATTGGTCTCAAAGCAGGTACTAACGATTGGTTTAAATATGTCGGCATGGAAACACCCGATGAAGATTATTACGTAGGTTTAGATATGAAAAGCGCACTTCACCCACAAACGCTTATCTGTTATGAAATGAATGGTGAAGCATTGTCCGTAGATCACGGCGCACCATTGAGATTAATTATTCCGCTTAAATACGGCATAAAAAATTTAAAATGCATTGGCAAAATATTTTGTTCTGATACGCCACCGCGCGATTATTGGTACGAGCGAGGATATGTTTATGATGCCGCTTTATAGAGGAGAAATTTTACTTCAATTAACCTCGTCCCTACCTCGTAGGGACGAGGTTTTTCTTTTTTGGGCAAAAAAAAAACGCCTGACAAGCAAGCGTTCAAACAACAAATTATAATCCCATGAACATATTTATCTTGATTCTTGTGATTTAGAAAAATCGGTTAGTCGCTCTGAATTTTCGTCAGAGCGACTCTCCAACAGTAAACTATAATCCCATGAACATATTTATCTTGAATTCTGGGGTTCAGAAAAATCGGTTAGTCGCTCTGAATTTTCGTCAGAGCGACTCTCCAACAGTAAACTATAATCCCATGAACATATTTCTTTTTCAGTGTGTAAAAAGCTCTTTTGCTTATTACTTCCTTTTCATGATACAAATGTGCATACTTAATTTTCAACTACCAAGAACAATAATGAGCTATTGTTACAAATTATTTTAAATAAATTAATTTTAATTAAATGGTTTTTAACGACTTATAAAAATAATTGTTTCTTTTTTCTATTTAATTAAAATTTTTTTAGCTCATATTATTTTAAAAAAAGTGCAGAAATAATTTAAAAAGGCACATTTTTTTTATTTTTGAGGGTATTTTGAGGCGAAATATGGATTCAAATAAACCTCGTAGGTTTTTAAAACTTACGAGGTTTAAAATAAAAACAACATGAGAATCGGTTTATTAAGCGATACACATAGTTTTTTAGACAAGCGCATATTCGAATACTTCAAAGAAGTTGACGAAATTTGGCATGCTGGCGATATCGGCAATATAGAAGTAATAGAATCGGTAATAAAATTTAAACCTTTACGCGCTGTTTACGGCAATATTGACGATGCAAAAATGCGTGAGTTGTATCCTGAAAATCTATTTTGGGAATGTGAGGGCGTAAAATTTTTAATGACGCACATTGGCGGCGCACCGCATAAATACCCGCGTCGCGTTAAAAATTTATTCGCTGAATTTAAACCCGCTATTTTTATTTGTGGTCATTCGCATATTCTACGTGTAATAAACGATAAAGCGAACGACTTACTTTATTTAAATCCAGGCGCGTGTGGAAACGAAGGTTTTCATAAAGTGAAAACCATAATGCGATTTAAAGTTTCGGAAGGAAAAATTTCTGAATTGGAAGTGATTGAACTACATGATAAGTGATAGGGAATAAGTGATAAGTGATAGGTTTTATGATTATCACTTATTCCCTATCACTTATCACTTATAAATGCAACCGCGCTTTGCGCGCCAATAAAATATCTGAATCTTCAACATGATCGGGGTCGGGCACACAACAATCGACAGGGCAAACAGCAGCGCATTGAGGTTCTTCGTGAAATCCGACACATTCGGTACATTTATCGGGAACAATATAATAATAATCGTTCGAAATAGGCATTGATTTATGATGCACATCTACTTTTGCACCATTATGCAAAACGTAATGACCAGTAACGGTATTTCCATCGCTAATAGCCCACTCTATTCCACCTTCGTAAATAGCAGTATTGGGACATTCAGGTTCGCAAGCACCGCAGTTAATACACACGTCGGTTATCATTATAGCCATAGTAGGACAAAAATTTTGCAAATATACATACATTTAACAGTTGTTTCAAAAAACTGTTTTCAAAAAGTAAATTTATTAGGTCTGAAATAAAACGATGAAAAAAATAAACATTGCCATCGATGGTCATTCGTCGTGCGGAAAAAGCACATTAGCCAAAGCACTTGCTTCAAAATTGCATTACTTGTATATAGACTCAGGCGCCATGTATCGCGCCGTGACTTTGTATTTTTTGAATAAAGGAACAGATATAAATAATGCAGAGCAAGTTAAAGAGCATCTCGATCAAATCACAATTTCTTTCCAAAATGTAAATGGCGAAAACAGAACTCTATTAAATGATGCTGATGTGTCAGATGAAATTAGAAGTATGGCAATAAACAATTTTGTTAGTCCTGTAGCTGCGCTCTCAATTGTCCGAAGAAAATTAGTGCACCAACAACAAATTATTGGAAGTAAAAAAGGTGTTGTCATGGATGGCAGAGATATTGGCACTGTTGTTTTTCCGAATGCCGAATTAAAAATTTTTTTAACAGCCAATATTGAAACACGCGCACAGCGAAGATTCGACGAACTCAAAAGAAAAGGAAATGCTGTAAGTTTGGAAGAAATAAAGCAGAATCTGGCTGAACGAGATAAAATTGATTCAAATAGAAGCGATAGTCCATTAAAACAGGCATTAGATGCCATATTGTTAGACAATTCCAATCTGACGCCAGATAAACAAAGTTTGATAGTTTATGAATTTGCCAAACAAAAACTATAAATATTGAAAATAAATGCACCGAAAATTAGTTAATTTTAAATTTTTGTTTATTTTTGTTCTAAATAGTGATTTGAAAAAAAATAAGTACAAATTTATTTTGTAATTTATTCATTTATAGCACTATAATCTTACACTCTATTTTTTCAACTTTAAACTTTATATTCATGGGTTATTTAATTCAAGCAATTATTGGCGCTGGCGGTGGCTGGCTAATGGGTCAACTTGGAAAAGGCAGTGGTTTAGGTACTGTTGGTAACGTTGCGACTGGTGTAGCTGGTGGTGTTGGTTTACCAACAATTCTTAGTGCTGTACTACCTGCATTAATTAGCGGTGGTGGTGGTACTGATATCAAATCAATCCTAACTTCTGCTATCGGTTCTGCTGTTGTTCCTTACCTCATTGGTGTGTTCAACAAAAAAGCAGCGTAATTAATTTTCTACACAAAAGAAAAACTAATTCGCCTTTACTTTGTAAGGGCGGATTTTTTTTTGAATAAAATTGGGCTTCGAAGAAATAGAACTATTAAATGAAAACCTTTATTGAAGTTTACTTAAATATCAAAACAAGAAGCTTGAACTTACCTACTCTAATAGGCCATTTTTGTAGAAGTTAATTATAACATAAAGACACAATATGGAAAATAAATTTATAAACCTTGAACGCAGCATATTAATTCTGGTTTTGTTTTCCTTGATATTCAATTTTTTTTATTCAGACAATCATTTAATAAAAATGGTTCAATTAATAGAAAAATCTAAACTTGAGATTGATAGTGTGAGCCAAACTATCACTGATGTAAAAAAAAATTTAATCGATTTGAACCAATCTAACAGCCAAACACAAAAGCAACTTAAAAATTTAAACAATCAAAGAGATTCGCTCGCCAGAATTTTTTCCGATAAAACAAATTTGGATAAATTAGTGCTCAATAAGTATGAAAAACTATTGGCAGCTTCCGTTACTGAACGCGATTCATTGAGTCGATTAATCAAAAAATTTGAATAAAAATCTAATTTAAAAATTAAATTTAAAATAAATCTTAAATTTTTGATTATTTGATAGCTTCAATATATAAAATTACAGCAAATGAATTATCTTCGTAACTCAATTAAATCTACACTATGGAAGATAAATTCATTTGGGTAGCACGAATACTCATCATTTTAGGTCTCGGCTATGTCATTTATGGACTCTTTTTTTCGTCATATAATCTGAATAATGCTTTAGGAGATATTCAGAAATCGAAAAAAGAAATTGACAGTGCTGTTGTTGAAATTAGGCAGGTAAGACTAAATTTAAAAGCCTTAGATAATTCAGCTATTGAAACACAAAAGCGATTAAATACGCTGCGGTTTCAGCGCGATTCCCTTTCTCGTGTTTATACAAACATGGTCAATAAAGATAGGACTACTTTGCGCCAATATCAAAAATTACTCGCCAACAGTATTGCTCAACGCGATTCATTTTCTAAACTTATCAACAAATTTGAACGCGTTTACGCCTTTAAGTGATTTAATTTTTAAAATCCAAAACTCATACTAATGAAATTCACTTTTCTATTCGCTCTTCTCTGCTGTTTGTCAAGCGTTTGTCATTCGCAAAATACGATTGTAATTGATTCTGATTACGATAATTCATTCAAAAAACCGATGGTTGCCCAACGTGGCTATTTGTACAGTTTTGAAACTGATTCCATATTTTTGGTGAATAATCAAAGGATGATAATGTATGAAACTGTGATTAACCGATACATGCGTGATTCGATAGATAAAGTTGCACACGGCATGACTCAATTTTTTGATCAAAGTTTGCGCAGGCTTTCGAACGAATACGACAAGATGCACCGAAACGCCAATGAAACCCAACGTATAAGTGAGATTTTTCTCGACTCAACACGTAGAGTGCTAAATAAATCTGTAATTGCGCTCGATACGGCTCAATATAGACTCATCGATTCTCAAAAAAACTTAGATTTAGCTATCTCAGAAATAAAAGCTGCAAAAAATCGCACTTGGTTAATTGCAGTCGCTGCCATTTTAGGTGGCATTGGGATTGATAGGCTGTTTTTTAAATAGCTTAGTATTAACTCTACAATTCAAACCTGTTAGGTTTGAAAAACCTAACAGGTTAAAATGTCGTCAACATAACAGGTTTTACAAACCTGTTATGTTTGAATTAAAGTTACCAAGTATCAAAACTCTTCACTCGCTAATTTTATTCACATCCGAATAATAAATAAGTTGCCATTGTCCATCTCGTTTATAAAAACGACGATACGTGCCGAATCCTACACCCTTTTGAATAATTGATTCGTTCACCAATTCTGGAATAGGGCTTTCAAACCGACGCGTAAAAGCTGTATCGCTAAAACCTTTGAGCGTTTGAAATGTCCAAGTTTCTGGAATATAACGATAAACACCAACCATTGTACTATCGGCTTGAGAAGGTAAACCTTCGAGCGGAAATTTGATATGTGCCATCTGGAACGCAGAATCGGAGTGAAATTTTTCATAAAAGGGAATAAAATCGGCGGGTAACATTTTAGTTTCTTTGCGCGATATTTTATTATCAGGCTTACAACTAAAAACAAAAGGCAAGAAAAAAGCTGCTAATAAGAAAGATTTTGATTTCAAAGTAAAATAATTTTGATTAAACTAAATTTTTTCGAGTGCAATAACCAATGCAAAATGTTCCGAATCATTTTCAATAGTAGTGAAGTAAATTGAAAAGTCTTTATGAATATTTTCAGTCTCAACACTTCCCTCAGTGAT
This sequence comes from Saprospiraceae bacterium, assembly GCA_043781915.1. Lineage (GTDB taxonomy): Bacteria > Bacteroidota > Bacteroidia > Chitinophagales > Saprospiraceae > JAAFJT01. The sequence continues at coordinate 35,131 of JAYWBA010000065.1, forward strand.
TAAAAACGGATTTTCTGAAGTTTCTGGTACAATATCGAATGGATTTATTTTAATGTCATTTTTAAAGTGCAAGCCACGTTTACCATAAGCTTTATAAAGCGATTCTTTAGCGCACCAGTAAATATGCCAATGAAGTTGAGCTTTGTTTGTATCAATGCGCGCAACTTTTTCTTCGTTCATCACACGCCATGCAATGCGCTCAATACGTGGTGTATAATATTGAATATCAATACCACAAAGCTTGGAACTGACCAAAGCAAAAACCAAATTTTTTGAATGTGAAATCGAAATCAACTCAGATGAATTTTCTAAAAAAGGTTTGTTATTCTTATCTTTAATAAAAAGTTGTTTGGTTAATGTATAAATAAGAAATTTACCCATTAATATTTCTGCGCGGCGGCGTGGTAAAGCATCACGCAACACAACGTCGTGAAATGCGCGGTCAGGAAGTCTACCCATAAAGAAATTTTCATCCTCCGTAAGCTCCCAAATTAGCCCATGTGTATGGTCTCCAATATTTATTTTTTTCAATAAAGGCATTCAAATAAGTGGTAAGTAATAGGTGACGGGCGATAATTTTTGTTTCCTGTTTATCACTTATCGCTTAATACTTCGTTAAAAGATCATGTTCAACTTTGTTTATACAATGTCGGAGTCGATTAAAATTAATAATTCTAACAAAACGTTGGGTTGCATACTTTGTTTTTGCTTTTTCGCATTTTTAGAACAAAATTTAAACGCACAAAATACGATTTCAAATTTACACACACACACTTTTTATTCTGCTTCTTCGAATTACATAATAGATTCACTAACAATTATCCCAAATTCCATTCAATTCGAAACCAATAAAAACAAAATTCACACCGAAATAAACTTAAAATATCGAATTGAAAACGCAACAATTATTATTGATTCAACTGATTTTGCGCATACTGATTTTCCATTACACATTACGTATCGCGTGTATGCTTATAATTTTGGAAAGAAAGTTTTCACGCGTGAAATTCCAGATTTTAAATTGATTGCACCCACGCAAAGTATTTCGCAATCGCTTCTTTTTGCCGATGGATTGAAATCTATTTTCGATAAGGAACTTGATTATAGTGGTAATTATACACAAGGATTTTCGACCGGTAATACGCAGAATGTAACCGTTAATCAGAATTTTAATTTAAATGTAGCTGGCAAAATTGGCGATGTTGAAATTTTGGCGGCTATGTCCGATAACAATGTACCGATTCAGGCACAAGGAAATACGTTACAATTGCGCGAAATTGAGCGCATTTTTATTCAGCTCAAAAAAGATAATTTATCGCTCATTGCAGGCGATTACGAATTGTACCGACCGAATAGTTATTTCTTGAACTATCAAAAAAAATTGCAAGGCGCCACTTTTACAGGTTTATGGCAATTGGGTAGGGGCAAATCGCAATACGCACCTACAATAAAATTAAAAGCAAGCGCTGCCATTTCGAAAGGAAAATTTGCGCGCAATATTTTAGCAGTTCAAGAAGGCAATCAAGGTCCTTACAGATTAACGGGCAACTCAGCGAGTAATTATTTTATCATTCTTTCTAGCACTGAAAAAGTTTTTTTTGACGGCAAACCACTTTTGCGCGGCGAAGAAAACGATTATATTATTGATTACAACGCGGGTGCCATCCAATTTATGCCGCGCACTTTGGTGACGCGCGAAGCGCGCATTGTTGTAGAATTTGAGTATTCCGACCAAAATTATTTGCGCTCCATTTTTGCAACAACCGCTGAAGTGCAATTCAAATCGACAAAAATTTCTGTTAATTTATATTCTGAGCAAGATTCTAAAAATAGCTCTGGGGTTCAATCGCTCGATTCTCTCGATAAGCAAATTTTGCTACATACAAATAATGTGAGTGACATCATTACACCGAGTAGTATTCGTACTGTACCAATTTATAGCGCGGGTATAATTCAGTACGCACTTGTTGATACGATAGTAAACGGAAAAACTTATTCTCAGATTTTAGTTTACTCAACAAATCCAAAACTGGCGAACTACACTGCAAGTTTTTCACCTGTGGCACAAGGCACAGGAAATTATATAGCAGATGCTCAGAATTATGCAAACGGTAGAGTGTATAAATGGATCGCACCCGATGCTAATGGCAATTTGCAAGGCAATTTTGAACCGATTAAACGTTTAATTCCGCCCAATCAACAACAGATGGCGAGTGTGGGAATTGAACAAAAACTCGGTTCGCATTTGGTTTTCAATACCGAAACAGCACTTTCTTATTTTAATCCAAATGCTTTTTCGATTAATACGGATTCAGCATTATCGCGCGGTGCGTTTAATGCGCAACTCTTGGGCGATTGGTTTTTAGATTCCGCTCGAACGTTGAAATTCAATTCACAAACCAAATTCGAATATGTACAAAATGGTTTTCGACCTTTAAATCCCTATAGGAACGCCGAGTTTTCGCGCGATTGGAACATTTCAAGTGCTTCGTTGAATAATAATACATCTGTCAGTGTTGGAAGTTTAGAATCGCCAAATTTTATCAGTTCAGAAAATTGGCTAACCCAAAATATATCCTTAGAAAAATTTGGTTTAGGTAGTATTCAATATGGTTTGAGCATTTACAATCGAGATAGTTTGTATTCTGGTTTACGTCAAAACGTGAATGTACATTTACAAAAGAAAATTATCTATTTCGACGTACAATACAACGATTTACATTCGACTTCAAGCTTTGAAAAAACAGACTTTCAGCGTCCGACTGTCACTTTAAGTTTCAATCTGAAAGATTATAAAATAGGTTTTACAAATCAAACCGAAGTAAATAGAAGGCGCGAAATTACAACTGATACTTTAACTCGAAATGCTTATTATTTTATTCAGAACCAATTTTTCATTGAAAAATCGGGCAAAAATTTTTTGCGATTGGCTTATAATCACCGCGAAGAGTTTTCTGCTTTGAGTAACGCTTTTAGTTTAAATAACTTGACCGAAGAAATAAACTTTAATGGTTCTACTTCGACAACAGCGAGTCAAATATTTTCTTGGAATGCCATTTATAGAAGTCTAAAAAATAATTCCAATACAAATATAGCGGCGCAAAAAACGTATCTTGGCAGATTAGAGTATATCGGCAATTTTGCAAAACGGTTTTTAAAAGTCAATACGCTCTACGAAGTTGGTTCTGGCAGAGAGCAAAAACTCGAATACCAATTTATTAAAGTCAATAAAGGTGAAGGGCAATATATTTGGCACAAAAAAAATGAATCGGATTCAGTGCCAAAACTTTCGGATTTTGAATTGGCACCCTATTCCGACCAAGGCGAATACGTCCGTGTAGCCCTCTTTTCGAATCAATTTCAAAATATCTACAACACAAGTTTGTCGCAAAGTTTTAATCTCGATCCGAGTTCGTGGCAGAAAAGTTCTAATACGCTCAAAAAAATATTGAGTCACGTTTCAGCACTTTCAACTTTAAGTATTTCTCGTCGCGTCAGTCAATCAGTTGATATTGATGCTGTTTTCAATCCGTACAAAAATAATATTCCTGATACAGCACTTATTGGTTTGAATACGACTTCACGAAATTCTCTTTTCATAAATAGAAACAACAGCATTTGGGAATTAGAATTGGCAAGTAATTCTTCGCGACAAAGAAATACCTACGTTACAGGTTTCGAAGAAAGGTCGAAAGCTGAAACTTACACTCGGTTGCGTTATAATTTTTCGAACACAACGACAACGCAATTTTTTATAAGCAATTTTCAATTGAACAGCAATGCCGAAAATTTTGTCGATAGAAATTACCAAATCAAAGGATTTAAGTTTGAACCGCAACTCACCATTTTTTTAAATAAAAATGCGCGATTGACAAGTCAGTATAAATTTAAATCGGCTCAAAATATTTTAAAAACCGAAGGCGAGCAACTCACGTTGAATGAGTTTAGTTCAGAATTTACTTTAAACGCTGCGAAATCATCACAACTTCGCGCAAAACTAACGGGAACAGTTGTTAATTTTATGAATGGCGAAGCCAACAGCGCAACTGGTTTTGCCATTTTGGAAGGCTTACAAAACGGCAATAATTTTATTTGGAATGTGACTTACGACAAATCACTCTCGCAAAATTTATTACTTTCGTTAAGTTACGAAGGTAGAAGTTTAGGCGTTGCACCTGTTTCACATATTGGTAGAATGCAAATACGCGCTAATTTTTGACTATTTAACCTAAAAAACTTTGTTCAACAGAGAGAATCTCTTAATTTTGTAAGAGTTTTTAAAAAACGCTTATTATGGTCGAAAGTCGCTCAAATACCTACACTATTGACGTTTTGAATTTAAATGTTCTTAGCCTTTTGCAAGACCTAGAACGTTTGCAACTCATCCATATTCGTAAAGACAAATCAGAAAGGAAAGAAACAAACATTTTTGCAAAATATAAAGGTGCAATGCAAAAACAAACGCTTTCTGACATTGATGCGCAATTAAAAGAACTTCGCAACGAATGGGAATGAATTATCTATGGGATACAAATACTGCAATTTATTATTTGCAACAACAGTTTCCTGCCAATGCAGAAAAATATATTGATGGGTTGCTGATAACTAACAGAGTTTCTATTTCATCTATTACTGAGATAGAACTTCTATGTTGAAAAAATGCAACACCTAAAGATTTAGAAGTTTTGAATGCTTTTATTAAAGATGCTCACGTTTTTGAACTAGAAAAAATGTGAAGCTAAAGACTGTCGAAATTAGAAAATTATACAAAATTAAATTACCCGACGCCATTATTGCTGCAACCGCAATGACAAACAATTTAATTTTACTAAGTCGCAATGTTTCTGATTTTAATCAAATTGATGGTTTAAATTTGATTAATCCTTGGGAGCAATAATTTTTCTAAAAAAGTAGTTTCTGCTAAGTAGATATTCAGAATTTTGTATAATTAAAGCTCGTCATTTCCCGAAATTGAAATAAGCCAAGTCTGATTAATGTTTCTGAGATGCAACTTTAATGTTTCTTTTAAATTTAATCGTTTTGAAGGTTTGAATTATGCTTTTGAGATTTTTGAGATTGTATTTATGCCCCGATAGCTGAAAATTAAAAGGTGAGTTTAAATCTTGAAAATATACTCCAATCATTCCTTTTCCTACTCTCTCCTTAGGATAAAGTATTTTTCTTAAATAAACATTATCAATCGTGTCAATTTCAAATTTATGGTTTTTAATTTCTTCGGGCAAAACGACTTTAATTGTAGTGCTTGTGTCTTTATATTTTAAAGTAACCATAAAAATCGTATCCGATATTTCTTTAGTGCTTATTTCAGGTTTTTGAAACGGTTCAACTCTAACTGCGTTTGAAATTGACACGATTGATAATGTTTATTTAAGAAAAATACTTTATCCTAAGGAGAGAGTAGGAAAAGGAATGATTGGAGTA
>JAYWBA010000066.1:0-2288 GCA_043781915.1 Saprospiraceae bacterium
GCATAATGGTTTAAAGGATATATGCCATGTGCTTTAAAATTCACCAACGTCAGATTCGGACAAACATCTATATATCCAGTGTCTTTAGGTTGAATAACGGGTGTTGTTTCGTCAATTACAGCTTTTACAGTTTGGCAAGATGGAATACACGTTATAAACATTGCCCAACCGCGACCTTGTTTAGAGTTATCCGATCTAAAATATGCCGTTATACAGCCAGAAGCGTTTTTTGCCGTCGATTCAACAATGGAATTAGAATTATTCACTAAATCGGTTGCACAAGCTAAAAGCGAGTCATTCACTGTTTTACCATCAAAAAAGCAGAGGTCATCACCTTGGGCAATATCTAAATCGTTGAATCCCAAACTGATATGGTTGTTTTTGGGGTCGCTCGAACAAATTGTGAATTTATAATTTTCGTTGGGCTTATAGCCTGCACCTTGCCCCCCTGAATCATAAAACAAACCACCACAGGCTGATACGGTGCCATTTTTTATAATTATTTGAGCGTCCAATGCCAAAGGCAAAAGACATAATGCAATTTGCAAAATGCAAAACTTGCCCTTTGCCCTTTGCCCTTTGCTCTTTGCACTTTGCCCTTTTAACCAAGAAGTAGTATTTTTCTTCATGCTGAATGAATAAAACTTAAAGTATGCTTTTAATGAGCTGTCGGCTATCTGCCTTCAGCTATCAGTTAATTATTTTGGGCTGATGCCTGACTCCTGATACCTGAAGCCTATCAAAAATCGATTAAAATTTTCGATATAATCATGGGAGGGATAATAGACTAAATACAGGTTGGAATACTCTGCAACTCTATAGACACTGTAAGTATAATAATCGCGTTTTATTTTTTGATCACGCTCAAATAAATAGATATTAAAGTTGGTAGTATCTTTTATATGCACTACTGGTATATTTTGAATATCTTGCTCTTTCACATTAGGCACTTCAGAAAAAAATGCTGCATGCGTTAAGTAATAATTATTTTTCAACAACCAGAAAGTATCATTTGATGCAATATCTTCGATGTATTTCTTGTCAAATACCTCGTATAAGCGGGGGTCGGGATTTAAAAAAGACGTTTTTTGGGCGAAAACAGCACTCTTAAAAGTGAATCCTAAAACTATGTAGAAAATGATTTTGCGCATTTTAAAGTATTGGTTGAGATAACAATAGATTCGAACGATAATTTGTAAACTTTACTTATTCTGAGCGCTTTATCCCTACAATAAGGGAAGATTTGGAAAAATGGCTTGAATAATTGACTCCTTAGCGTTCTAATCTAACGTTTTCCTGTAAGCGTATTAAATCGGTGAATAAAAGTAAGAAGCTATATCAATTAAAAAAATCATTTATTACTTTTTAACATTTCATTACCACTAACGTTAGTATATTCCTAAAATTATGCACTACAAGTTAAAGTTTCCTACGCGCAATCTCTTTTCTCACCAAAGTTAATTCTCTCCCTGCATCACCCGTTACAGATGTATTTTCTTGTGCCCGACGCATAAGATAAGGTACAACATCGTGAACAGCACCATACACTACATATTTTGCTACATTATAACCCGCTTTTGCTAAATTAAACGTCAGATTATCGCTCATGCCATACAACTGACAGAAATAAAAATGGGGATGATTTTTGGGGATTCTCATTTCTTCTATGACATCAACGAGCAAGCGCGTGCTTTGAAGATTGTGGGTTGCGTTCATACAAGCAATACGGTCGTAATGAGCTACACAAAACAAAAGCGCATCGTTAAATAATCCGTCAGTTGCAATTTTATCGGGATTGATAGGAGTTTTATAATTCATTTTTTCAGCTCGAACGCGCTCTTTTTCCATATAAGCGCCGCGAACAAGTTTGGCACCAAGGAAATAATTTTTTTCAGCAGCCGATTCGAATGATTTTTTCAAAAAATCCAATCTATCGTGCCTGTAAAACTGAAAGGTATTGTAAACCACAGCTGAATCTTTATTGTAGCGCGCCATCATCATATTGGCAATGCGGTCAATCGAATCTTGAATCCAAGATTCTTCAGCATCTATTAAAATATTCACCTTCTTTTCACGTGCATGATGGCAAATAGCATCAATGCGTTTAGAACCGTTGAAGTATGTCGTATTTTCGTCGTTTGTCAGTGGCGCGTTAATTTGAAGCTTTTCCAATAAATGGAAAGGCAACAAACCAGTAATTTTAACAACCACAAAAGGTACATTTCCAATTTGTCCCGCAAAATCAATTGCGCGCATATTTTCAACCATACAGCGGTTGAAATCTTCCT
>JAYWBA010000067.1:0-2278 GCA_043781915.1 Saprospiraceae bacterium
TGATACCAAACTTTTTCAGAGAACCAGCGACCAAATAGTGCATAGCACAATAAAATGATAGCAACTTGTCCTAATTCCACACCCACATTAAAAGTAATGAGCGAAGATAGAAACGCATTAGGAGGTAATCCGATTTCATTAAGCGATGACGCAAATCCCATACCGTGCACCAAGCCGAACATAAAAACCAGCGCAATTCGCCATTTACTGATTTCAGGTTTCGGATTTCGGATTTCGGAAAAATCGCGAGCATCAGAAATCCGAAATCCAAAATCCGAAACCGAAAAAATATTTTCTAAAGCGACAAAACAAATTGAGAGTGCAATAATCGGCTCAACAATTGCTGGCGGAGCAATAATGATGCTTTTCATCGAAAGAATTAAGGTTAGCGTGTGTGCCACTGTAAAAGCTGTTGCCTGCAATAACACATTTTTTAATTTCGGACTGAGTAAATATAAACTGACTATAAATAAAATATGATCAAAACCATTAGGGATAATGTGTTCAAAACCTAACTTCACATAATAACTAAACACATAACCAAATGGTTTGCCTTCTAATGCGTAATTTATTGTGTGCGCAAAAATTAACTGAGTTGAAAACAAAAATCCGAGTAAAGCAATACCTTGTTTTAGATTTTTCATGATTATAAATGTATTAACAACCCTGCTCCTTCTGCGAAAACTCTGCGACCCTGCGTTAAACCTTTAACCGCAGAGTCGCTGAGAATCTCGCAGATGGCTCAGAGAAATTATTTCAAAATTTGTGCAGCACGTCCGCGTAAAACAGGATTTTGCGAATTAGTTACCAATGCTTTTTGCATATACTTTTGCGCATTAGCCACATCATTTCTATTAAAATAGACCCAAGCTAAACATTCATTCACATCAATATTATCTGGTCTGCGATTCCATTCGCGTGTAGCATGTTCGAGTGCTTTATTAGTATCGCCCATTTTTAAATAGACATAAGCGAGTTCTTTATCAGCATAATGACCTTTATCGGGTGCAGCTGCATCAGTGTTGGCGTGAATTTTCAAATTTTCAATCAGCTTATAGCCGATTTTTTGAGCTTCCTCTTTTTGATTATTTAAGTTATAAATATCTATAAGTTCATCGTTGAAGGCATAATCAATAACGCTTTCATTAGCTTTTAAATAATAAGCAATAGCTTGATCGTACTGTTTATTTTGTTTTGCTATGCGTGCTAAACCTGCCAAAGCATAAGCATAATCAGGTCGAGCGGCTAAACTTAATTCGTATTGTTTTTGGGCTGAAACATAATCTCCCGTGTTTTCATACAATTTACCCAATTGAGCGCGACACCATTCTGTCTGTTCCAATCCAATGACTCCTGCTTTTACTGCCATCGACATAGCTTCAATAGCGCCTTTATAATCACCATGAATTTCTCTTAAATACGAAACGCGAGAGTAAGAGCGCAAATCGGGGCGAATGGAAATCATTTTGTCGGCAGCTTCGACTGCTCCTTTATAGTCACCGAGTTCTACTTTTGCATCACACAGCAACCCATAACCATAAGCTGCATCGGGGTATAATTTAACAACATTGTTTGCTGCAGTCAGCGCATCTGTAAAATGATGCTGCGAAAGCAATAAAGTAGATTTTACACAAAGTGCATCAAAATTATTGGCATCTTTTGCTAAAACTTGGTTGACTAAAGTTAAACTGGCTTCATCGTAATAAGCATGATCACCTGTTGTTCTTCCTTCTTGCACATACAACATTGCAAGCTGTAATTTTGCTTTATTATCCGATGGGTTTCGACGAATTTTGTCGATTAAGCCCTCCATCGAAGCTTTTGTGTTCAACCATTCACTTGAAGTAGAGACATTTTTTTGGCGGATTTTAATTTCTGGGATAGCGTTTTTCTTGTTTTCGTAGTTTTTATAAACGAAACCTAATGTAACTAATAAACCGATTACAAAAACTGGATAAAATAATTTTCGCATTGTTTTTTTATTAATAAAATGAATTAAAGGAATCAAGTGTCAGATGTCAGGTTGTTACCAGAAAACTGATATCTGATTGATAATACCTACAACTCCATTTACGAAAAACCTCAGCACTCGGATTTTGGAGTTTAAAGATTTTTACCATTAAAAATAAATATCTTGAGCCATTCTGAAAGTATTTGCATGAGCTTCAAGGATAGTAGAAATTTTAGGCGAGTAGCCACCACCCATACTGACAACCAAAGGAATTTTATTTTTCTTGCACGCTTCAAGAACAATCTTATCACGTTGTTTGCAGCCTTG
>JAYWBA010000068.1:0-6347 GCA_043781915.1 Saprospiraceae bacterium
GAAGTTAAAGTGGATCACGATATAGTTGTGCCGAATATCATTAACGATACACATCCATTGTGGAAAAAATCGCCAAAAGATTTAACAGACGAAGATTACAAAGCGTTCTATAATAAATTATATCCATATAGCACTCCTCCCCTTTTCTGGATTCACCTCAATATCGATTATCCGTTCAATTTGACCGGTATTTTATATTTCCCGAAAGTGGCGAATGCTTTAGAAGTTCAGAAAAATAAAGTGCAGCTTTACAGCAATCAAGTTTTTGTAACGGATGACGTAAAAGAAATTTTACCTGAATTTTTGACATTGTTGCACGGTGTAATTGATTCGCCTGATATTCCTTTAAACGTGTCGCGCTCTTATTTGCAATCCGACCGCGAAGTGAAGAAAATCACGCAGTACATCACTAAAAAAGTGGCTGAGAAACTCGCCGATATGTTTAAAGACGATCGGAAGAATTATGAAGAAAAATGGATTGATACAGGTGTGTTTGTGAAATACGGTATGTTGAGCGACGAAAAATTTGGCGAGCGCGCAACAGATTTCGTTCTTTTCAAAACCGTTGATGGCGAATTTTTATCGCTCAATGAATTGAAAGAAAAAACCAAACCGTCGCAAGTTGATAAGCACGATAAACTCATTCAGATTTATACAAACAACATCGCCCAAACGGATGCACAAATTCAAGCGGCAAAAGCGCGCGGTTATGTCGTGCTCGATATGGATACGGTTATTGACAATCATTTCATGCAGCACATTGAGTATAAAGAAAACGTGACTTTTGTCCGCGTAGATTCTGATACGATTGATAATTTGGTGCAGAAAGACGAAAAACGCACATCGGTTTTGACGGAATCAGAAGAAAAATCGGTTAAAGAAACTTTTGAAAAATTGTTAGGCGATAACAAATTTAACAGCGTTGTTTTACAAGCGCTCACTGCTGAAGAAGTTCCTGTTCAAATAACGCGCAACGAGTTTATGCGCCGTATGAGTGAAATGCGTCAGTTCCAACAAATGAACATCGGCGAAATGCCCGATAGTTTCAATATTGTAGTGAACACGAACAACCCGATTGTTTCGCAGAAATTGCTCGGTGCTAAAGATGATGCTTCACGCAATAACATTGCGCAATATCTGTACGATTTAGCGCGTGTATCGCAAAATATGTTGAAAGGTGCGGAACTCTCGGCGTTTATACAGAGGAGTTTGGAGAATATATAGTAGCTGTCTGAACCACGATTTTCTAGATTTAAAGATTAAAAGATGCGTCTTAAAAAAACATCTCTTAATCTATTAATCCAGAAAATCGCGGTTCTGACAAAAAAGTAACAAAAGCCTCGCGAGATTATTCTTGCGGGGCTTTTATATTTATGAGATTAAATTCAACTCCATTCGGGGTTGGAAAACTTTTCCTTCATTTTCCTTGCGTTTACACGCATGAGTATTCATGTTCAAGCCCTTCAGGCTTGTGCGGAAAAAATAAAAATTATGCTTAATATTGTGTTTAGAATCCGCAAAACGGATAGTCTGTTGACGACTAATTAAACTATGCCTCAATTTATAGATTTTAGAGACATGCAGAAATTGAATCTCACTTTGAGCGCATTAAAGCCTGAGACTCTACCTTTGTGGGGTGCATTCAAAGCGCAAACTATGGTTGAGCATTTAGCGTCAGAAATGCAATTTACAAACGGTAAAAAAAACTGCGAAATAATTTATTCAGAAGAGGAGGCATTGATTGAAAAACAAAAATGGGTGTACAGCGACCTTGAAATTCCCAAAAATGTAGTTGTTGCGCCACCTGAAAATTTCTTACATTTTAAATTCAAGGATTTAAAAACAGCCATTGAAGCGCTAAATAAAGAAATCGCCGATTTTGAACACTATTATCGAGTTGAAGATAGAACTGCAATTCATCCTGCATTTGGCGCTTTGAACTACGAAGAGTGGATAATATGGCACAGCAAACATTTTACACATCACTTTAAACAATTTGGATTAATTCGGTCATTGTAATTCCATTTGTTTTTTATCTTTGTATAAAAAAGGGACCAACCTTAATTTTCACTTTCATCTACCTCTTTTTATATGACTAAAAAAATATTTCTACCCCTATTGGTTTTAGGGTTTCTCCTTTCAAATCTAACCGCACAGACTTTTTTCACAACACAAGGAAAAAACATTTTGGGCGTAGATGGAAAACCTTTTTTGATAAAGGGTACAAATTTGGGAAATTGGCTTGTACCTGAAGGCTATATGTTTAAGTTCAAAAATGCCAGCTCGCCAAGGCTCATTAATCAAACTTTTGCAGAATTGGTTGGACCTGCTGAAGCAAAAGCGTTTTGGAAGAAGTTTTTGGATAATTACATCACTGCCGAGGATATTCATTACCTCAAATCAATTGGCATGAATTCTATTCGAATACCGTTTAATTATCGCTTGTTTACGAACGAAAATTATATGGGCGATAACGATGCAACGCGAGGTTTTACGTATCTTGACCGTGTAATCGGTTGGTGCAAAAAAGAAAATTTGTACGTGCTACTCGATATGCACTGCGCACCCGGCGGACAAACAGGCGATAATATTGACGATGGTGTTGGCTATCCCTTTTTGTTTGAAAGCTCGGAGAATAGAAAACAGTGTGCCAGAATATGGCGCAAGATTGCTGCGCATTATAAAAATGAAAAAATCATTATTGGCTACGATTTATTGAACGAACCAATTGCGCATTATTTCGATAAAAACTTATTAAATCCTTTACTCGAGCCTGTTTTCAAACAAATCACCGCTGCTATTCGAGAAGTAGATAAAAACCATATTATGTTTTTGGGTGGTGCGCAATGGGATTCAAATTTTCAACCTTTTGGTGCACCCTTCGATTCAAAATTGGTATATACATTTCATAAATACTGGACACCGCCAACAGTTGGTGTCATAAAAGATTATATCGATTTTAGCAACAAATACAATGTTCCACTCTATTGCGGAGAAACAGGTGAAAACGATGATGCGTGGGTTGAAACATTTAGAAAAATGCTCGACTCGTGCAGTATTGGTTGGCATTATTGGCCCTACAAAAAACCCGATAATACACGTGGTATTGTCAGTTTTAGCAAACCGATGTATTACGATTCGGTCATAGCCTATGCCGATACGCTGAGAAGCACTTTTGGAGATGTTAGAAAAACGCGTCCAAAAAATATATCGGACATAAAAAAAGCATTGGATGGTTATTTAGAAAACTGTAAATTTAAAAATTGTGTTCAGAACAAAGGATACATCAAAGCATTAGGTTTTAAACCTGATAATTAAGCCAAGCAGAATTACTATGAATCAACTATTCCAGATATTTACCATTTCGGAACAAGATGCTGATAAGATTTCCGCATCTCCCGATAAACCTCACAATCATGATTTTGAGGAGTTAATAATTGGTGTTGATGGACAATTAGAACATTTCATTGATTTCAATAAAACTATTTTTGATGCACCTTTCATCAGTTTCGTGACAAAAGGCAAAACGCACCGTGCGATACCACAAACAAAAAACGGCATGTGCAAAATGTGGGTGATGCGCTTTAAAAGCGAGTTTATTCCCGAAACGACGTTTCATTTATATTCGTATTATCACGATCATGCCAATATAAAATTACAACGCGGCGAATGTTTTAACCGAATTGTAATGCTCACCGAGATGATGTATTCAGGGATGCAACAACCACATCCTGATTATGCTGTCATTCGACATTTGTTGAGTGCCTTATTCACTATGATTGAATCGGAAAGGAAGAAAACAGAGCCTGATGATATGGGTTTAATGAAAAGACAAAACCTGACTTTTAAAAACTTTTTAAAAATTCTTGAAGATAATTACCACCGACCCGAAGGCGTAGAGTTCTATGCTGGAAAATTATTTATGTCTGTACGAAACCTTAATTTAATTTGTCAAAACATTTTGCAAAAAAGTGTATCAGAACTCATTGAAATCCGAAAACTGATAGAAGCTAAAAACCTATTGATTAATACCGACAAAACTGTTTCAGAAATTGGCTATGAATTAGGTTTTAACGAAAAAGCGTATTTCTCCAACGTATTCAAAAAGAAGTCAGGTCAAACACCTACCGAGTTCAGAGAGGAGATGAAAAAACTAACTTCCTAAATTTACAACTGTTTTTCCGAATTCAGTAACTGGTTAACCTCAGAATGGTTACACCTTTGCATCATTAATTTTATCATTAAAATCTTTAAAAAATGAGCAAGGTAACAAAAATTTTAAAAGCTGTAACAGTCTTATTAGTTGCAGCATCCATTCAATTCACAAGTTGTACAAGCACTGGAAATAGTTCCGTTAGTAAACAAGAAATTGATTCTCTGCGACAACAGATTACACAACTTACTCAAAATAGCTATGCCGTTACAAAGCATCTTGTAATTTTTGACACACTCGATTACACAGTTTTCAGCAATCAAGAATGGACACGCTTACACGAAAGTCACGATAAAGGCATCATTGTTCACTGGCCCGACGGTCATTCTACTACAGGTATCGACAAACACATCGCAGATTTGAAAGCCATGTTTGTTTATGCACCTAATACGAGCATCAAAGAGCATCCTATTCGTTTTGGCTCTGGAAACTATACCGCTGTTACAGGCATTATGACAGGAACATTTAGTAAACCTATGCCAATTGGTAATGGTAAATTCATTCAACCTACTGGAAAATCTTTTTCTCTTCCAATGTGTACAATTGGTATTTGGGAAAATGGAACGATGAGCGAAGAATATTTATACTGGGATAACCAAACTTACATGTCTCAATTAGGTTTGGGAAAATAAATTTAGAAAAAAAATTAAAAAATTAATTACTATTGTAATTAATTACTGATGTTACGCAGCTCTGTCGCTTGCGTAACATCAGTTAATAACGAATAAAAAGCTGAAAGCTAAACATGGATAGAAAAAAGTTTTTAAATTCATTGGCAGTTATGCCATTAATTGGTTCAACAATGAAACTAAATTCGCTCAATAAAATGTCAGAGGCTTTTAGCAACACCGAGCCAATGCCCGTGTTGTTTTTAGGTCACGGCAGCCCCATGAATGCCATTGAAGAAAATGAATTTGTAATGGGCTTCAGAAATATAGGCAAAACAATTCCGAAACCCAACGCCATTTTATGTGTATCAGCGCATTGGGAAACAAGAGGCACATTTGTAACGGCTATGGAAATGCCAAAAACGATTCACGATTTTGGTGGATTTCCGAAAGCATTATACGATGTAGAATATCCTGCACTTGGCAGTCCCGAGTTAGCAAAAGAAATAAAATCAATGGTTAAGTCAACCCCAATTAGTTTAGATGATAAATGGGGACTTGACCACGGGGCGTGGAGTGTCATCAAACATTTATATCCGAATGCGGATGTACCTGTCATTCAATTGAGTTTAGACTACAACAAAACACCTCAATACCATTACGATTTAGCCAAAGAACTTTCGTCGTTACGCAAAAAAGGCGTACTGATAATTGGCAGTGGAAACATGGTGCACAATCTGGGGTTGGTGGCTTGGAACAAATTGAATGCCGATGGATACGGTTACGATTGGGCAATTGAAGCCAATGAAAAAATGAAAAAACACATTCTTTCGAACGATTTTCAGCCACTTATTAATTTTGAGTCGCAAGGCAAGGCTTTTGATTTGGCAATACCAACGCCCGAACATTATTTGCCACTGCTTTATGCTTTGGCATTAAAAGGTGAAAAAGAAAAAGTGAGTTTATTTAACGATAAAGCTGTAGGAGGTTCATTATCTATGACTTCTTTGAAAATTGAGTATTAGGTATCAGAGGTCAGGTATCTAGGGGTCAGTCTACGAGAAAACCTGATTCCTCATACCTCACACCTGACACCACAAAAAGTAATAAATGAACCCAACCAACGCTGTTTTTATCATAACCTTTGCCATGATTACGCTGGGTTTTCTGCTCAAAAAATTTAATTACATTACTGAGCCAGAAGGTAAAACAATTTCTAAATTTTTGATGCACACAACTTTCCCTGCTTTGATGCTCATCTCAACGGCGCGCGTGAAATTAGTGCCATCACTGTTATTGATTCCAATCTTCTCTATTGTATTAGGTGTCATCATGTTATTGGCTTCTTGGTATTGGTTTGCTAAATACCCGAATAGATTGCGCGGCGTACTCACAATGGGCACAGGTGGATTTAATACGGGTTTGTTCGGCTTTCCGATTATTGAAGGTTTGTTCGGAAAAGAAAATTTAGTCTATGCCATTATGTTCGATATTGGCAACATTTTCATCGTTTTTGGTGCCATTTA
>JAYWBA010000069.1:0-2270 GCA_043781915.1 Saprospiraceae bacterium
CCATAGCCACGAATATTGAATTGTTGGTCGGCAGAAACAGTTCGACGCGACATTGTAACGCCTGGAACATTTGCATTGATAGCATCATCGAGAAATAAACCCTGACCACGTTTTATTTCAATATCACTGATTTTTGTAATCGAAATAGGTTGATACAATAAGGCTTTATTTTTTGAAGCGTTTATTTCCACTTCGTTTAAATCAACGTTTTTGAGTGTATCAACTGTCTGGGCAAGTAAATTGAATGAAAATAGGGCGCAAGTGATTGCGCTAAATATGTATTTCATATTTTTTGATTAATTTTTGATTAAAAAGATGGACTTCTAAAATAGAGAATGTTTCACACAACGAACACAAAGAAGCGACTAAGTTCACGGAGTTAAGTATCGAACTTCGTGAACTCGTATGTTTGTGAAAGATACAAAAGTACAATAATTTTTCTTAATTTTGGGACATCGGCGGGTAGTAAGAGGTAATTTGTGAACAAACAAATGCGACGGTATTATGTAGACACAAAGATTTTCCTTACTACTCCGTCACTTTAGAGTCAGGACAGCACTTAAGCACATTCTCTTGAGAATGCATGCAGTATAAGCTACGAGTATTGACGATGGGGTTGCGCGCCGATTTTTTACATTTTTTATTTTCATCAGCTTTTAAGTTTTTCTTAGAAGCCTAAAAATTTATCTTATGTCCAAATCTATTAAGTCAGTTAAAGTATCTCAAGAGACAGTTTTAAAACAAAGCGTTGGTATGGATGTTTCAAAAGATTCGGTTTATGTATGTTTTGCTCAACAGCAAATTGGTAAACCGTTTAGAATCATTTCTACCCGTAAATTTGAATTAAAGAAAGGTGATTTAAAGGAATTAAAGAAATGGATAGAGCAGCATCGCAAGGCAGATGTTCCGTTGTTTTTGCAGATGGAAGCTACTGGCGTTTATTATGAGAATTTGGCTTATTTTCTCCATGAACAGGGTTATCGTGTTGCAGTGAGTCTGCCGAACGAAACCACTGCCTATGGTAGGAGTTTACCAAATAAATCTAAAACAGATAAGATAGACTCAAAGATGTTAGCACAATATGCCATTGAGAGAGAAACGTTTCAATGGATTCCTTTAAGTGCTAATTTGTTGGTTTTGAAACGTTTTTGCAGAGAACGGCTGGATTTAATGGATTTAAAAACAGTTGTCAGTAACCAGTTACACGCCAAAGACTACAGCCATTGTCCGAATAAAGAAAGTGTTAAGCGAGGTGAAAAAATCATAAAACTGCTTAATGAGCAGATAGAAGAAGTAGACAAAAATATTGAATCTACAGTTAAGGAAGATAAGGAATTAAAAGAGCGTTTAGATAATGTATGTACAATCCATGGTGTTGGATTAATAACAGCAGCAACGGTCATTGCAGAAACAAATGGGTTTGCATTATTTACTTCTAAATCACAAGTAGTCTCTTATGCTGGTTATGATGTGGTCCGATGTCAGAGTGGTGAATCAATAGATAAGCCAGGAAAAATTTCTAAAAAAGGGAATGGGCATATTCGAAGGGCATTGTATTTCCCAGCGTTATGCGCTAAGAAGAAAGAAGGAGTATTTAAAAATTTATATGACAGGGTTTTTGATAAAACTAAAATTAAGATGAAAGGGTATGTAGCAGTTCAGCGAAAATTATTGGTAATGATTTATACACTGTACAAAAATAATTGCCCCTTTGATCCAAATTATAATAAAATAGAAAATAAAAGTAGACAGGAACAAGAAGTCCCTGCCTACGCTGCATGATTGAAAATTATTCAATCTGCTTAATTTTTTAGATTTATTAAACCTTTTATAAAATTATGCAAATTTAAGAAAAATTATCCGAAAATATTTGGATTTAAACACAGCACCTTTGTGGTTTTCTTTGTGAACCTGGTGAGAAATATTCGCGATTAAACATCCGTAGCCAAAACTTCCTCAAAAAGATTCAAAATATCAGCATTCGGCGCAACGCCATTATTTTTTTCAGCGTAGTATTTTTTGAACAAATCTCGAATATCAGTACTCTTTAAAGTTTGAGCATCCATTGTAAGTTCTGAATCGTCGGAATTTACAAAAATGGGAATGAGTGGTGGAACTATATTCGGAAATTGTTCAAGTAGATGCTTAGAATCGCTGGGTGTTAAAACGTTTTGAGTGATTACACTTGCACGTACCAATGTTTTAGGATTTTCGACACACCAAGTTTCAATAGCTTCTAAATTATCGAATTGCAATTGAGTGATTTTCCG
>JAYWBA010000070.1:0-17270 GCA_043781915.1 Saprospiraceae bacterium
TTAACTGCTACTTTAACTGCTACTTTAACTGCTACTTTAACTGCTACTTTAACTGCTACTTTAACTGCTACTTTAACTGCTACTTTAACTGCTATTTTAACTGCTATTTTAACTGCTACTTTAACTGCTATTTTAACTGCTAAAAATTTGTTTATTTAATTATAAAGTGTAACTTTGCATTAATATTAATACATTGTAATTACGACAATTTATTTTTATTTAAGATAAATGGACTGGGGTGTCTCCCGATCGGCAAGAAGCTCAACGAAAGTTGGGCTTTTTGTTTTTATGGAAATACTTTTAATCCATATCTCTTTCCGTTTTTAGTATAAAACTTATTTTCAAAAACATCAAAAGCTGGATTAGCTCTATTTGGTTCAATAACATATCTTGCAGTTGGATAAGCAATTAAATCTGCAACCTCTAAGCCACATATTTTATCCTTTTTTCCTCTGAAAAATATTTCTAGTCCATAATTATTTAATCGTTCAGCAATTACATAACCCGTTCCTCTCGACAATAACCTTTGAAAATGTTCTTCCAAATTTTTATCTTCTTTTCTCCCTCTTTTTTCGATGATAATCTCCAAGTCATTTTTTTCTGTTTTTATGCCATCTAAATAGAATATTGATCTCTCAATTATAAAAGAGAGTGCTATTTCATAAACATCATCGGATAATTTGCCGAACTTTTTAATGTATTCATCTTTACGAATCGCAGAAGCAATAATGCTATAATGGTTTTTGCTAAGTATTAAATTTAAACCTTCATAAAATCTTTTCTTGACCTCCAAATCGAAAAGCACCTTAAATTCATTTTCACATTTTCGGATATCCTTTGAATGAAAGTAAACATCTTTCTCGCCCCAAATACTTTTTTTAAGCTTAGAAACCTCATTCTCTATTATTTCGTAATTTTCTGCTGAAATAATAATTCCGCACAATAAAAAAACGGGAAAATTTGGATTTACCATTGTTAAACCGTGATCTCCGCTTTCATCAATAAAAAGAAAATACTTCATTAAGTTAGTATGTTTTTTGTCTTTAAATATTTTTTAAATTTTTACACGAACCTCACCAGTCAACAATTTTTGCATTAAACCTTTTTTTTGTAGTTGCAAGGCTACTAATTTTTGCTCGAACTTATTAACTTCCAAAACTGCTCGGTCTAATAAATCAGAGATAGCTTTCTGTTCTTCAATTGAAGGTAAGTAAACCTTAATTTTTGAAAACTCATCCCATCTCAATCCACCTCTTCTATCAATTGAACCTTCCATTCTTTTTTGGTATTGATGAATTGAATTGTGTGACTTCAAAACTTTAAACAAAAAACTGTCATCCACAGATTTTTCCGTTTTGAAAACTGTGTACATCGGACTAATTAATGCCTCTTTAAATTTTAATTGATATCCAATTGAACCTTCTTCGATATGATTCGTAGCGTAGGCAAAACAATTTTGGGGAACAATTTTATAAGTTGTTAAATCATCACTATAAATTTTTCTGCCGAAATATTCGAGTGAAGGAACTAAACCGTTATACTTAGTACAGGATAGCACAATGAGTTCACTATCATTTTTATTTTTCAAAGAAATCTCTCTTGAAAAAGATTTGATCATTCTATAATTTAAATCTAAGTTCTCAAACCCCTTCAACCTTTTTTTGCCCGTTAACAACTCTTGCATTAACCCTTTATTGCGTAGTTGCAATTGCGCAATCAGTTGTTGTGTTTTTGTAATGGCATCATCCCAAGTGCTTAAAATAGTGGCAATTTTTTTTTGCTCGGGGAGGGGTGGGATTAAAACCTTAATGCTTTTTAGAGAACTACTATCAATATTTGGAAAAGTCGAACCTGTTGTTAATCGAAGAATTTTATTTACAACATTACTTAAAACTGATTCAATGAAAACATGATTATTGGTTTCGTTAGAACGGATTGCTGCAACACCACGCCCAATACAAAACTCATCGTTAGAAATATTAATTCTTCCAGTTGAACTACCTCTTACACACAATAAAATATCTCCAGATTTACAAATTTTTGTTGGTGAAGTTGTCCACTGTTTTTTAATTGGGAAACGTTCTTGAAATTCAGTTGGTCCATTAATTAAAGCAACTCCTTCTCCTGTTTGGTTATAGGTTTTTCCTTCGGGAGATTGACCCATTATTATTGTTGCAATGCTTTCAAATTCCTTTATTTTCCACTCTTCAGGAATCCAACCCAATGGTGTTTGTTTATAACCTTGTTTGTGCGCGTTGTTGTGGCTCATTTATTTAGCTGCTTGGGTTTTAATTTCTTCAAAAATGGTTTTAGCGCATTGGTTTACGAGGGTTGTAATTTCTTCTTCGCTAAGAGATTCGCGGTAAGTCTTCTCAGTTAATAGTTCTTCTTTAAAAAATATCTTGTACTTAAAATCCTCTAAAACCACTTTTAACCAAGTGTGTAGAGTGAAATGATTTTCAGACCTTAGAAATTCATCGAGGTAATAATTTACGCCGAAGTCATACCAACTATCAGCACCTGAATACATTTGAAAACTATTTCCGTCTTCTCCCCATATTGATATTTTGTTCGCATGTGTCACAATTTCTTCAATAGTTCCTTTCGAGGAAATATTGCCATTGTTAAAAGATTCATTTCTTCTGAAGTTGTGAAATAAATCGAATGTGATTTGTATAGCGTTATGGAAATTTTCAAACAAAGTTTTAATGCCGCCTTCAAGATATAATGCGCGAACAACTTCTGTGCTTCGATGCAAAGCAGGCTCTTTTTTAGCTAAAGTATTTTTTTTCCAAACTATGAACTCTTTTGTAGTATCCTCAGGTTCTTCCACGCTTTCACCCTTCGCCGCTTTAATATTTAGCTCTAAACTCCAAACCAATTGCTCGGCAATATAATTTATAAAAGGCTTTGTATCTCCATTATCTGCTAAATCCAATGTGAGGTAGTAGTTTTTTTTATTCGTACTTTTCACTACAACAGGAGGAAAATAGTGTTTAAGTAAAACGTAATTCATAATTAAGCGTGCCATGCGACCGTTGCCATCATCGAACGGATGAATTTTTACAAATTTATAATGCAGCAGCGCAGCTAAAATAATAGGATGCGTTTCGTTTTTGGTTTCTTCAGCTTGATACCAAGAGAACAGTTCTGTCATCATAGCAGGTGTTTCAAAAGGTGCGGCGTAATGATGTATTTCACCGTTTTGTAAACGCACCGAGTTCGGCATTTTTTTGTAATCGCCTACTTCGAGTAGTCGTTTCGTTGGCTGCCCTAAAGAATCAATGGCATCACCGTAATACGGTCGAACAAGCAAGACGTGGTGCAAAAACTTTAAATCCGTTTCCGTCAACTGTTTTTCTTTGTCGGCAGCGTATTCTTGAATGAGTGCATACGTCACATCGTGTGCTTTCATTTCTTCCAACTCTCGCAGCGTATGCGTGCCAACACTTGGCGCAATGTCTTTTAAAATCAACGCTTTTGTTTCTACATAGCTTAAAGTATTGCCTTCAATATGGTTCGAGTTGTAGTTAAATTCGAGGCGTATTTTTTCATCGAATGCGCGTTGGTATTCGGCTTTCAAAGGTTGTAATGCTTTGAGTTCGCTTTCGAGAGCTTCTATTTTATGTAATATTGACTGCATAAATTCTAAATTTAAAGTGTGTAAAACCTCGTAGGTTTTTAAAACCTACGAGGTTTAATCTAAAACCCTAATTCCTTCAAATAATTTTCCATTTCCTGCTCTAATACAGCGAGTTCTAATTTGAGTTTATGAATTTCGATTTGCGTTTCGGCAATATCAATCGGCGCTTCTTCTTCGAACGTATCGACATAGCGCGGAATGTTGAGATTAAATTCGTTTTCCGCCATTTCGCTGCGCGTTGCGCGGTAGGCGTATTTTTCTTCAATAATATTTCCAGTAGCAGTTGCAAGTGGTTCAGCCGATTTAAAATTTTTGTATGTACTCACTATATGTTCCATATTCGCTTCGCTGAGTCGGTTTTGGTTTTTACCCGATTCGAATTCACGACTCGCATCAATAAATAAAACGTCTGTGTTATTGCCTTTTGCGCGGTTAAAAATGAGAATAGCAGCGGGAATGCCTGTTCCAAAAAACAAATTAGCGGGTAAACCCACAACGGCTTCAAGCAAATTTTCTTCTATAAACTGCTGTCTAATTTTCCCTTCACTCGCACCGCGAAACAATACACCATGCGGCACAATTACTCCCACGCGACCTGTATCGGTGTAAGTCGTTTCAATCATGTGCGTGATGAAAGCGTAATCGCCTTTGCTTTTTGGTGGAATGCCACGGTGATAGCGATTGAATGAATCGCTGCTCGCTTCTTCAGCACCCCATTTATCGAATGAAAAAGGTGGATTGGCGACAACAATATTAAACTTAGTGAGGGTGTCGCCTTCAATCAGTTTCGGATTATTGAGCGTATCACCCCATTCAATTTGCGCGTTATCCATTTGGTGTAAAAACAAATTCATGCGGCACAATGCCCACGTAGAACCATTCATTTCTTGACCAAACAGCGAAAAATTTTCGTTGCCCACTTCTTTAGCAACCCGCACCAACAACGAACCCGAACCACACGTTGGGTCGCAAATTCTATCGCCAGGTTGTGGCGCAATGAGTTTTGCTAAAAGCGCAGAAATTTGTTTGGGGGTATAAAACTCACCCGCTTTTTTACCTGCATCGCTCGCAAATCTATCAATCAAATATTCATACACATCGCCAATCACGTCGCCATCTTCTAAATGAGAGGGTTTTAAATTCAAAGCGGAAAAATCGACCAATAGATTTTTTAAAATGCGGTTTCTATCGCGCGTTTTACCCAAATTGCTTTCGCTGTTAAAGTCGATATTTCTAAAAACACCTTCGAGCTTGCTGCGATTTTCTTGCTCTAATCCATCTAAAGCAATATTAATCAGTTCACCCACATTCGGTTGGTCGCGATTATTGTATAAATAATTAAACGTACTGTTTTCTGGCACATTAAAGCGTTCAACGCGTAAAGCGCGTTGCACACGCTCAGCATCGCCCTTGTATTTTTCTAGATAGAAACTTTGTTTCTCTTCGTACAAGTCGGAAACGTATTTTAAAAAAAGCATCGTTAGGATGTAATCTTTATACTGCGATGGGTCAATCACGTTTCTAAACGTATCACATGCTTTCCAAACTATGTTGTTTATTTCGTCGGGGCTTAATTTCTTTTCCATTGAATTAATTTAATGTATGAGTTGTGTTAAAATGGATGCGTAAAGTTGTTTCTTTTTATTAATAATTTCGGTGAGAATTTTAATACCACTTTGGTGTAATTGAGCCATCTCAACAATTTTTTTCTGTTTTTCTAAACTAATTAAAGGAATTTTAAAATCAGCCAAATCGCTTTTGCGAATAGATTGTATGGAACTTCCTGCACCAAATTGTTGAAAATATACTTGAGATTGGGGTAAGTTGAGAATGATGGTTAAGTATTCGGGATAAATTATTTCTGAATTAGGTTGGATAATAAAAAAGATGGATGATGCAATGGCTGGTCCTAAATTTTTTTTCCTATAACACCAAGCAAAATTTTTGGCACCTTTACCTGCAAGCAGAATATCGCCATCGATTAATAAAAAGTTTCTGCTCTGAGTGTCAACACTAACAAATGAATCGGGCGTATTAACAAGTTCGCCGAACTCATTGAAATATTTGGCTTGCAAATATATCGCATCTTTCGAATCGGATGGACTCGTATGCCAGCCAAATTTTATTTCCGACAAATGTTTTAATTCACTGTAACGCTCCTTCAAAAAATAAAATTTTATACATGCAAATATAAATAAATTGTTTTCATATTTGCAAATTTATTTTATTGTAGAGAAGCTACAATTTTTGAGAAACCGAAATAAACTTTGTGAAATCGTTTTTTTTAGGGCTTTTAGAACAAAAAATTTCAAATTAACATGTAAATTCGTATTGTACAATCAACCCACTCATCTCCGCCTCAGCATTGAGTTCAGACAGTTGAACAGGCAGTATCGTATTTATAGAATGATTTTCGCGTGGCACAAAAACCTTGATATAATTATCTGTAAAGCCAGTGAATAGGGTAGGGTTTTTAGAGTTTTCGAGTAGCACGGGTCGCACTTCGCCGAGATGCGCGTTGTAGAATATTTTTTTCTTTTCTGCTGAAAGGTGTTGTAAGCGTTCGTTGCGGATGCGGCGTTTATTCATAGGCACTACATCCGACATTTCAATGGCTAAAGTATTTGGTCGTTCAGAATATGTGAACGGGTGCAAATAACTCACATCAAGGCTTTCAATAAAATTATAAGATTCATTAAAATCTGCATCAGTCTCACCAGGGAAACCAACAATCACATCAACTCCGATACATGCATGTGGCATATATTTTTTGATTGTTTCAATTTTGTGTTCGTATAAATCGCGTTTATAGCGGCGACGCATTTGCGCCAACTGTTTATCGTTACCCGATTGCAATGGAATATGAAAATGCGGCACAAATCGTTCGCTTTGCGAAATAAAGGCAATAATTTCATCCGTTAATAAATTTGGCTCTATGCTCGATACACGAAATCTTGGAATAGATTCCACTTTGTCGAGTGCTTGAATCAGATCAATAAACAGCTCTTCTTTTTTAGCTCTTGTGCCTTCAATAACTTCTGTGCCGTTGCCGTAATCGCCCGAATTAACGCCTGTGAGAACTATTTCTTTTACGCCCAGTTCAGCAATTTTATGAGCTTGGGCGACAATATTTTCGACTGTATCGCTCCTGCTCGCTCCACGCGCTAACGGAATGGTGCAAAAGCTGCATTTATAATCGCAACCATCTTGAATTTTTAAAAAAGTGCGCGTCCTATCGCCAAAAGAAAAAGCGGAGTGGAAAATATTGGCATTTTTTATATCACCTGCTTGCACCCAACCTTTGCCGGAACTTTTGCTTAAAGTCTCAACGTAATCTACTATTTGAAATTTTTCTTTCGCACCAAGCACCAAATCTACGCCTTCAATGTTCGCAATTTCATCAGGCTTGAGTTGTGCATAGCAACCTACAACAATTATTAAACCATTTGGAGATTGCCGCATTACGCGCCGCACCAATTGTCTGCATTTTTGGTCAGCAAAATCGGTCACAGAACACGTATTGATGACATAAACATCGGCAGTGTTTTCAAAATCGGTTACGCCAAAGCCGCGCTTTTCAAACAAACTTTGAATAGACGACGTTTCGCTGTAATTTAATTTACAACCTAATGTGTGAAATGCAACTGTGCGTGGTGTAGACACTAAAGAATTAAATAGTGAAAGAATTAAAAATGCAAAGTTAGTCTAATTTAGAATGATTCGGAACGAAAGATTTAATTTTAACCAGTAACAACATTTCTATTTAAATTATGCACAGCATCTGTCATTTCAATTACGAGTTCGGGATTTTTTTCAAAAATGTTACCGACAACAATAATGTCTGCACCTGCTTGAGCACTCGCATGTGCCTGTTGTGGCGTTCTAATTCCGCCACCAATGATAATAGGAATTTTGATATTCAGGTTTATCATTTCAATCATTGTTGTCGGAACTGCATTTTTCGCACCACTACCTGCATCGAGATATAAAAGTTTTAACCCTAAATACTCGCCAGCTAAAGCAGTACACAAAGCAATTTCATCTTTATGAGCGGGTAAAGGTGTTGTGTTACTAATATAAGACGCAGTTGTCTGTGTTCCACCATCTACCAACATATAACCTGTTGGAAGCACTTCCAAGCTAGTTTTGCGCAACACGGGCGCGGCTATAACGTGCTGACCGATGAGATAATCGGGATTGCGACCAGAAATGAGCGATAAAAATAAAATAGCGTCGGCTTTAGCATTTATTTGGGTAGGGCTGCTCGGAAAAAGTATGATAGGTTTTTTTGATGATGCCCGAATTGCTTCAATACAATACTCCATCCTATTGTCAATTATTAAACTGCCACCCAGAAAAAAATAATCTGCATTAGCAATAACAGCATTTTCTACCACGCGCTCTAATCTATCTAAACGCATCCTGTCGGGGTCGATGAGGATGGCTAATTTTTTTATTTTATCTTTTTTGGATTGTAGTAACGACGTATAAATGAGTTCTGAATTCATATCAAGCTATAAAATACGTGCTAAAGTACGCACATTATAGTATTGGATGTATTTATAATGTGCTTAACAGATACTAAATTTAACTTTATGAGCTAATATTTATCAGGATGAATTAAAAAATTGGGATTTGGTGAATTTTTTAAATAAAATTTCGCTTCACTTTTTTTAGCAACACCTGGATAATCACCTACCCAATCGCCGATATTATTTATTATTTGCAAATGTAAATGTGAGGGCCAACCCCCGTTTTCTTCTGGAATTCCAAGAGTTGCTAATTGCTCACCCGCATTAAATGTTTCGCCTACCTTTCTGTTCTGAAGCGACTTTAAAGAAAGATGTCCGAATAAAATAAAAAAAGTTTTATTGTCGAAAAAATGTTCTGTAATGATGGTAGCACCATAATCTAAATGGTTATCGTTGTATTTCTGACTGTGAATTTTGCCATCGAGCGGAGCAAAAATGGGTGTTAGCGCTTTTGCCCAAAGGTCAACACCGAGATGTATGTTTCGAGGCTCTTCTTCCGTTTTTGTAAAATGCACGCTATTATCATACAAATTCCGAACTTCGCCATAGCCGCCCTCAGCAACCGTGGCAGAATGGATTGTTAAAACTTTTCCAACATAATTTTCTAGCCCATAAAAGGTTCTTAAATCAAAATTTGCGAACTTTTTATCAATATTTTGAAAAGATATACAGCAATAACTTTCCAAAGAGATACTTTTAGAAAGTACGGGATAGATTTGAGATTTGAATTTTTTTAGCAAAAAATGACTTATTTACGTTTTATAAATTTATTGGTTTATCCGTACTTTTAGCGTAAAAAAAAATTTTGACAGTTAAAAATTTTTAATAAACCAAGGTTTTAAATTGATTTTTGTACAATTTAATTCATAGTTTTTAATTTTGCGCTAAAAAGGCGGAAGAACCAATTTATTAAAGAGTTTGGCATAATTTTTACCTAATTAATGGTATTAAACTATTAATAATTTTTTTTTAAAAAACATCATATATGGCAATACAAATTTAAAAATTTAATAATTTTATCTCGTTTTTTTATGAATTTCATAAATAATTAAGAATGTAGATAAATTTGTTTCAAAAAATTTGAATTTCTTTTATAAAAATAAGTAAATTTGTATCGTATTTAAAAAATTAGTCATTGTGAGGTGATGAAATTGGCAGACATACCCTCTTGTCTCGGGGGTGAAGATCAAAGGATAAACGGGTGATACATTGGGGTTGACCACCAAGCGCGCAAATTTGTCACCATGCTAACTTCTTCGTGTAGGTTCGAATCCTACCCTTACAGCTTGTTCAGGTTAGCGTTTATTTCGGATGCCTGCTCTCTTTACTGAGAGCGGCATTTGTTTTTTAGAAGCTGTTTAACTTTCCTGAAACAGAAAGTTTAAATAGTTTCTTACGCTTCTGTGAGCAACTGCGAGAATAAATGGTCAATATCCTTTGTCTCATAATTATTTATTTTACCCAAATCAACTACTCCTTGTCCATTTTCATTAAAATCAAAAATTTTTACAAATTTAGCTCCCCAAATTAAATCGTTATAACTATACGATGTTCTTTCAAAAATATTTTGATCGAAAGTTTCATCAAAACCGTTTAAAATAACTAAAAATTCGGGTTTAGCAATTTCCATTTCTTCTTTAGATAATCCATAAAGCGGACTATTCTCATCAATTGGGTGAACAATTGTCCAGTTGCTTGGAAAAAAAGTAATTGTCTCTCTTTCTAAAGTTAATCCATAAAATTTAATTTTTAGCTCACCCTGTTCATCTGCCTCTAAAATACGCAGCGAAACTTGTGCTTTCATATTCATTAAATTTGTACTCAGCCTATTAGCTGTTCGGAACATAAAAGCGGGTATATCTTTTCCATTCCAGTTAAACGGCGCAATTAATCCATTTTTACTGAATAAAATCATGGAAGGCGCTTTAGAAAAACGCGCGAAGAGCAAGCCAGTTATAATGGCAAAACTCATTAATCCCACAAGAGCTTCTAAAGAAGTTATAGCACCAGTTAGTGCCCCCATCGGATTAACACGACCATAACCTACGGTTGTAAGTGTTTGAGCAGAAAAAAAATAAACTTCCCAGAATTCTTCTAAAGTTGAACCATGTTTCATGCCATTGATTCCTTCAATACCAGCCGCATAATACAAACTTACAAAAATAAAATTCATTGCCAAGTACCATCCAAAAATGACCGATATTATTTGTAAGGTACTTGACTCGATTAATTTATGATAAATATTGAACGTTTCGCTAAACGGTAACCCCTTTCTGACATAGTTGTAAGTCCCGTCTTTATTTATAAGTCGAGTTTGCTTGTCATTAGAAAGTGTGCCGAACCCTAATTCTTTATCTGATGTGATAAGCTTACGTTTTATGTAGCGAAGTTTTTGTGTCATAATGTTTTGACTATGATTAAACAGATTAAAATATTCATACGATTTTAACCAAGATTAATATAAGGCTGGATAATCTACAAAATTACGTTGAGTTTCATACAATCTGATATGAATATCGTAACTTAAATCAATATAAGGCCGTAGTTTTTTATGAATTGCTAAGGCAATATTTTCTGCTGATGGTATAACACTTTTAAATTCCTCGGTATCTAGATTCAAATTTTTATGATCGAAAGCCCCCTCGACATGAATTTTTATCAGCTGTGCTAAATAACCTAAATCGTAAACATAACCAGTTTGCTCGTCAATTAAACCAGTAATAGTTACTTCTAAGTCGTAATTATGTCCGTGATAGTTAGGGCTATTGCATAAACCAAAGACTTCTTTATTTTTTTCTTCGCTCCAATTAGGATTGTTTAGACGGTGTGCGGCATTAAAGTGGGCTTTACGGGTGACTGATAGACGCATAGATTTTAGGAATAAGAAATTGGGAATAAACAACTTGAACTGTATTTCTCACAAGGAACGCAAAGTAAAACGCAAAGTTCAATAAGTTTGACAAACACATAGGATACTTTGTGTTATAATTTTTGGACTTAGTGGTTAAATTAACTCTTTGTTCCGCAAATTTAATCGTAGTTCATCTGCTAGTATATCTGCTAGTATATCTGCGAATTATAGATGGAAACTTTCTATTTGATAAATAATAACAAAATTAGTTTTTTAAAAACTTATCTCTCATAACCTGACCAATGGTTTTTATTTCTACTAAATAAACTCCGTTTGGTAAATTAGAAACATCAAACTCTAACTTATTGTTTTGAATAACTGTTTCAACAACCGTTCTTCCCAATCCGTCTGTGATGAGGACGTTAATTGGTATCGTTTCATTAGTCAAAACTGACAAGATATTAGAAGTAGGGTTAGGA
Source organism: Saprospiraceae bacterium (assembly GCA_043781915.1). Classification (GTDB taxonomy): domain Bacteria; phylum Bacteroidota; class Bacteroidia; order Chitinophagales; family Saprospiraceae; genus JAAFJT01. The sequence continues at coordinate 11,506 of JAYWBA010000070.1, forward strand.
AATATTTTAATCTTCTTGGCTGAAGACTGACTAATAATTTTAGAGAAATCTGATTTTGAATCTACATCAATCATTCTTAACCTGTAGTAATTGATGTTTTCCATCGGGTTCAAATCATTAAATTCGTAATTGGAAGCAAAACCCCGCCCTTTTACTTCACCAATCTTTTCAAAATAAATTCCGTCAATACTCTTTTCAATATCAAAGTGAGAAAAATTAGTTTCAGAAGCAGTTTGCCAACTGAGAATATTGCTATTTTTGGTGTTTTTAACCTGAAAATTTAATAATTCGACGGGTAAACTTGTAACCACTTCAAAATTCTGGATGGTAGTTTGACCGAGATAAGTTAATTCAAATCGCCAAGTGCCAATATTGCCAAGAGGTAGAGTGTTATAATAATAGTAGTAAGCTGCATTATAATCTTGCGCGTTTGTATTTGAAACGTCTAGAAACAATGTATTACTTGGACTATAAACCTTCCAACTAATTGTGTGACCCTGTAATAAATCTCTAAAATAGGCTGCAAAATAGACAGTAGAACCCGGTAAAAAACGGGTTTGAATTTTTGGATCTTCATTTTCTGTCGGACAACCTAAAACGGGTGCGCCATAGTGTGTGCTTATTTTATTGAGCGTTGGAACACGATAATTTTGAGTTGTTGCCCACCAACTCGTGTTTCCATTCGATAATGTATTACAAGTGCCACCAAACGGCTCTACCAAATTTGAACGCTGATAAGTTGTATTCTGATAGACTTCAAAATGTAGATGTGGTGCTGATGAACAACCTGAACTACCCACAATTCCAAGTTTTTCGCCTTGAGAAACTGTTTGCCCAATGCTTTTAGAGGTTGTAGTGCCTTTTTTCATGTGTCCATACCACGCTACTGTGCCATCAGAATGTTGAATGTAAACAGCATTCCAATCGTAATTTACGCACGAACAGTGCTGGTCATCGAAGCCATCTACTTTACCGATTATCGTTCCAGCGATGGCAGCTAAAATTTCTACTTCGCTGTTAGTTACTTTTTGCCAAGCAAAAGGCCAAGTAAACATATCTATTCCATTGTGACCATCGTAAGTTCGGGAACCACAATTATAATCTTGAATAGCAGTAGTTATATCTTGGTCAACATAATTTGAAATGCCAAAAAAACCTGGGTCTGTAACTGTAGAAGCCAATTGAATTGGCCAGTTAAATGCGGGCTGCGCTCTGAAATTAGTATTGGGTTGTTTTAAAATCCCCTTTTGAGTAAGCTCTAAAATACTTTGCTTATTTTCGGCAATAATTCTTTCTCGAGCAGCATTTGAAAGGCAAGCGGTGTTGTCAACTTGTATTGGAACACAAATGGGTGTATGGCTATCAACAACTTGAGCTTCGCATATTATGTCAGTTTGTGTTAAAGCCAGTATGAAAATGACAAAAGTTTGGATTAATTTCATGAAAGTGGTATTTTAAAATGCTTTGTAAGAAAACAAAATTACAAAGTATTGAAATTTCTACCAAACTTTCAAACTAAATTAATGTGTTAATTCCGATTGTCTAACTATCGGAGTATATAACTGTCCATCTAAAATAGACCGCGAAATGACAAGTCGTTGAATTTCTGACGTGCCTTCGTAAATTTGAGTTATTTTAGCATCCCGCATCAATCTTTCAACATGATATTCTTTCACAAAACCATAACCACCGAGAATTTGAACTGCTTCAACGGTGTGTTTCATAGCTATATCCGATGCGTATAATTTAGCCATGGCAGCTGCAGAATCATAATTTTGATGCTCATCTTTCATTATCGCAGCCCGATACACCAATAGACGCGCTGCTTCGATTTCGGTCGCCATGTCTGCTAATTTAAAAGCAATCGCTTGGTGTTGAGATATAGGTTTGCCGAATGCTTCACGTTGTTTGGCGTAAGCCACTGCTAATTCAAAAGCACCTGCTGCAATACCAAGTGCCTGAGCAGCAATACCAATTCTGCCACCAGCCAGCGTTTTCATTGCGAATTTAAATCCAAAACCATCAGCACCAATTCTATTTTCTTTCGGCACTTTTACATCAGTGTACATAATGCTTGTCGTATCGCTTGACCGTATGCCGAGTTTATCTTCTTTTGCACCGATGGTTACACCAGGCATATCTGCTTCAATGATTAAACAATTGATTCCACGATGTTTCAGCTCTTTATGTGTTTGCGCCATCACTAAATGAACTTTTGAAGTAGCGCCATTGGTTATCCAATTTTTTGTGCCGTTCACTAAATAGTAATCGCCCATATCGACAGCCGTTGTTTTTTGCGATGTTGCATCGCTTCCTGCTTCGGGTTCACTCAAACAAAACGAACCAATCCATTCACCGCTGGCTAATTTGGGCAAATATTTTTGTTTTTGAGCTTCAGTTCCAAATTCTTGAATCCCCCAACAAACTAAAGAATTATTCACTGACATAATGACCGAGCAAGAATTATCCACTTTAGAAATTTCTTCCATTGCCATTACATAACTCAGCGTATCCATACCGCCCCCACCATATTTCGGTTCAACCATCATACCAAGAAAACCAAGTTCCGCCATTTTTTTAACTTGCTCAGTCGGATATTTCATGTGTGTATCGCGTTCAATTACACCAGGTTTTAATTCTTGTTGCGCTAAATCGCGCGCAGCTTGTCGCACGGCTTCATTAACTTCTGAAAATTCTACTTTCATAAATTTTTAAGATTATTTTTATTTCAAAACGATTTTCTAAAATTTTGAATAAAGTTATTTTAACAACGCTGAGTTCGTCATGTTTGTTTTTAAATTTATAGTTTTTAAAAAATTTAGGTTAAATTTGTACAAAAAGTAGTGGTATGTCAAATATAACTACTGCTTCAATAAATCTATTAGCGATTCTTAAATATTAATGCCCAATAAAATAATTTTTCGTTTTGCGCCAACTCCCAGCGGCTTTTTACATTTGGGCAATGTAGCATCGTTCATGTTTACCGCTTTGTTAGCCAAAAAAGAAAATGCCCCAATTCTATTGCGCATCGACGATTTAGACAGCGACAGAACACGCTCAGTTTGTATTGATGATATTTTTAGAACATTAGACATTTTAGGCATTGAATACCAGATTGGACCCAAAAATACAGACGATTTTTACCAAAACTATTCTCAACTCACGCGATTATCGCTTTACAATGAGGCATTACATTTTTTAAAAGAATCAAATCATTTATTCACTTGTGTTTGTTCGCGAAAAGATAGAGAAATGACGCAATGCACTTGCGCATCAAAAAATATCCCTTTCGAAACACCCAATGTTGCGTGGCGATTGAAAATAGAAACGCCAAAGACTATTGAATCCAATTTGGAAAATGGGGCAAAACAAATTTACACCTTGGGAAATGACTTTGTTGTGCGGCAAAAAAATGGAAAACCGGCGTATCAACTTGCATCTATTATTGATGATATTCATTTCGGTGTTAATCGCATTGTTCGTGGTGAGGATTTGTTCGAATCTACACTGATGCAAGTTTATTTAGCTTCGCTACTGCCTGAGAAAAACTATTTTAATAACATTCAGTTTTGGCATCATCCATTGATATATGATATGATGACTGGTGATAAACTTTCAAAATCTGCTCATTCTGAAGCTGTAAATTCACTTGATGATATAATTGGGATAAAAGACCAAATTAATGATATAGCTTCTGATTGGATGGATGAAGTTGAAAAACAGATGTTATTCATAATTTGAGATAATAATCGTATTTTCGCGCCATGAATAACGACTATTTCGCGCTGTTGCGCACAGCTTGGAACTATGCACGTACAGAAAAACGCACCTATATTTTAGTTTACGTGCTGTTTACCATTGCCAACTTATCGCAATCGGTTTACCCTATTGCTTTTGGTTGGTTTGTAAATCAAGCACAGAATAATACGGCGCACATTTGGTACAGCTTGCTGATTTACATTGGTATTTACATGGGTTTGAAGTTGCTCGAATGGTTTTTTCATGGACCCGCTCGCATTTTAGAACGTACACTCGCTTTTAATTTAAGTCAAAACTTTTTACAGGAAAAATATCACCAAGTGCTGCATTTACCTGCTGCTTGGCATACTGATAATCATAGCGGTGCGACGATTAACAGGATTAGAAAAAGCTACGAAGCGCTTAAAAATTTTTTTGAAGATGGATTTATGTTTTTTCATACGTTCTCAAAATTTTTTATTGCTTTGGCTGCCATGATTTATTTTTCACCATTATTTGGCGGAATAGGGTTAATTCTAGGCGTTTTTACCATTTGGGTTTTATTTAAGTTTGATGTACCGTACATAAAAACGCTCGACGAAGTTAATGAAGCGGAGCACGAAGTGAGTGCAACTTTGTTCGATAGTATAGCTAATATCAGAACTGTTATTACGCTTCGTTTAGAAAAAAGTATGGAAAACGGTTTATACCAGAAAGTGCGCGCTATTTTTCCTGCGTATAAAAAAAATATCTACATTAATGAGTGGAAATGGTTTGTAGCCGATATTTTGGTAGCATCTATTTACGCTATTGTAGCATTGGGTTATGTATATCAGAATTTTAGCCAGAGTAAACACGTTGATATTGGTAGTTTAATTATTTTATTAGGCTATATCAATGAGTTCACAAGCGTTTTTCACGATGTGGGTTGGCAGTACACCAATATCATTCAGCTCAATACAAGCGTAAACGCATCGAAGGATATAACAGAAACGTACAATGCACTTAACAAAACGAACACATCGAGTGAATTACCTCAAAATTGGAAGAAAATTGACATCAAAGATTTGAGTTTTTCCTATCATGAAGAATACGACACAACCCGAAAAGCACAAAGCCTGCACAATATTGATTTAAACTTAGAACGAGGTAGGCGCATTGCCATTATTGGTGAAAGTGGTGGTGGAAAAAGTACGGTTTTGGCTCTGTTGCGTGGTTTGTATATACCTGAAGATTCTACTCAACTCGTTGTTGATGAAAAAAATATTCCCAATTGGAATACTTTAGGTAATACAGTAACTCTATTCCCACAAGAGCCAGAAATTTTTGATAATACCATTGAACATAACTTGACACTCGGTTTACCTTACGATGAAAAAACAGTTGATTCAGCTTGCGAAACTGCCAATGTTACAGAAATAATTGCGCAATTACCCAATGGAAAAGCATCGCATATTCAAGAAAAAGGAGTAAATCTATCGGGTGGACAGAAACAGCGTTTGGCGTTGGCGCGCGGTATTTTAGCCGCGCAACTCAGTACGATTGTTTTACTCGATGAACCAACGAGCAGCGTTGATGCTAAAACGGAGTATGAAATTTATAAAAATCTGTTGGAAGCTTTTAAAGATAAAACCGTTGTTTCAACGCTTCACCGTTTGCATTTGCTCGTTTTTTTCGATTATGTGTATATTATGAAACAAGGGAGAATTATTGATGAAGGGACTTTTGCAAACCTTAAAGAAAATAGCCCAACGTTTAAAGAACTTTGGAAACACCAAGAGGCTGTAAGGAAGAGCGAGTGAGAAGAAAATAAATGCACCTTTTTGAATGGTGCATTTATTTTATAAATCAGTTTAAGCTACAATATTGAACATTTCTTCTTTTGGCTTTCTAACTTTTGCATAATGAGAAGTAGTATCTGTTTCTGCTCTGAAACCTATAGGTAAAATTACTACTGAAGTTTGCCCTATTTTATCTAACCCCAAAATTTTATCAAATTCGTCAGTGTTAAAACCTTCCATCGGACA